>CAYOSS010000072.1:0-9064 GCA_964406705.1 uncultured Eubacteriales bacterium
TTGTCGGCCGCGGCAAAGTCACCGTAACTCTCACTTTTCCGCGGCCGGTCAAGGTCTCCTCCGTGATGGTGTACAACAGTTCGGACTATGAACACGCCTGGTCCAAAGTGGACAGCCTCCGCTTTGACCTGGCGGGGAGAGAAGAAATAGGTGGAAAAAAGTACGACTATGGGGTGATACGCGACGTCCCGTTCCCGGCGGAGAACGTCAACCGGGAGGACAAGTGGGTAGTCCAGGGCGCGGCGGCGATATGCGACTTCAACGAGATCACCGTGAAGAGGATAGTGATAACCATCAGCGAGAAGTTTGTCACGGAGGATATCGACGGCTCGCCGCTGCGGGATATAGGCATATCCGAAGTGGTCGTTCTCAGCAAAGTGAGCTAAGGAGGGTTGCGGTTTATGTCAGAGAAAAGCTCACCCAGGTCGGGTAATAATAAGAAGTGGATAGCCATAGCCGCGGCGGGAGCGGCGGTGCTGATCGCGGTCGCCGTGGTGCTGATAGCTACCCTCGGCGGCGGGGGGAAGGCTAAAAAACCGCCCGTCATAGGCGAAAATGTGTTCGAGGCGGGGGACAGCTTCACCTACGTAGAGCCGGCCAAGGCGGACGACTTTATGCACATAGACGGCGTGCTCGACGAGCCGGAGTGGCAGGACAAATCCGTCTTCTCTACGCGGCTCAGCGAGGACCTTGAGATGACGGGCCCCCACCTCTCGCTCACCACGCATATGACCGCTAAGGGTCTCTACGTGGGTGCCACCATTGAGGACGCGAACATCTTCTACAACGGGCAGAGCGCGCCCTCCAAGAACTCCACGCTCTTCCTGCTCATAGCCCCGGAGGGCATCAAAAACAAGGCACAGAAGCACAGTGTCTACCTCGATCTGGAGCGTGTCATCTCCTCCAGCAACTCCAACGTCTACAGCGCGGCCTACGCGGTCAAGGTGGACGGCAAGGCGAACAGCGGCGAGACCAAAGGTATGGTTATGGAGCTGTTCGTGCCCTGGAGCGCCATCGGGCTTGACGCCCCCAAGAACCCGGACAAAGTGGAAATCGACCTTTACCCCACCTACTACGCCGCCGTTCCCGGCGAGGAGAACACCAAATCGCTGAGGGCTTTCCCCTATGTGGACGAGCCGGAGGCGTACTGGCGGTTCGAGAGCGACGGCTACATCGACGTGGACCGCGAAGGCGCGGTGGCGGGGGACTCCAAGATAGGCGTCGCCAAGATGGGCGTGTGGGATATTTCCTCCCTGCGGCTCTCGCGGCATAACGACTACTCGTTCGTTTATTCAGGCGGGGTGAAGACCGTCTCCGAGCGGAACAACCTACTTTATCTGTCCGGTGCGAGCGGGACTTCCTTCGTGTTCGAGGCGACCTTTGTGCCGGGCGTGTTCACGGACGACGAGCGGCACAGCGCGGCCCTCGCGGTGATGCTCCCGGAGAAGAGAATGCTCACCTTCAGCCTCAGTATGATGAAGGCGCACGCCCGCAAGAACGCTTTAGGGCTGATGAACTGCAACTCTATCAGCGCGAGCCGCGGCTATCAGGACTCCTCGACCGGCTCCGGCACCGAGCTCAAAGCCGCTTACGGCAACCCCAATTTTGAGACGCGCGAAGGGGTGCATATGAAGCTCATCCGCGACGGTACCCGCTTCTACTATTATGTGGACGGCGAGCTTATCGCGAGCGAGATAGTGAGCCAGGCGGGTGGGGTCGGAATGCCGGCTTTCTACGCCTCGCAGGGGAGAGCCGAGTTCAAGGAGATCCGCTTTGAGAGCTTCGACGGGCGCGCGGATGCGCTTCGCCGGGAGTTCGATAGCTCGGGCACCTGCCTTGTCGAGACGGAGGTGCAGGGGAGCGGGTACCTCACCGCGGACAGCCTCGCCGTTAAGAAGGGCGAAAGCGTCACCGTGGAAATCGAGCAGATGCCCGGCAATATTTTAAGCGACATTCAGGTGAACGGGCGCAGCGTCTTCTCCGACTTCGCGGCGAACGGCGTCATTCGGGGGACCCAGAGCCTCTACACCATTACCAACATCCAGCAGCACATCACCGTTAAGGCTGTCTACTCCGCCTACAAGGGAGTGACCGTCACCGGAAGACTGACCCTCGCGGGGCAAACCCTCCCGGACATTAACACCACCGAAATTTACGCTTACCTCTCCGACCACCGCGTGATTTCCTTCCCCTCGGCGGTGAGGGTTGACGGTACCTACTCCGTCACCCTCCCCGCCGGGACCTATCAGAAGCTCTACTTCCGGCACAACCGCTTCGAGCAGATATTCTACACCTTCCCCGACGGCTCGCCCCTCGTGGTGGGGAACGCGCCTCTCACAAACAAGAACTTCAACCTGACTTACTCCACCTTCGACTCCTTTGTGATGGGTGAAAACGCCGTCACGGGGGACTGGTACATAGTGGACAACGGAAAGTACGCGGCGGAGGGCGCTCCCGGCGGCAACGACCCGAATATCGCCTACTTCCGCTCCTCCGGCGGGGAAAACTTCGCAGTTCGGACTACCGTGGAGGCTGACGGCGGCTATATGGTCGGGGTGATGCTGAGCGGGGTCTACAAACTGAGCTCCGGCTACAATCTTATGGCGGCTTTCGGGCCGGGGCAGACCTGTCTCTTCGGCTGGCACGGTACGGCGCGGCCCGTCAACTGGATCGGTGTCCGGTCGGGGGCTTTTTCGGCTAACAAGACCGTCTATCCCGACAGTCACGTCTACAACATCGTTGTGGCGAAGCAGGGCGACTACATAATGATGACGGTTAACGGCGTCATTGTCGCGGAGTATGACGGTAAAATCTCCGCGAACGACGGGCAGATCTTTGACTTATCACAGTTCACTATCGATAAAGTGGGTCTCTGCACCCGGGGGTACGTCGGGGCGACCTTCTCGGGGTACTCTTACTCCACCCGCGCCGCCGATATTAACGCGGTGACCTCCCGAGTGGTGACGTTTAACGCGCTTCCGGCGGGGGCGAGGGTCACGGTTGACGGCAAAGCGATCCGCTCCGGCGCGGCGGTGCGCTACGGCAAGACGGTTTCGGTGAAGTTTTCCCCCTCGCGCTCTCGGGCGGTGTCGGTCGCGGTGAACGGGCGGCCGATCAACTCCGATCAGGTGACGGGCGAGGCGTCTTTCACCGTGACGGAGGACAGCGCTATTACTATCACGTCAAAATCCGCGTACGACGTCAGCGGGGCCGTCGCGGGGTCGGGCTCGGTCACCGCCACCAATACCGAGACGGGGGAGGTTTACCGCTTCGGAGGGGCGCTCAAGAACGGTAAGTACGACATCTGGCTGCCCGACGGGAAATATGACATCTACTTCGACGCGGGGGACAGAGAGGGTATTCTCACCGATGTGGAGGTGAAGGGCGCCGACATATCCGACCAAAGCCTCGGTCGGTCCTTCCCCAAACCCGGGTTTATGGAGCAGGGAGAGGCGGCTCCCGCCGAATGGGTGCTTACCGGCAACGGGGTATACTCGGTCCGCACCGAGAACCGCTCCTCCGACAAGATCTCTATGGCGTATTTCGACACCCTGCCGAGCTTCTCCGGCACCGACTTCGTGTTGGACGTCACGGTCGACACCGCCGGGGACAACAGCTTAATGTTGGGTCTCGCGTTCAACGAGAGCGGCACCACCCGTACCGGCGTGTTCGGTATGGTGAGCGGAGCTACCTTCGCGACGGTGAGAGAGTTACAGGGAGGCTACTTCAAGGGTCAGCGCAACTACCCCTTCTACTTCGATAAGACGCACTTCAGACTATCCATTCAGAAGACCGGCAACCGCGTGGTCTACTATATAGGCGGCAGTAAGTTGGTGGAGTGGGACATCACCGACATAGACGGGGAGAACCTGGGCGCGATGAAGAACGTCCGGGTGGGGCTCGGGATCTACCGCACCTTCGACGTCACCTTCTCCGACTACTCCTACCGGCGTGTCAATCCGGGGGACTTCCACACCATATCCGGCAAGGTGGAGGGCGTCACCGCGGGCGGGACCGTCAGCGCGGCGGCGGACGGGACGGGCTTCCTCTACGGCGGCTCTATGAATGGACGCGGCGAGTACAGCGTCCGCGCGCCCGGCGGGTTCACCTACGATATCACGGTGGAAAGCGGCGGCTGTGAGGGTATGATCTCCGACGTCGCTTTGGGGGATTCCGATCTGGGGGGTCAGGATTTAGGCGGAATGTACCAAAAACCTCTCTTTGACCGCTTCGGAGAAGAGGCGGTGTTCGACTGGCGCCTGACGGATAACGGCACTTACCGTATCGATACCGACAACGCGGGACACAACTCGATGTGCGGCGGCTTCCTGGGGTCTGCGGCGAAGCTTTCCGAGCTGAACTTCACCCTTCACGTGAGGGTAAACGCTCCGGGAGGGTCCCCCATAGCGGGGCTGCTCATCGCCGGGGACGACGGCGACACCTTGAACGAGTCGGTGGTGCTCGGTATCGTGACCGGGGACGGTATGGCGAAGACCCTGCGGCTGAAAAACTTCAGCTGGGGCGCGGACGGTCCCCGCGCGACGTTCGACCGGGGAGATTTCACTCTCGACTTCACCAAGCAGGGCAACATCGTAGTGGTTCGCGTTAACGGGACAAAGCTGCACAGTTGGGACCTCCGCAACGTGAACGGGGCGGGCGACGACAAGTCCGACATCACCGATATGACGGACGTCAGAGTCGGGTTCGGGCTCTATCGCAGCAACGACATCACCTTCAGCGAGTACGAGTTCAACGAGCTCGGAGACGAGGACTATGTGAGTGTTTCGGGTCGGGTCTCGGGTGTGGCGGCGGCCGGGACGGTCACCGCGACGGACCTCGCCACGGACCTTCAGTATGAGGGAACTCTCGCCGCCGACGGGAGCTACACCGTCCGCGTCCCGCGCGGCTCCTCCTACAGCCTGCACTTTTTGACGGGCGGCTACGAGGGTCTTATTAAGGAAGTCACCGTCGGGGACGGCGATCTCTCCGGGCAGGACCTCGCGAGGCTCTATCAGAAGCCCCCCTTCGAGCGCGACGGAGCGGATGGGACATTTGAGTGGTTCCTCACGGACAACGGCACCTATGAGATACGCACCGGCAATCAGGACGCGAACGCGATGTGCGGCGGAATATTCGCTACGGCGGAGAGGTTCGCGGACGCGAACTTCACCCTCGCCGCGCGGGTTCGCACAAAGGGGAACGGCGCGCCTCTCATCGGTCTTATGATAATGGGTACTGACGGCGAGCTGGGCGAGGAGCACATCATCTTCGGAATGTTAAACAACGACCGCACCGGGAGGGTCGTACGGCGCATGCATTACTCCTGGACGACTGAAGAGAGGATCCAGCCCGCCGTAGAGTGCGACCCCACGGACTACCGTCTCACCGCCATAAAGTCGGGCAACCGTCTTGTGATGCTGATAGACGGCAGAAAAGCGTTCTCGTGGGACCTCACCGACGTGTTCGGCAAGCCGGACGACGGGATAGACGACCTCTCGGATATGACAAACGTCCGCTTCGGGCTCGGCTTCCTGCGCAGCTTCGACGTGACCTTCTCGGACTACGAGTACACCCCGCAGGCGGATTTCCCGACCATTAGCGGCAGTGTCGGCTCGGGGTACGGAGAGGGCACCGTCACCGCGACCGACAGCTCGCTGGGGCTTACGTTTACCGGTAAGTTGAACTCGGACGGGACCTACTCCGTCGCTGTCCCGGGAGGGGCTTACAAGCTCTACTTCGCCACCTCGGACGGCAGGTATGAGGGGTTGGCGAAGTCGGTGGAGGTCTCCGACGGACCGGTAAAGAGGGACCTCACGAGGCTCTATCAGAAGCCAACCTTCGGGCGCTACGGAGAAGATTCCCGCTTCGATTGGGAACTCGCCGACAACGGCACATACAATATCATCACCGACAACGACTCCAAGAACGCGATGTGCGGAGGCTTTTTCGCCACGGCGTCGAAGCTTTCCGAGCTCAACTTCACCCTCCACTTCAAGGTCAAGTCACCGGGCTCCCGCGCTCCGCTGATCGGGCTTATGATATCCGGGACCGACCCCGTTCCGGGGGCCGACGAGCCTGTGGGTGAGCGGATAGTCTTGGGCGCGTTTGCCAACGACGGAATGTGCAAGTCCCTGCGGCTGATCAACTTCAGCTGGGGGGCGGACGGGCCCCGCGTCGCGTTCGACCGTAACGATTACACCGTGGACATCTTGAAAGTGGCTGACCGTGTGATTATGCACATCAACGGCACGAAAGCCTACGAGTGGGACCTTCGCAACGTCAACGGGAAGAGCGACAATAACTCCGACATCACCGATATGACCGACGTGAGCGTGGGCTTCGGCATCTACCGCAACGTGGACACGACCTTCTACGACTACGAGTACACTTCGCAGGCGGATTTCCCGACCATTAGCGGCAGTGTCGGCTCGGGGTACGGAGAGGGCACCGTCACCGCGACCGACGCCGCTCTGGGGCTTACCTTTACGGGTAAGTTGAACTCGGACGGGACCTACTCCGTCGCTGTTCCGGGAGGGACTTACAAGCTCTACTTCGCCACCTCGGACGGCAGGTATGAGGGGTTGGCGAACGGCGTGGAGGTGAACGGCTCCTCCGTCACCCGGCAACAAAAGCTTTACAGGAAGCCGGAAATCAAACAGTACCACTCCGAGGGCAGCTACCAATGGAACCTCACCGACAACGGTCGCTACGAGATCAAGACGGGCAACGAGATGACAAACTCCTTCAGCGCCGGGTTGTTCGGTTCCGGGAGCAGCTTCGCGGACCTCAACTTTAAACTTCAGGCGCGTGTGGAAGCTCCCGGCACGTCGGGACAGATAATAGGTCTTGTGGTCAGCGGTAAGAGGGAGGACGGCGGCGCCGACGAAATCATCTTCGGCACCATAGCGAGTAACGGTGTGGGCAAATCCCTGCGGCTGGAATCCTTCAGTTGGGGCGTCGACAAGCTCATCGGGGCGGGGTGTAACTACAACCGCGAGAGTTACCTTCTCACCGTCTACAAGGTGGGCGACAGGCTGGTGTTCTTCATTAACGGGGCGAAGGCCTATGAGTGGGACCTCGGCAGCGTTGTGGGAAGTGACAATTTCCCGACCTACGACGCGTCGCTGATGACCGACGTCAAGGTGGGGCTCGGAATCTACCGCTCCTATGACACGGTCTTCTCCGATTACGAGTACACCGAAGACGTCACCGAGATCCCGGAGAGTGTCCCGGCGAGCGAGCCGATAGGAGATACTTCTCCGAAGCCCGCTCCCGCCCCCGTCTCGCTGTGGGAAAGCTTCAAGAGGCTTCTCCTGCGGGTGATCAGGGCGATGTTCTAAGGAGAGCGGGGGAGGGGAGACCCCCGCCTGGCAAATTACCCCCGGAGGTATTCCCCCGGGGGTTTGGTGTGTTCATATGATATGCTATAGGTGAGTAATGGGGGTGCTGTTCAGCCTGTGGACGGCTAAAGAGGTGTCATATAGCCTGTAGGCGATCGAGCCGGCGCCGTTCGGCCCCGCGACGTGCCCCCAATTAGCGGCAACTCCTATAGGTTGAGCGAAACCGCTCCGCCCGCCTACAGGTTGAACAGCACCGTCCCGGCGAGCATTAACACCAGCGAAATCGCCGTCCAGCGGTTGATCTTCTCCCGAAACATTATAGCGCCCAGAACGGTGGCGAATATTACCGTGCCCGCGGTCACGAAGGGGAACTGCACGCTCGCGGGCAGCACCGTGGCCGCCTTCATCTGCAAGAATCCGGCTACCGTGGAGGTCACCGTGTATATCCCGCAGGAGGTGAGCATCATCGGTACGGAGCGGGCGGGCGCGTCCCCGGAGGGCGCCGTCTCTCCCGCCGGGGAGGGCTTCTTCCGGGATTTGCCGGCCAACGCGACCGCGCCCATCGCCGCGAAGTGCACCACGGCGCTGACGGTGTTCCCGGCCAACATATAGTCGAGCGGGCCCACCGCTCTCGAGTCCACCTGGTGGAACTTCATCACCGACGAGCCGACGCCGTTTAAGAGAAGTATTACGAAGCAGAGCGCCACCGCCGCCCCCCTGCCGCGCTTGTCCGCCGAGGCGGAGTTCTTACCCGCGGATAGCGCGGAGAACACGAGAGCGGCTATGGCGAGCGCCACCCCCGTGACGCAGAACGCCGAGGGTCTCTCGCCCAAAAACGCGACGCCGGAGAAGAACGGCACCAACATCCCGCCGAGCATCACAAACGCCGTGAACACCCCCGAGCCGACCTTCTGGGTGACGTAGATGCCGAGCATATTGAATAGCCCGCACAGCAGGCTCTGTGTCGCCGCCATCGTGACGCCGAACGCGTTTAACTGAGGTCTGAAGCCCGTCAGCGCGAGGGTCAGCACGGCAATCATCGCCGAGGTGCACGCGGGGAAGAACAGCACCGGGAGCATTCCCCGCCCGGAGTGCCGCCCGTAAAGCTTGCCCATAGCGTGTTGGACGGCGGACAGCGCCGCCGCCACGGTTATCATAAGGATGTACAAAACCGGTCAGCTCCTTTTGCCGGCGGTTGGCCGCCGCCCGTTACCGGGGGAATATTACCCCGCCGCGGCTCTTCACCGAGTGGATATTTTACCCCGCCGGCGCGCGGTTGTCAAGGCTTTTCGGGGGATTTTGGCCTGCGACCGCCGCTTTAGGGGAAGCCGCCCCGCGAGGCCGCCCGGCGCTCCGCGGTACGGTTTATCGGGTGAGCCAGCCGAGCCGTCCCTCTTCTTCGGGTGAGCGGACGGTGTTCCTCCCCCTTTTTCGGGGGAGCGGACTGAGCTACTCCCGCTTTTTCGAGTGAGCGGAGCGGGGCGGTCCCGGGGGGCTGGCAGGCTCCGGCAGGCTCCGGGGGCTGGTTTTTGCTGCGCGAGAGGGGCTTTGCGGTGCCGGGGGCTGGCAGGCTCCGCCCGACTCGGGGGGGGGGGCTGCTGCTCGCTGTGGGGGGGGAGCTTTGCGGGGCCGGGAGCTTGCTCTGGCTCCGCCCGTCCCCGAGGGCTTTTTCTCGCTGCGCGGGAATGAAGCCGAGCGCGTCCGGTGGACGAAACAGCGAAGGC
>CAYOSS010000073.1:0-9052 GCA_964406705.1 uncultured Eubacteriales bacterium
TAGCGTGGAAACGAGCGATATGGAACTTGCGACGACGAAGCCGGACCGTTCCGGCACAGAGAAGAAAAGCGGACATCGTCCCCCCGGCATAGCTGGGAAAAGCGAGAAAATCACCCTCGCGTAGCGAGAAGAAGCCCCCAAGCTCCCGGCGGGGGGCTCCCCGCACACCCGCGAGCTACCCCCAACCACCGGGCAAAAGCTACCCCACAAGAGCCGAGCCCTAATCGAGATAGCTGCGAGCCGCCCCCGAGCCTGCGAGCCTTTTGTACCGGGCTCGGCGGGCTCCGAATGACCTCGGCGGGACCCCGGAGCCGGCGTTGGCGGGACCTCCGGGCTACCCTCGCGCCAGCGACCGTAAGAGCCGCTGCATAGGTGGCGGCTACCCCATAACCTCTCAGCGTTCGGCGTAGAGTAAGCCGGCGCGCTGAACTTCTTTTCTGTCCGCTTTTCTTCTTTCAGCCGCGCCCGTCGGCGAAGAGAAGAAAAGCGGACAACGTTCCCCCAGCCGCGCTGGGGAAAATTAGAGAGCCTCCCCGCGAAGCGGGATAAAGCTTCCCGGAAACGGGCGGAGCCAAAGCCAACGGGGATAGCCGCGTATCCGGCTGAGAGAAAAGCGGACACCGTTCCCCAGCCGCGCTGGGGGAATAAATAAGCTGCCCTCGCGCAGCGAGAAGAAATCCGCCATAACGGGGGAAAATCAAGCTAACGGCACCGCCGGACTATCCCACGAAGCGGGCAATTCACCCTTAGCAGGGCGGAGCCAAAGGCAGGGGGACCGCTGTGTCTCTCGGTCGGGAGAAGAAAAGCGGACACGCTGCCCAGCCGCGCTTGGGAAATCAAATAAGCTAACCTCGCGTAGCGAGAAGAAGCCCCCGGGGGCGGGCAAAGCCAAAGGCAGGGATATTGCCGCGCCCGTCGGCGCAGAGAAGAAAAGCGGACATCGTTCCCCAGCCCAGCTGGGAAAAATTGGAAAGCTATCCTCGCGTCAGCAAGAAGAAACTCCCGGAGACGGGCGGAGCAAAGCCGACGGCATCACAATGCAATCCCCCGCAAGGCGAGATAAGTCTCCGTCGGCTGACAGCTAACAATAAACAGAAAGGCGGAATTACAATGACAAGACAGGCGATAACCGAAATTGCTCTCCCGACCGCGGGGTACGACGCGCTGCGGCTCGCGATACTGCGGCTCGCGGTGCAGGATTACCGGCGGGCGGCGCGGCGCGGGAGCGCGGGAGGAGAGGCGCGGCGCGAGGTGGAGAGCTTCTTCCGCTCGGAGTGGTTCGAGACGCTCTACAACATCGACGGCGAGACGCTGATCCGCTCGCTTAAAGCCCGGCGTCGGCTGCCGGGGCTGACGAGGGCGCGCGGGATGCGGCTGCCGGGTGTCGGGAAACTGATTAAAATGGAGGTGGAACGGGATGAAGCGTTTTGTTAAGACCTGCTGGACCCTCATCAGGATGCTCGCGGCGTCGCTCGGCGGCGTGATAGGCTGCTTCCTCGGCGTGGGCGGCTACCCCGGCGGGGACAAGGTGAGCGACGGGTTCCTCACGGCGCTCGTCGTATTCGTCGCGGCGGATTTTGCAGCCGGGGTCGCGGCGGCGGCGGCGGAGAAGCGGCTCTCCAGCGCGGTGGGGTTTCGCGGGATAGCGCGGAAGGTGCTGATTTTTGTCTTAGTCGGGGCGGCGAATATGTTAGACGTCTACGTCATACGCGACACCGGGATGCTGCGCACCGCGACGGTGTTCTTCTACATCGCGAACGAGGGGTTGTCCCTCCTTGAGAACGCCGCGCGGTTAGGGCTGCCGCTGCCGGGAAAGCTCCGGGCCGCGCTGGCGCAGTTAAAGGACGAGGGCGACGGCGAAGAGGACGGCGGCGAGCAGGACGATGGCGAGCAGGGCGCGAACGAGCCGGATCCGGGCGTTTCGGGCGAAACGAAAAGCGTAGGCGAGCCGGATCCGGGCGGGTCTAATTCGGGCGAGCCTGATCCGGGCGGGTCGAACGAAGCGCCGGGCAAGGGCGAGCCTGGTCCGGGCGAGCCGATTGATGCCACAAGTGTTAGCGGCCCCGATACGGGCAACTCGGGCGAGGATACCCCGTACGGCGCGGCAAGCGGCCGCGCGACCGGTAACCCGGACGGCGGTTCCCCCGATGACAGCCCGCGAACGGGAGCGGCGGGCCGCGTCGCGGCAAACGGCGTCTCGCCCGATCCCTCTGTTAGCTCTCCCCGCTCTCCCGTCAAGGGGAAAGGAGAAGTGAAATAGTCTATGCTGTTTCGTAGATGGAAGAGGCGCGGTTCGCGCGCTGCGGGCGACGGCTCGCCAACCGGAGCGGTCCCGGGAAACGGTTCGCCGGTCGGTAAAGCCCCTGGTAGCAGTTCGCCGGCTGACAAAACCCTCGGAAAGGAATCGCGTGATCGCTCCCAGTCCGGCAAAGCCCCCGGCAAGGGGCCGGGCGACCGTTCCCCGGCGGCTGACGGACCGGCGGCGAGAGCCGGAACCGCGACGGCTAACGAACCGGCGTTGAACGGCGGATTGACGGTGAGTGACGGCCCGGCGGCGGGCGACAGGCTTTCGGCGGCCGAAGCCCGGTTAAGCCCGGGCGGCGCTTCCCCCGATGACAGCCGGCAAGCGGGGGCGGCGGGCCGCGTCGCGGCGGGCAAGAATGCCTCGGGCGACAGCCCGGCTGACGGTTTCCCCCGCGGCCCGGACCCCTCCGGGGCCTCTCCCGACGGTTCGGGCGCGGTTTACCCGGATCTCCCCTCGCTAAGGAGCGGCTCGGAGCCGGTCGGGGACGATATGCGCTACCTCGCCGCGCTCTGGAGGGGTTAGCCGCGCCCCCGCCGGGGGGAAAGGGCGGCTCGGTAGTCGGATTTAACCGCCCGGCGGGACGTGTCCGCGCGAGAGCCGCAGATGCGACCGGCAAAGGGCGGCGAGGAGCGGCAAGACGCGGGAAAATCAGTCAGTCGGGCGACGGCTCCCCTCGGCGTCGGTCCGTAAGCGGGAGCGGCAAGGGTCGGCTCGCTCGGTAACCCCGGCGGCTCCTCCGATGACAGCCGACAAGCGGGGCGGCAGGGCGCGGCGGCTTGTCGGCAAACCCTTGCCGCTGCGGCTCATCGGCAAACCCCCGGCACCGGGGGCGCGCCGGGCGCGGATACGCCGCATTTATCCGGGGGAACTGCCCCGGCGGACGGGAGGTGGTTGCAATGAAAAGTCCACGGCGGCGGGTTGCCCGCCCCGAGGCGGGGAGAGCGGCGAGGCAGGCATAAACGCCGCCCCGGAGCGACGGGACGGCAAGACAATTCAGAAAAGGAGAAATAATTATGGCAAATTCGTTTGACGGAGCGCAGAAGTATGCCCCGGAGCTTGACAGGCTGATAGTCGCCGGCTCCAAGACCGGCTTCCTCGCGGACAACGCTTTCCGCGCGCTGTTCACCGGCGCCAAAGAGGTGAAAATCCCCACCGCGACGATGGTGGGTCTCGGCGACTACGACCGCGAGAAGGGCTTTTCGGCGGGCGACGTCATTATGAGCTACACCGGCTACACGCTCAGCCAGGAGAGGGCGAGGCAGCTCTTCATAGACGCGGAGGACGCGGACGAGAGCGGGGTTCCCGACCTCGCGGGTCGCCTGATGGGCGAGTACGTGAGGGCCCACGTCATACCCGAGGTGGACGCCTATGTGCTGTCCAAGCTTTACACCACGGCGTCCGGCTCCTCCCACGCGGTCGCGTATGATAAGGCGACCGCCGTCGCGACCCTCGTGGATACAATCAATAACGTCGACGCGGCGTGCGGCTACGAGAGGAACTCCTCCCCCGTGGCGTTTGTAGACCCCGAGCTTTACGCTCTGCTGATCTCCACCGAGGGGCTCGCGGCGAAGCTCGACTACGCCGACTTTACCCAGGGGGGCGTAGACCTGCGGGTCCGCACGCTTAACGGCTGCGCGGTGATCCCCGTCGGGGCGGACAGAATGAAAACCGCCTACACCTACGACCCGGGCACCGAGCCGGGCGCGGGCGGATTTACCCCCGACGGCGAGGCGAAGCAGATCCACGCCATAGTCCTGCCGCGCGACGCCGCCTCGCTCGTCGAGAAGGTCAACAAGGCCGATCTCCACGGGCTGGGGGAGGACGTCAACCGCGACGGCTACGTGATAAACTTCCGCCTCTACTACGATGTCTTTGTCAAGGACGCCCGCAAAGGCACGGTCTTCGCTATAGCCGAAACGGCGTAAATGGGGCCGGGGGGCGCGCCGGGTTCATAGGGGCGCCCCCCCCCCTTCCTTTTAATAAGGGGGATAAAGCCCGTCAATAAGAGGGGGACACTCCCCCGTCGTCTCGCAAGGGAGAGATTGAGCTTATCGGCAAGGGGCGCTTCCCCCGTCACCCGGCAAGGGTGGAAACGCTTACCAAACAGGCGCGTCCCACGCCGCCCGGCAGGGGGGAACAGGGCTTGTGAAGTGACGACCCCCCGCCCAGCAAGAGAAGTTAAGCTTACGGAGGGGCGCCCCCCTTTCCCCCTTTAATAAGGGAAGATTGAGCTTATCGGCAAGGGGCGCTTCCCCCGCCGCCCGGTAAGGGGGCTAAACTTTATATGGGGGGCGCACCCCCCCTCATCACCCCGTAACCGGGGACAGCAACATTACAGGAGGAAGGATATGCAAAGCATTTTCAGTGAGACCGTCTCGCAGTTCGCGGCGGGCGCCGCCCACAAAGCGTCCCTCGGGGACAGGGGGATCGTGGCGCAGGCGGAGCGCAACGAGAGGTTCTACGTGGGCGACCAGTGGCACGGCGAGGGGGACGGCTCGCACCCGCTCGTCCGGCGGAACATCATACGCCGCATAGGGGAGTGGAAAATCTCGACGCTCGCGGCGGAGCCGGTATCGGTCGCCTTCTCCCCCGAGCGGGAGGAGGACGCCGCCGCCGCCAAAGCCCTCGAAGCCCGCTGGCAGAACGCCTTGGAGAGGTTCCGCTTCGAGCAAAAGCGCGAGGAGCTGCTCCGCCGGGCGTACATAGACGGCACGGGGATAGCCTACTTACGCGGGGCGGGCGACGCGGTCGATATGGAGGTGATAGGCGTCGGGAGAGCGGTCTTCGGCGACCCGTTTTGCTCCGAGGTGCAACGGCAGCCCTACATCATAGTCTCCTCGCGGGAGGACGCGGAAGCCCTCCGCCGGGAAGCGCTGCTCCACGGGGTTACGGCGCGGGAGGCGGGCGAGATCCGCCCCGACAGAGCGCTAAACGACGGGCGGGTGACCGTCTACACCAAATTCTGGCGGGACGCCGCCACGGGGCGGGTTAAGACCCTTCGCGCGACCGATTCCGCCCCCGTGCGCGCCCCCCGGGACACGGGGCTGCGGCGTTACCCGTTCGCGGTGTTCTTCTGGACCCCGCGCTTCGACAGCGCCTACGGGGAGAGCGATGTCACCTATCAGATACCCAACCAGATAGCGATAAACAGGGCCCTCTCAGCCGAAATATGGGCTATAACGCTGACCGGCGTGCCGACCCTCCTTGTAAACGGGAACACCGTCCCCGACGAGGTCACCAACAGCCCGGGGCAGGTGGTGAGGGTTTACGCGGACGAAATCGACGGGGCTATGAAGTTCGTCTCGCCGCCCGCGTTCGGCGAGCAGATGTCTGGCGTGGTGAGGGACTTGGCGGAGAGCACCCTGACCGACAACGGGGCGAACGACGCCGCTCTCGGCAACGTGGACCCTTCCAACGCGACCGCCATTATCGAGGCCAAGGAGGCGTCCCTGGAGCCTATGCGCCTTTGCCGCGAGAGGTACTATTCTTTCGTGGAAGATTTGGCGCGGGTGTGGTGCGACCTGCCGGGGGTGATGCCCGGCGGGGGGCGCTTCACCCCCAAGATCGAGGTGGGCGAGGCTTTCAGCACGGCGGCGACCCTCTCAACGCTGCAAAACCTTTACAGCGGCGGGGTCATCAGCAAATCGCAGTACTTGGAGAGGATCCCGGACGGGGTATTGGCCCGTAAGGGCGAGTTAGTGGCGGCCGCAAAGGCCGAGGAAGAGGCCGCGAGGGCGGAAGAAGAGGCTGTGAAGGCCGAAGAAAAGACAGCGAGAGCCGGGGAAAAGGCCGCAAAAGCCGGGAAAGAGACCGCGAGAGCCGGGGAAAGGGCGGCGGGGACCGCCGCGGAGCCCGCTGACACGGCAAAAGGGGGAAAGAGGAAATGACGATATCGGACATAACGACCCACGCGCTGGGGCTTTTAGGCTACGCCGGGGAGCGCCCCGTGGACGACCGGGTGAGCGCCGCCATATACAACTTAGTGGCGGCGGACCTTTCCAAGGTCACGGGGACGGACATCCCGGCGGTCTCCGGCGCGGGGGACACGGTAGCCCCCGGAGAGGCGCTTGACGCGGTAATAGCGGGGGTGGCGGCGTTTACCGCCCTTGCGGCGGGGGATATGGTGCAGCACGGGATTTACGAGAAAGAGTACCGCGCCCGCAGAGCCGGGTTCTCCCGGGTGGAGCGGGTGAGGGACGTGCTTCCGGGGAGGGCGATGTAGTATGCGGCGCGACGACGGGCAGTATACGGTGGATTTACCCGTCCCGGCGGGGGTGGACCTCGCGGGGGCGGAGTTTGACGGCTCCGTGCTGACGCTGCGCTCCGCCGCAAACGTGTACGGCGAGGACGGGCGGCTCACCGCGCGCCCCGGGCTGCGGAGCGTCCCCCTCGAGGGGGCGGACATTCTCCCGGGGACGGTGTTCCCCGGCGGGGAAAATCTCATCTGCGGCGTGGAGGAGCGGGACGGGGCGTACGGCGCGGTCTTTATAAGAGTGAACGCCGGCGGGCAGGAATACGAAATTCTCCCCTCGGCTCCGGTCACCGGGAAGGACTCCCCGCTTTTCGCCGTGGAAGCGGACCGCTTATACCTATTCACCAAAGAGGGAAACGTAAAGCGGCTCGCGGACGGCGCGTGGGAAACGCTCGGCGAGGAGGACTTCCACATCCCCACGGTGTACACCTCGTGCGAAGCGGGGCCGGTTTTTAAGGGCGAAACAAGCGAGGCGCCCAACATCCTCACTCCGCTGTTTAAGACGGTCTACACCGCCGCCCCGCCTTCGGGCGAGCCGGTGAGAATGAGCTACTACGTCCCCGGCGCGGGGGCGAGCGCGGCCGAGCAGATTAAGGTTACCCTGACGCTGCCGGGGCGCGACGCCGTGACCCACACGGTCGCGGGTTCGGGCGGGCTTTTCTCCGAGGCGGAGGACGGCGCGGACGGCTTCAAAGTGACCGTCACAAAGTCGGGCGAGGGGCTTACGGTGGACTTTTACTCCGGCGGTGAATACGCGAACGCTTCGCCCGCCGATTATCTCCCGAACAACCTCGAGATCACCGCGGCGGGCCCTACCTCCCCCCTGCGGGAGGCGCTCTTCGCGGCGCGCGGGGCGGTCCTCCACGGGGGAAGGCTCTTCCTCTGCGCCGGACGCGCTGTCGGCGAGCGGGGCGTGTTCTGGTCCGCTACGGATAATCCCCTGTACTTCCCCGAAACCTGCCGCGCGGCCCTCCCCGCCCCCGTCACCTGTATGGGGGAGCAGGGCGGCTCGCTCTTCGCGTTCACCGCGTCGGCGTGCTACAGGCTCCGGGGGGCGGCGCTGCCCACGGCGCGGGACAGGGTTCTCGGGGAGGAGGTAACCTTCCCCGCGTCGGACGCCGGCTTCTCCGCCGAAACGGTGCATTCCGGCGCCGGGTGCGACCTTCCCCGGACGCTGAAACTCTGCCGCAACAGGCTCCTCTGGGCGACCAAAGCGGGCGAGGTTTACACCCTTGTCAGCAAGACCCCCACGGCGGCTAAGGCAGTTTATAAGATAAGCGGGCCCGTGGACGGGGCGCTGACGGGTCTCGGGGACGGCGCTTTTGCCGCGGTCCGGGGCGAGGAGTATATGCTGATATGGGGGCGCCGGGCGGCGGTCGCGCGGTGCGACAGCTACGGGTTCGTCTACATCTCGAGCGAGGAGAAACGGCGGGGCCCCGGCTCGGGCGTGCCCTGGTGGCTCTGGGAGTTCCCGGCGGAGCTTGAGGCGGCGGCGGGGGACATGCTTCTGGCTCGGTGGAGCACGGGGGCGGCGCTGAGCCGGCTCGTCCCGGGCGAGGCGGACCGCGACGGCTCGGAGGAGTCGCCCGTCGGGTTCGCCCTCGAGACCCCGGCGCTTAGCGCGGGGGACGGGTTCCGCCGTAAGAAGCTCTACAGCGTCGCGGTCCGCGGGGAGTTTTCCTCGCCCGTGACGCTCACCGTCACCTCGGAAGCGGGCGCTACCTCGGCCGAGCTTCCCGCCGGCGAGCCGGGGGAGCTTCCCACGGTGGCGGCGGCGTTCCCGGGGCTGCCCCCCGCGAGGCTTTACCGGCTGAAGTTTGAGGGGCGGGGCGCGCTGTCGCTGAACGCCGTCCGCCTTCGCTGCCGGATGATCGACGCGCGGGGGAAATGAGAAGGCCGCCGGCGGCCGGCAGCTTGCGGAATCAAGCCGGACGCTTCACCGCGTATGGAGGCAGTTTGATGAAGCCGGGGGGTTACTCCCGGCTTCGCCGTTTGCGGAGAGTTGACGCGTCGCGGGGTAGATCGGGGGCCGGGGGCACAATTTGGCTTCCCTGTTATGGCGGGCCCGGCCTGCTTTGCGGGTAGCTTTGTGCTGTTAGCGGTTTTCGCTCCGCCCGGCGCCGGGGGCTTCTTTTCGCTGCGCGCGGGGGCTCGGTGGTGCCGTTGGCTCCGGGTCTGCCCGGCTCGGGGGGATGCTGCTCGCTGCGCGAGGGGGCTTTGCGGTGCCGGGGCTTTGACTTTCCCTGTTAAGGCGGATTTCTTCTCGCTGCGCGGGGATAGCCAATTTATTCCCTCAGCTATGCTGGGGAACGTTGTCCGCTTTTCTTCTCTGCGCCGACGGGCGCGGCGGACCTCCTGCCTTTGGTTCCGTCTGTTTCCGGGAGGCTTTATCCCGCTTCGCGGGGAGGCTTTCCAATTTTCCCAGCTATGCTGGGGAACGTGTCCGCTTTTCTTCTCTGTGCCGGAACGGTCCGCCTTCGTCGTCGCAAGTTCCA
>CAYOSS010000074.1:0-8818 GCA_964406705.1 uncultured Eubacteriales bacterium
GGGGGCCCCTTATGAAAAGCGGACAGAAAAGAAGTTCAGCGCGCCGGCTTACTCCTACGCCGGACACTGAGCGGTTAGGGGGAAGCCGCCACCTGCACGGCAATTCTTGCGGTCGCTGACGCGGGGATAGCCCGGATGTACCCCCGGCGCCGGTTCAGGTTGGCTCGTCGTATTCATTCCTGTCTCGCAGAGGCGGATGCAAAAGGCTCGCAGGTTAGGGAAGCGCGCCGCTATCGAACTGAGCTCGGTTCTTGTGGGGTAGCATTTTGCTTGCTGGTTGGGGGCAGCCCGCCGATATACAGAAAGTCTCCCTCTCCGTATGGAGCGAGCCGCTGCGTTCCCAGTAGACGAGGCGGAGCCAAGAAAGCCCCCGGCGACACCGAGCTACCCCGCGAGCCGCCGTGTCTCCGGCAACGAGGCGGAGCTGAGCGATCCACCGGTCGCCGTCGGGCTATCCCCTAAACCACCGCGCTGCCGGTAACGGGGCTACCGTTCGCCGCCAGGTTACCCCTCGCGTCGGCGAACCCCGGGATCCCCCGGCGGGGGTTCCCTGTACACCCGCGAGCCCACCTCCATCACCAAGCAAAAAAGCTACCCCACAAGCGCCGAGCCCCAATCGATAGCGGCGAGCTTTCCCGAACCACCGAGCCTTTTGTACCGGGCTCGGTAAGCCCGGAATGACCCCGGCGGGATCCCGGAGCCGGCGCCGGCGGTATCCCCGGGCTACCTTCGTAGGCACAAGACCCGCCGCATAGGTGGCGGCTACCCCATAACCTCTCAGTATTCGGCGTAGAAGTAAGCCGGCGCGCTGAACTTCTTTTCTGTCCGCTTTTCTTCTTTCAGCCGCGCCTGTCGGCACAGAGAAGAAAAGCGGACACCGTTCCCCTGGCGCAGCCGGGGAAAATGTAAGCTACCCTCGCGCAGCGAGAAGAAGGCCCCGGGGACGGGTGACGCTAAAGACAGGGGGACAGCCGGACCGCTCCGGCGCAGAGAAGAAAAGCGGACAACGTTCCCCAGCCGCGTTGGGGGAATAAACAAGCTGCCCCCGTGCAGCGAGAAGCAGTCCCCGGAGCCGGGCGGAGCCAAAGGCAGGAGGCGCGCCGTGCCCTATGGCTCGGAGAAGAAAAGCGGACACGCTGCCCAGCTGCGCTGGGAATGAAGCCGAGCGCGTCCGGTGGACGAAACAGCGAAGGCTTCATCCCGGCAGCGGTCGGCAAGTCGCCGCGCGGGGGTGTGCGACGAGCCGGGCACCGCAAGGTGGGCAAAGGCTCTCCAAACCTGAGAGGTTCCAATCATCGCAGCATACCCCCGCGTAGCGAGAAGCAGCCCCCAGAGCCGGGCAAAGCCAAAGCATCCGGCACCTCAAAGCTACCCCGCGAAGCGGGATAAATTCCCCCTAAACAGGCGGAGTCGGAGCTCCCGGCACCACCGACCCGCCCTCGCGCCGGCGAGAAACCCCCGCCCGCTTGCGTTTTGCCGCCCTTTGTGGTACAATGGGAGCGACAAGGGGGGATCGGAATGGCTGAGGGGGGGTTCGCGGCGAGGCACCCGGGGGCGGTGCTCTGCTTTTTCACGGCGGAGCTGCTCCTCACCGCGTTTTTGGCGAACCCGGTTTGCGCCGCCGTGTCGCTCGCGGGGGCGGTGCTTTACGCGGGACGGGCCCGCGGTGGGACCGGCAAATACGCGCTGACCTCGCTCGCCATCGCCGCCGTTTTAGCTGTCGTGAACGCGCTCTTCAATCACCGGGGCGAGACGGCGTTGTTCCTCCTCCCCCGGGGGAGCGCGGTCACCCTCGAGAGCCTGCTCGCCGGGGCGACGGCGGGGGCGACCTTCGCGGCGGGGCTGTACTGGTGCGTGTCGCTGTCCGTCGCGCTCTCCTCCGATAAGCTGACCTACCTTTTCGGGAAAGCCGCCCCCTCGCTCTCGATGCTGCTTTCGATGGCGCTGCGCTTCGTTCCGCGATTCGCGAGGCGCTACAGGCTGACCCGCGAGGCGGCTCCGGGCGCGGGGAATCCCCTTTCCCGGGAGCTGTCCTCCTTTTCCGCCACCGTCGGATACAGCCTCGAAAACTCCGCCGAGACCGCGCTTTCTATGAAGAGCCGCGGCTACGGGCTCCCCGGGCGCACCGCCCATTCGCCCTATAAATTTACGGACGGGGACAGGCTGCTGCTCTGTTGGACCCTCTTCGCGGCGGCGTTCACCCTTTGCCTCGCGGCGGCGGGGGCGTTTTCGTGGAGCTGGTTCCCCGCCGTAAAGTTCGCCGAGCCGACCCCGCTCGGGGCGGCGGGGTTCGCGGTGTACTCGGCGTTTTCGCTGACGCCCTTTATGTGTGAGGAGCTGTGGGAGGCAAAATGGAAATTCTTGCGGCGCGGGGCCTGACTTTCCGCTACCCCGGTGAGGACGTCCCGGCGTTAGACGATGTCACCCTCACGGTAAACGCGGGGGATTTTGCCGTGGTGTGCGGGTACTCCGGGTGCGGGAAATCCACCCTCCTGCGGCAGTTTAAGCCCGCTCTCACTCCGAAGGGCGAGGCGTCGGGCGAGGTGAGGCTGTTCGGCGAACCGGCCTCGCGGCTCTCCGGGCGGGACGCGGCGGCAAGGATAGGTTTTCTCTCGCAGTCCCCGGAGAATATGACCGTTACCGACAAGGTTTGGCGCGAGCTGGTGTTCGGAGCGGAGAGCTTAGGGCTGCCGCCCGCCGAGATACGCCGCCGGGCCGCCGAGGTGTCCGCGTTTTTCGGGCTGGACGCGCTGTTTTACAGGGATACCTCGGAGCTGTCCGGCGGGCAGCTGACCCTGCTCTCGCTCGCGTCGGTGATGATGCTGCGCCCGGACGCGGTGCTGCTTGACGAGCCGTCCGCCCGGCTTGACCCCGTCGCGTCGGGGAACGTGTTCGCGTATCTCACAAAGATCAACCGCGAATTGGGCACTACGGTGCTCGTGGCGGACCACCGTTTGGAGGAGCTGTTCCCCCTCGCGAGCCGCGCCGTCGTGATGGATGCGGGCCGGGTGATATTTGACGGATCCCCCCGCGAGGCGGCGGGGTACCTGCGCGGGGCGCGGCACGGGATGTACGCCGCCCTGCCCGCCGCCGCCCGGATAGCTTCCGCGCTGTCGGGTGAGTTGGGAGAGAAGAAGACGGCGCCGCCGTTTGCGGACGGCAATTTGACCGCTGAGAACCCCGCGTTTTCCTTATTGGGCGGCGAGGCGGGGGCGTCTACGGCAGACGGCTTCGCCGGAGGAATGCCCGCCGCCGCCCGGATCTCCTCCGCGCCTCGGGGTGAGAAGAGTGCGGCGCCCGGCGATGAGTCGGCGCGTTCGGCCGAGGGCAAGGATACGGCGGGAACGCCTGTGAGCGGTAGCTCTACCGGCGGAATGCCCGCTGCCGCGGGTGAGATTGCCGAATTACCCGCGAGCGCCGTGCCCGGAATGTTTACGAGCGGCGGCACCGCAGCCGGCGACCCTGCAACCGGCGACACCACCGGCGGGGTATCCGCTGACGCCCGGATCTCCTCCGCGCCTCGGAGTGAGAAGAGTGCGGCGCCCGGCGATGAGTCGGCGCGTTCGCCCGAGGGCAAGGATACGGCTGGGACGTCTGCGAGCGGCGGTTCTGCCGGCGGAATGCCCGCTGCCGTGGACCCCGCGACACCCTCGGCGAACGTCACGGCGGGGGAGAGCACCCCGCTCAGCGTCGCGGAGGGGAGGGTTTTTCTCCGGGATTTCGCCGCGCGGCATCCCCATCGCGCGGGTGACGGATCCGCCGGCGGTTCGCGCTTGCCGGTTGAGGGTCGCACGCCGCTCGCCGAGAGGCGGGCCCCGCTTGTCGACAGGGGGACCCCGTCTGCCGCCGGGGGGGAGTTTGGCGACCGGACTCCACTTGCCGGGGGGCAGCCTTCATCCGTTGCACTTCAATCGGGCGGGGAGCAGACCCCTCCCGCTGGGGGGCAGTCCGCTGATCGACCCCTGTTCGCCGAGGGACAGCTCGGTAATCAAAACCTGCTTGCTAAGGAGCAGATTTTCCCCGCTGCGCCTCAACCGGGCGGCGACCGGCGCTCGCCCAAGGGGGGACAGTCCGGCGAGCAAGCGATGCCCGCCGATGGGCGGGCCCCGCTTGTCGATAAGGGGGTCCCGTCCGGCACCGGGGGACAGTCCGGCAATCGAACCACGCTTGCTGTAGGGGGGCGGTTCGGTGAGCAAGCCTCGACAGCTACCGAGGGGCAGTTCGCTGAGCAAACCTTTCCTACTACGGGAGGGGATTTACCCGCTGCGCCTCAACCGGGCGGCGGCCGGCGTTCACCTAATGAGGGACAGTCCGGCGAGCAAGCGATGCCCGCTGAGGGGCGGACCCCGCTTGCTGTCGGGGAGCAGCCCGCCGACCCGACTCCGTCCGCGGGGGGACGGACCCCACTCACCACTGGCGGACAGTCCGGCAATCAATCTTCACCCATCGCCGGGGGAATGCCTGGCGAACAGATTGCACCCGCCGTTGCAAGGCAACCCGGTGATCAGACCCCACCTACCGAGGGGGAGATCCCGTCCGCCACCGGGCAATTTCTCGACCAAAGTCCACCTGTCGCCGAGGGAATGTTCGGCGAGCAGACCCCGTCCGGCACCGGGGGGCAGTCCGCTGATCGGCTCCCGTTCGCCGAGGGGCAGCTCGGCAATCAAAGCCTGCCTGCTAAGGAGCTGACTTTCCCCGCTGCGCCTCAACCGGGCGGCGACCGGCGCTCGCCCAATGGCGGACAGCCCGGCAATCAATTTTCACTCATCGCCGGGGGAATGCCTGGCGAACAGATTGCACTCGCCGTTGCAGGGCAACCCGGCGAGCGGACCCCACCTACCGAGGGGGAGACCCCGCCCGCTATGGTTCGTCCGTCCGTCGAAAGTCAGCCTTCATCCGTTGCGCTTCAATCGGGCGGGGAGCAGACCCCTCTCGCTGGGGGGCAGTCCGCTGATCGACCCCCGTTCGCCGGGGGGCAGCTTGGTAATCAAAGCCTGCTTGCTAAGGAGCAGATTTTCCCCGCTGCGCCTCAACCGGGCGGCGGCCGGCGCTCACCCAATGGGGGGCAGCCCGGCGAGCAAGCCATGCCCGCTGAGGGGCGGACCCCGTTTGCTGTCGGGGAGCAGCCCTGCGATCAGATCTCACCTACCGAGGGTGAGATCCCGTCCGCTATGGTTCGTCCGTCCGTCGAAAGTCAGCCTTCATCCGTTGCGCTTCAGCCGGGCGGGGAGCAGACCCCTCTCGCTGGGGGGCAGTTCGCTGATCGACCCCCGTTCGCCGAGGGGCAGCTCGGCAATCAAAACCTGCTTGCCAAGGGGCAGGCTTTCCCCGCTGTGCCTCAATCGGGCGGCAACCGGCGCTCGCCCAATGGCGGGCAGTCCGGCGAGCAAGCGATGCCCGCCGAGGGGCGGACCCAGTTTGCTGTCGGGGAGCAGCCCGCCGACCCGACTCCGTCCGCGGGGGGACGGACTCCACTCACCACTGGCGGGCAGTCCGGCAATCATTCTTCACCCGCCGTCGGGGGAACGTCTGGCGAACAGATCGCACTCGCTGTTGCAGGGCAATCCGGTGACCAGACCCCACCTACCGAGGGGGAGACCCCGCCCGCCACCGGGCAATTTCTCGACCAAAGTCTACCTGTCGCCGAGGGAATGTTCGGCGAGCAGACCCCGTCCGGCACCGGGGGGCAGTCCGCCGACCAACCCTCGCCCGCCGCACGGCCCTCCGGCGCGTCAGGCGACCGCCCCGCCGGGGACGCCGTTCTCACGGCGAGGGGGGTGCGCTTCCGCTACGGGAAGGACCTGCCCGACGTGCTGCGGGGGCTGGATTTCACCGCGCGGCGGGGGGAGATATGCGCCCTGCTCGGCGGCAACGGCTGCGGCAAGACCACGGCGCTGCGGGTATTTTCCGGCGCGCTGAAGCCCTACGCCGGCGGGGTTTCGCTACGCGGGAAGGTCGGCTTTATGCCCCAGGAGCCGGAAACCCTTTTCGCCAAAGACACCCTGGCGGAGGAGCTTTCCGCGTGCGGTAAGGGCGGGGATGCCGTGGCGCGGGTAGCCGGGGTCTGCCGGCTCGAGGGGCTGCTCTCCCGGCACCCGTACGACCTCTCCGGAGGGGAGGTACGCCGCGCCGCGCTCGCGAAGCTGCTGCTTTACGAGCCGGACATTCTGCTGTTAGACGAGCCCACCGCCGGGATGGACGCCCGCTTTTGCCGGGAGTTCGCGGGGATACTGCGCGGCGTGTGCGGGCGGGGCGCCGCCGTGGTGCTGGTCAGCCACGACACCGAGTTTTGCGCGAAATACGCCTCCCGCTGCGTGATGCTCTTCTCCGGAGAGGCGGTCTGCGACGAGACGCCGCGCGAGTTCTTCGCCGAAAACAGGTTCTACACCACGTCCGCCGCGCGTATTGCGGAGGGCATCGTCCCCGGGGCGGTGACGGATTCCGATATAACGGGGGCGTTCGGCGTGGCCCCGCCGGAGAGCGCCGAGCAGGAGCCGCCCTCGCCCGCCGTCTCGGTGAGGGTGCCTCCCCGCCGAAAAATGCCGCTCTGGCGCAAAATCGGGGCCGCCGTTTCCGCCGCGGGAGCGTTCGCCGTAATGCTTTACGCCTCGCGGAAAGGGGCGCTTGCCGGCGCCGTGGGCGTGAGCGGGATAACCGCCAAGGGCCGGCGGCTGTTCGGGGTCTACGGGGTGTTCTTCGCGTTTCTTTTGGCGTCGGCGTGCTTCTTATTCGAGAAAAAGTCCTCTTCGGAGTGGGGTAATCCGCCCCGCCGCCCATCGGGGAAGTCGCTCGCGGTGGCGGTCCTCTGTTTCGCCGCCGTCCCTGTGACGCTGATGCTGGGCTTCAGGTTCTGGGGGCGGTCTCATTACCTGATATTATCTTTCGCGGTGTTATTAGAGTGCCTGGTGCCGTTTTTCGCGTTGTTCGAGGGCAGACGCCCCGGCGCGGGCCGCCTCGCCGTGACCGCCACGCTGACGGCACTCGCCGTGGGCGGGCGGGCGATGTTCTTTATGCTCCCCGAGTTTAAGCCCGTCCTCGCGGTAACGGTGATATCCGGCGCCGCCCTGGGCGGGGAGACGGGGTTCTTAGTGGGAGCGGTGTCGATGCTGGTTTCCAACGTGCTGTTTTCAGAGGGGCCCTGGACCCCCTGGCAGATGTTCGCGATGGGGCTTTGCGGGCTCGCGGCGGGGCTGTTGTTTTATAACGCGAACCTGCGGCGAACGAGAGCTGTGTACGCCGTCGCGGGGGCGGCGCTCGCTCTGCTGTTATATGGGCCGGTGATGAACCTCGCCTCCGCGCTGATGATGTCGGGCGAGGCGCTGACGGGTAAGTTAGTGCTCACCTATATGCTGACGGGCTTTCCCGTGGACTGCGTTCACGCGGCGTCCAGCGCGATATTCCTGTGGTTCTTGGGCGAGCCGCTCACCGAAAAGTTAGAACGTGTCCGGGTTAAATATGGGCTGTAGCGGGGCGGGGGTGAAGGCGGGTTACCCCATCGGGCGCGGGTGAGCGGGTAGCCGGCAGTTGTTGCCGGGGGGCTTCTTACTTCACGGGGGAGCCTTGCGGTGGCGGGGGCTTTGCTCCGGCTCTGTGCGGCTCCGGGGGGCTGCTTCTCGCTGCGCGGGGGTAGCCTTTCACTTTTTCCCAGCGCGGCTGGGGGAACGTTGTCCGCTTTTCTTCTCTTCGCCAACGGGCGCGGCGGTCCCCCTGCTTTTGGCTCCGCACGTCCCTATTGCTTTCTTCTCGCTACGCGAGGGTAGCTTGATTTTCCCCCAGCTATGCTGGGGAACGTTGTCCGCTTTTCTTCTCTGTGCCGGAACGGTCCGGCAGAAAGAAGAAAAGCGGACAGAAAAGAAGTTCAGGCGGACCGGCTTACTTCTACGCCGAACACTGAGAGGTTATGGGGGTAGCCGCCACCTATGCGGTGTGTCTTGTGCTTACGAGGGCAGCCCGGGGGTCCCGCCAACGCCGGTTCGGAAGCCTCAACGTATTCATTCCCGCCTCGCAGAGGTGGATGCAAAAGGCTCGCTGGTTAAGGTAAGCTTGCCGCTATCGATTTGGGCTCGGTCATTGCGGGACAGCTTTTTGCTTAGTGGTTGGAGTGGGCTCGCAGATATGCAGGGAACCTCCCTTCCCGTATGGGGTAGCTGCCACGCTACCGGGTAGGCGGGGCAGAGCCGGAGCCCCCGGTTGCACAGGACTACCCGGTAAGCCGCCGGGCTCCCGATAACGAGACTATCGTTCGCCGCCGGGCTTTCCCTCACACCGGCGAGCTTACGGGCTCTCCCGGCAGGACCCCCTGTACACCCGCGAGCCTACCCCGACCGACAAGCAAAAAGCTACCCCACAAGAACCGAGCTCAGATCGATAGTGGCGAGCATGCCCTAACCGGCGAGCCTTTTGTACCGGGCTCGGTAAGCCCTGAATGAATACGGTGGGGTCCCGGAGCCGGCGTCAGGGGTACATCCGGGCTATCCCCGCGTTAGCGACCGCAAGAGCTGCGGTATAGGTGGCGGCTACCCTCAGACCACTCAGTGTTCGGCGTGGGAGCAAGCCGGTCCGCCTGAACTTCTTTTCTGTCCGCTTTTCTTCTTTCTGCCGGACCGTTCCGGCACAGAGAAGAAAAGCGGACACCGTTCCCCAGCAAAGCTGGGGAAAAAATAAGCTATCCTCGCGAAGCGAGAAGAAATCTGCCATAACGTGCGGAGCAGGGACGGCGGGGACAGCCGGACCGTTCCGGCACAGAGAAGAAAAGCGGACAAACGTTCCCCAGCCCAGCTGGGAATGAAGCCGAGCGCGTCCGGTGGACGAAACAGCG
>CAYOSS010000075.1:0-8661 GCA_964406705.1 uncultured Eubacteriales bacterium
CCGGAGCCGCCATACCCGGAGCCGCCATACCCGGAGCCGCCATACCCGGAGCCGCGAGCCGAGCCGCCGTACCCGTCGTACCCGCCGGGTCTCCTCCCGTACCCCGCGCCGTACCCCGGGGCCGCGCGCCTTGTCGGGTAGAAGCGGCCGTTGGGGCCGGAGTCGTCGTCCAAGTACTCCCCCGGGATCTCGGCCAAAAAGCGGGAGGGGCGCAGCCTCATCACGTTGCCGAAGATCATACGCGAGACGGTCTTGGTGACGGTGAGGCGGCGTTTCGCCCGGGTTATCGCGACATAGGCGAGCCGGCGCTCCTCCTCCACCTCGTCCTCGCTCTCGTTTACCGAGCGCTGAGAGGGGAATATCCCCTCCTCCATTCCGGGCAGGAACACGTTGCGGAACTCCAGCCCCTTCGCCGAGTGCACCGTCATCAGGGTGACGGCGTCGTCCGAGGCGTTGTAGGCGTCTATATCGGTGATGAGGGCTATCTCCTCCAAAAACTCCGACAGCGACGCGCCGCTGTGCTCCATAGTGTAGCGCCGCAGCCCGGTTTTCAGCTCGTTGATGTTCCCGAGCCTCTCCTCGCCCTCGTCCCCCTGGGATTTGAGCATTTCCCTGTAGCCGGAGTCCTTTAGAATGACGTCCACGAGCCCGTCCAACTCGTCCGAGGGGCAGGTTTCGGCGTATTTCCTGAAGCCCGTTATCATATCCCGGAACGCCGTGAAGCGCGGGGCGAATTTCGCGAGAAGGGGGTAGTTTTCCGCGTCTTTTACGACGTCGAACAGAGGGACCCCCAGGCCCTCCGCCACCTCGCGGGCGGCCCTGACGGCGGTGTCCCCCAGGCCCCGGCGCGGCTCGTTGATGACGCGAAGCAGCCGCACGGTGTCGCCGGGGTTGTCGGTGACGTACAAGTAGGCCAAGATGTCCTTTACTTCTTTGCGCTCGTAGAAGCGCTGCCCGCCTATGACCCGGTAGGTAATCCCGCTGCGGGCGAAGGTGTTCTCCAGAGCCTGCGACTGCGCGTTCGCGCGGTAAAGCACCGCGTAGTCGGAGAATTTCTCCCCCGCCGCGACGCCTTTTAATATCTCGTCCGCGATGTAGCGGGCCTCGTCCTGCTCGTCGTTCGAGGTGTGGAGGGTGATCTTCTCGCCGCGCCCGTTGTCGGTCCAGAGGGTCTTGCCCTTACGCGCGGAGTTGTTCGCTATCACCGCGTTGGCGGCGTCGAGGATGTTCCCCGTGGAGCGGTAGTTTTGCTCAAGGCGTATCACCTTCGCCCCGGGGAAGCGGTTCTCGAACTCCAGAATGTTCTCCACGGTCGCCCCGCGGAACTTGTATATGCTCTGGTCGTCGTCCCCCACCACGCAGAGGTTGCCGGTGGAGAGGAGCCGGGTCAGCTCGAACTGGGCGTGGTTGGTGTCCTGGTACTCGTCCACCATTATGTAGCGGAAACGCCCGGTGTACTTCTCTCTCACCGCGGGGAAGTCGGTGAGGAGCCGCACCGCCATAAACAGCAGGTCGTCGAAGTCCATAGCGTCCGCCTCGCGCAGCCTCTGTTCGTATACCCGGTAAACGGCGGCTATGGCGCGCAGTTTCCTGTCCCCGCCCGTCCCCGCGGCGAAGTCCTCGGGGGAGATCAGCTCGTCCTTGGCCCGGGAAATGACGCTCATAGTCTCTCGCGGGGGGAGGACCTTCTCGTCCGTGTCCGTCTCGCGGTAAACCATTTTGAGCAGGCGCTTCTGGTCGTCGGTGTCGTATATGGCAAAGTGCGAGGTGTAGCCCAGCGCGGCGGCGTCCGCCCGGATGATCTTGGCGCAAAAAGAGTGGAAGGTGTCCGCCCAGACCCCGCTGTTCTCCCTGCCGAGCTTCGCCGCTATGCGGGTCTTGAGCTCCCCTGCCGCCTTGTTGGTGAAGGTTATCGCGAGGATTTCCCGGGGGTCCGCCGCCCTCACCGCGAGGGAGAAGGAGGGCAGGCTCCCGTCCCCGGTGCACTGTCTCATCTCGGCTAACATTTCCCCGGTGGCGCCCTCCGGCACCTCGTCGGATAAGTAGGCGTCGCCGTAGCGCAGCAGGTAGGCGACGCGGTCCACGAGCACCGTGGTTTTCCCGCTGCCCGCCCCCGCGAGGATGAGCAGAGGCCCGTCGACGGTGGTCACTCCCTCGAACTGCCGGTCGTTTAAGCCCCGGAAGTCGGAGCGGATTATCCTCCGGCGAAGCTCTAAGAACTCCTCCCGCGGGCTACTCATCGCCGCCACCCGCTTCCCGTAAGTGCTCCGGCGTTTCCGCGCCGCCACCCGCTTCCCGTAAGTGTTCCGGCGTTTCCGCGCCGACACCCGCTTTTCGTAAATATTCCCGCGTTTCCGCTATCTGAGCGTCCACCGACTCCGGGGTGGGCCCCCCGTAAGAGCGCCTCGCGGCAAGGCAGACCTCGGGCGAGACGGCAGAGTAAATATCATCCTCAAAAGCGGGCGAGAAGGACCTGTACTCCCCGAGCGGCAGCGTTTCGAGCGTCAGCCCCCGCCCCGAGCAGTAGGCCACGATCCGACCCGTGACCGAGTACGCCTCGCGGAAGGGGACCCCCTTTCGGGTCAGGTAATCCGCGCAGTCGGTCGCGTTGATAAACCCCCCGGACACCGCCCGGCGCATACTGTCGGGGAACACCTTCAGCGTGCGGAACATCGGGATAAACACCCGCAGGCATCCAGTTACCGTGTCGAGCGCGTCGAACACGGCCGCCTTATCCTCCTGCATATCCTTGTTGTAGGCGAGGGGGAGACCTTTCAGCATTGTGAGCAGCGCCTGGAGGTCGCCGTAGACCCGTCCGGCTTTCCCGCGGATCAGCTCCGCCATATCCGGGTTCTTCTTTTGCGGCATAATGCTGGAACCCGTGGAAAACGCGTCGTCCGGCTCCACAAACTTAAACTCCGCCGACGACCACAGCACCAACTCCTCGCATATGCGCGACAGGTGGGTGATAATCAGCGAAAACGCCGCCGTGAGCTCCACCAAGAAGTCCCTGTCCGCCACGCTGTCGAGGCTGTTTTCCGTGGGCGCGTCGAATCCCAAAAGCCTCGCCGTCATAGCCCTGTCGGTCGGGTAAGTGGTCCCCGCCAGAGCCGCGGCCCCCAGGGGGCAGAGGTTCATACGGCGCGCCGCGTCGTCAACTCTGCCTATATCCCGTCTGAACATATAGGCGTAGGCCATACACCAGTGCCCGAAGGTGACCGGCTGGGCACGCTGTAAGTGGGTGTAGCCGGGGCAAATCGCGTCGCGGTACTCCCCGGCCTTGTCGGCGAGCGTCTCCACCGCGCTAAGAAGGAGCCGCTTCACCTCGCCCGCCGCCCGGCGCATATAAAGGCGGATATCCGTCGCGACCTGGTCGTTGCGGCTCCTCGCGGTGTGGAGCCGTTTGCCCGCGTCGCCTATACGCCGGGTAAGCTCGGCCTCTATGAACATATGGATATCCTCCGCGCCGGGGTCGACGGTGAGGGCGCCGCTCTCTATGTCCCGGAGGATCCCCCGCAGCCCCCCGCGAATGCTCTCCCCGTCCGCCGCCGATATGATCCCGGTGGCGGCCAACATCTCCGCGTGCGCCAGAGAGCCCTCTATATCCTCTTTGTACATCCTCCCGTCGACCGCTATCGACGAGTTGAACTCGCCCGCGGCGCCGTCAAGCGTCCCCTCGAAGCGCGCCGCCCATAAATTCGCCATATCTCCGCCCCCCGCAAGGCTAATCGGTTTTCGCTCGGCTTATTATACCATAAATTTCGGCGGCGGTCAACGGGGTTTAGGGAGAGATAGTCGGTGGGGCGGTCGGGTCCGCCCTGTTTAGGGTGAGCTGTCCTACTTCGCGAGGGGGGCTTCGCGGCGGAGGGGGCTTGCTCGGCCCGGCTTGGCGGACTTACCTGCTTCGGGGCGGCTTCGCGGGGCCGGGAGCTCGGCTCCGCTCGGCTGGGGGGGTGCTGCTCACCGCGCGGAGAAGCTTAGTGATACCGTCGGTCTTGCTCCGCCCTGTTATTGGAAGCCGGTCCGTTCCCTACCGGGAGGAAACCCGAGTGGGTTTTTCCCGTAATCGACGCTTTTCTTTTCCTCTCTCCCCGCGGCAACGCACCGGGAGAATGGGAGAGAGGTAAAAGAAAAGCTTCGCAAAAGAAAAGGAGCTCACGCGCTATACCCTCACCGGTCCGATCCGTCGGCTCGCAGACGAGGGGCTGAGCGGTTCCCGGGAACTATCAGGTGACGCCCTCACCCGCGTGGTTTGGGGGTAGCCGCCACCTATGCAGCGACTCTTGCGCTCGCTAACGCGGGGAAAGCCCGGGGGTCCCGTGGGCGCCGGCTCCGGGGTCCCGCCGTATTCATTCCCGCCTCGCAGAGTTGGATGCAAAAGGCTCGCAGGTCGGGGCAAGCTTGCCGCTATCGATTGGGGCTCGGCGCTTCCGGGTAGCTTTTGCCTGCGGGTTCAGGGAGCCGCGCCGGGGTACAGGAAGCTCACTCGGCTTCACCCCATTACCGTCGGCTTCCCGGTACAGGGTAACCCCGCAGCGACCGGAAGTCTTGCCCCCGGTAGCCCGACAGCGAACGGTAGCCCCCATTACCGGCAGAGCGGTGGTTCACGGGGAAGCCCGGCGGCGACCGTTGGATCGCTCGGCTCCGCCCCGTTGCCGGAGACACGACGGTTCGCGGTGTAGCCCAGTGTCGCCAGGGGCTTTCTTGGCTCCGCCCCCCGCCCGCCGGGGGCGCAGTGGACCACCCCACACGGAGTAGGGAGGCTCCCTGCATACCTGCGAGCCTACCCGAACCGGCAAGCAAAAGCTACCCTATAGCACTAAGCCCAAAACGATAGCGACGAGCTTACCCTAACCCGCGAGCCTTTTGTGCCGGACTCGGCGGGCCCCGAATGACCCCGGCGGGGTCCCGGAGCCGGCGCCGGGGGTACCTCCGGGCTATCCCCGCGTCAGCGACCGCAAGAGCAACGGTACAGGTGGCGGCTGCCCCCAAACCATTCGGGTGGGGGCGTCACCTGATAGCTCCCGGGGACCACCCGGCCTCTCGCTGCGAGCTGCCGGAACAGCCCGGTGAGGGGTTGGCGCGTGAGCTCCTTTTCTTTTGCGAAGCTTTTCTTTTACCTCTCTCCCCATTCTCCCGGTATGTTGCCGCGGGAGAGAGGAAAAGAAAAGCGTCGATAGCGAGAAGAAAACCACTTAGTTTCCCTCCCGGTAGGGAACAGACCGGCTTCCCCTGAACGGGCGGAGCAAGCCCCCGGCCCCGCGAAGCCCCCTCGCGCAGCGAGCAGCAGTCCCCCCCGAGCCGGGCGGAGCCGGGGTAAGCCCCCGCCACCCCCGAGCCATCCGCGAACCGCGGCAAGTTCGCCAAACAAAACGGTGAAGCTGAAAGCTTCCGATTCCCCCGCAAAAAACTCTTGACTTGCGCCGCGCGACGTGGTATCTTAAGGGCGAATAAGGCGGGGCGGTTTGCCGCCGGGCGGGCACGCCGCCGAAAAAAAGGAGAGAACGGTATGAGAGAGGTAAAAGCGGCGGGCGAGAGGTACGTGGTGCACAGGGCGAAGGGCACGCTCTTCGGCTACTACGCCTGGCCTTCGGTCTGCAAGGACGAGCGGGGGACGCTCTACGCGGCGTCGTCCGGGTTCAGGGTGGAACACGTCGACCCCGCGGGTAAGAACTGTATGTATTTAAGCTTTAACGGCGGAAAGACCTGGACGCCCCCCGTCGTGGTGAACGACTCTTACCTCGATGACCGCGACACCGGGATTTTATACCTCGGCGGAGGGAAAATGCTGATGTCCTGGTTCTCCAGCCGCTTCGACGACGACTGCCGCTACCTGCAAAACGCCGATTGGGTGACTCCCGCGGAGAAGGCCGTCCTGTCCGGTTTTACCGAGAACCTTCAGTACCTGCCGCAGGAGGAGCTGCGCCCCGGCTCCTATATAAAGCTTTCCGACGATTACGGGGTCACCTGGAGCGACGCTATAAGGGTCCCGGTGACCGCGCCGCACGGACCGGTGCGGCTTCGCGACGGCTCCCTGCTCTACGTCGGTAAGACGTGGGGGGACGGCTGGCAGTGCGGGGCGGATAACCCCGTTTCGGCGTATAGAAGCACCGACGGCGGGAGGAGCTGGGAGTACCTCTCCGATATACCTCTGCCGGACGGCGCCGAAAACAGGCAGTTTTGCGAGCCGCACAGCGCGGAGCTGCCCGGCGGGAGGATCGTAGTGGGTATGCGCGTGCACGAAATGGAGCCGGACCTCACCGTGTACACCTCGTTCTCCGACGACGGGGGACGTACCTGGAGCGTCGCCCGCCCGACGGGGTTTGACGGCGCTCCACCGCACCTGATGGTCCACTCCTCCGGGGCGCTGCTGCTGACCTACGCGAGGCGGCGCGTGGGCAGCCGTGGGGAGAGGTGCGCGGTCAGCTACGACGGCGGCGAGACTTACGAGGCCGACTACATCATAGACCCGGACGCGGAGCGGGTGTCGTGCGGCGGCGGCGACCTCGGCTATCCCGCCTCGGTGGAGCTTGACGACGGCTCCATTCTCACCGTGTACTATCAGGTAGTGGAGGGGGACGCGACCCCGTCCATATTAGCCACAAAATGGCGCTTATAAGAAGGAGGCGGGCGAGATGGGCGAACTGCCGAACGGCTTTATAAACGTTGCCGACTATGTGGACTCGACGGGGCAAAAGGACGTATCTGGCCCGTTGCAGGACCTAATCGAGCGCAATCCCAACCGCACTCTTTTCTTCCCGGACGGGACGTATCGGCTTAAAAAGCCCGTGCTGACCCCCGCCGACCCGCGCAGGAGCGTATCGCTGAGGCTTACGGACTTCGCTAAGCTGTTGGCTGACGAGTCCTGGAGCGACGGCGAGGCTATGGTGCGGCTCGGCGGGATTTACCCCGCGAACGACATCTCCACCGACGGGAGCAACTACTCCCTCATAGGCGGCATCATAGACGGCAGCGGCGTCGCGCCGGGGGTGTCCATCGACGGCGGGCGCGAGACCGAGATACACCACGTTTCCATTAAGCACACCCCGTTGGGGCTTTACATAAAGCACGGGGCGAACGGCGGCTCCTCCGACGCGGACGTCTCAAACGTGAACATCGTGGGCACCGGCGCCCGGGACTGCGTGGGAATGCTGATAGAGGGCTACGACAACACCGTGTCCTTCTCCCGTATAGCGAACGTGTTCACCGGGGTGCGGGTCACCGGCGGGGGGAACATTTTCCGCAGCATTCACCCTCTTTACTATATGAACAACACCGAGCGGTACACCGAGAGCAGCGGCTTTTTGGTCGAGTGCGCGGGTAACTTCTACGAGCACTGCTACAGCGACCAGTTTGCCATAGGGTTCAACATCAAGGGGGACTGCTACGACACCGCGATGAACAACTGTATGTGCTTCTGGTACTCCTCCGGGGTGACGCGCCACGTCGGTATAGCCACCGAGGAGCGGTTCAGGGCGTCCGTGGTGAACCTGCGTGTGTCGTTTAACTTTAAGGATGTGGAGAATCACGTGCTGTCGGAGGGGCAGCCCGGCGGGGACGGGGCGTTCAGCCACCTGATGCTTGACCGCCACGGGCTGCTGTCCGACCACGAGTTCGAGAAGTACGTGCATGGGCCCGTGCTGTTCGCCCACCCCGAATGATAAAGGACGTATTATTCGACTTAGACGACACACTGCTTGATTTTCGCTCCGCCGAGAGGGCGGCGCTCCGGGAGACGTTAGAGCGGTTCGGCGTTCCCGTTACCCCCGCCGCTCTCGACCGCTACCACGAGATCAACCGGGAGCAGTGGCGGCTGCTCGAGCGGGGGGAGCGCACGAGGCCGCAGATCAAGGTGGAGCGGTACAGGCTGCTCTTCACGGAGCTTGGCGTTTCCGCCCCTCCCGACGCCGCCACGGCCTACTACGAGACCCGCCTCGCCGGGAGAAGCGACACTATCCCGGGGGCGAGGGAGCTTCTGGAGAGCCTGCGCGGGCGGTACAGGCTCTACGTGTTTTCCAACGGGACGGGGTATGTCCAGCGCTCCAGGGTCCGCGCGGCGGGTCTCGCGGCTTACTTCGAGGATATGTTTATATCGGAGGAACTCGGCGCCACAAAGCCGGATATAGCGTATTTTGAGAGGGCGTTCGCCAGGATCCCGGGCTTTCGCCGCGAAAGCGCCGTGATGGTGGGGGACAGCCTTACCTCGGACATCGCCGGGGCGGCGGGCGCGGGCCTCGCCGCGGTGTGGTACAACCCCGAGGGGCTGCCCCCGCCGGAGGGCGCCGCGGTCCCCACGCGGGTCGTCCGCTCGCTCGGGGAGGTCCCCGGGGCAATAGAGGAGATCGGTCGGGTCGCAAGTTGATGGCCCGGGGAGGCTTATCCCGCTTGGCGGACAGCCCGGCGGGTGCCGGGGCCGGCAGGCTCCGCCCGGGTCCGGGGGGGGGGCTGCTTTCCGCTGCGGGGGTAGCTCGGAGGTGCCGTCAGATCCGGCTCCGCCCGTCCCCCGTTGCTTTCTTCTCGCTGACGCGAAGTTAGTTTTCTAATTTATCCCAGCTATGCTGGGGAACGTTGTCCGCTTTTCTTCTCTGCGCCGGAACGGTCCGGCTGAAAGAAGAAAAGCGGACAGAAAAGAAGTTCAGGCGGACCGGCTTACTCCAACGC
>CAYOSS010000076.1:0-5232 GCA_964406705.1 uncultured Eubacteriales bacterium
ATTCTCCCGGTATGTTGCCGCGGGGAGAGAGGAAAAGAAAAGCGTCGATAGCTAATGGAAAACAGATCGGTTTCCCTCCTGGTAGGGAATAGACCGGCTTCTCCTAAACGGGCGGAGTAAGCTCCCGGCACCGCAAAGCCTTTGCCCACCTTGCGGTGCCCGGCTCGTCGCTCGCTTGGAGCACGGCGACTTGCCGACCGCTGCCGGGATGAAGCCTTCGCTGTTTCGTCCACCGGACGCGCTCGGCTTCATTCCCGTGAAGCGGGCCAACACCCCCTAACCGGGCGGAGCAAAAAAGCCCCGCCACCCCCGAGCTATCCGTGAAGCGGAAGAAACTCACCGCGACAGGTAAGCCGGAGCTGCCGGCGCGGCAAAGCTTTCCCCCCCGCGCGGGGGTAACCGGGCTCTTCCAAGCCCTCCGGCCGCGCCTATTCAAACTTAAACACCACCCCGACCGCCGCCGCCGCGCCGAGCCAGACGAGCGGGTGGAGCTTCTTAAGCCGGGGGATATTCATAGCGGCGAAGAGCACCGCGAACAGGGCGATTTGCGGGAGGTGGAGCGAGAAGCCGCTCTCCGAGAGGGTGTAGAGCGACATCCCCCAGAGCCGCAGCACCGAGACGGTGATCAGCCCGGCGACGGCGGGACGGATCCCGTAGAAAGCGGAGCGCACAAAGCGGTTAGAACCGAAATCCCGCAAGAACCGCGCGATTAAGAGGATAATTATAACGCTCGGGGTGACGAGACCCAGTGTGGCGATGATCCCGCCGGGGACGCCGCCGGCGTGGTAGCCCGCGTAGGTCGCCATATTGATCCCTATGGGGCCGGGGGTCCCCTCGCTGATCGCGACAAAGTTCGCGAGGTCGGCTTCGGTGAACCAGCCGTAGGGCTTGTGGGACAGCTCCGTGAGGAAAGGCAGGGTCGCGGGCCCCCCGCCCACGGCGAAGAGCCCTATTTTGAAGAATTCCCAGAACAGCAGAAGATAGACTTTCATTCGGCCGGTCCCTCCCCTTTTGGTGAGGTTCCGCCAGCTGGTGGCGGCTCCTCTCCGTCACGCAAGGGCTCCCCGGTCGGTGAAGATACCCCGCCCGGCGAGGGTTGCCGGTCCAGTGTGGGCTCTGCGTTCGGCGAGAACTGCCCCATTAGCGGCTCCTCACCCGGCGCAGCCGCCCTTTCCGGCGAGAGTTGCCCCTTTAGCGGCTCCCCAGCCGGCGCAGCCGCCCCGTCCGGCGAGGGTTCCTCGGTCGATGAAGTTATCCCGCCCGGCGAGGTTTCTTCCTTTGGCGAGGCTTCCCCGCCCGCCGTGGCCCGCTCTTCCCGGCGGGGACGGCGCCGCAGCGACCGGAGCATACCGGCGGCGGCGGAGAGCAGCACTATCACCACCGAGGGGGTCTTCGTGAGCAGAGCGACCGCGAGCGCCGCTACATAAAGCGCCCCGGTGAAGACGTCCACCACGCTTTTTCGGACGAGGGTCACCGAGGTCCCCGCGAGCAGGGCGCACACCCCGGCACGCAGCCCCGAGAGCGCCCAGGAGACCGCTTTACGGCTCATAAACCCGGAGAGCAGCGCCGCCACAAGGAGGATTATCACGATACTCGGGAAGATCATCCCCAGCGTCGCGAATATCCCTCCCCATACGCCGGCCTGCGAGTAGCCCACGAAAGTCGCCGTGTTCACCGCTATGATCCCGGGGGTGCACTGCCCCACGGCGTAGTAGTCGAGAAGCTCCTCCTCGCTCGTCCAGCCGCGCTTCTCGCATAGCTCGTACTTCAGCATCGGGAGCATAGTCAGCCCCCCGCCGAAGGTGCACACCCCTATTTTGGCGAAGACGAGGAACAGCCGCGCCAGTTTCTTCAAGAGAAAGTCCCCCTTGTAAGTTTCGGGTAATCGTGATATAATGTTATTATACCATATTTCCTGTTCAGTGTAAAATCTTTTGTGGAAACGGCGGGCGTTTGCTATGAATGCGGAGAAAGCGGCGGAGTTGCGGGACCTTATCGAGGAGAAGCTGAGCGTGAACCTCGATGTGGAGCCGTCTCACGCATCGGACGAGATGTTTTACAAAGCCACGGTGCTCTCGGTGCTCGATATTATGAAGAAGCGCCGGCACGTCTTTCACCGGGAGTACAAGCGGCGCGGGTGCAAGCAGGTCTACTACCTCAGCCTCGAGTTCCTGATGGGCCGCTCACTGAAAAACAACGTGTTTAATTTGGGGCTTACCGACGAGTTGGAGGAGGCCCTCAAGGTCTGGAACGTCTCTCTGGACGACCTTTACGAGTGCGAGCCGGACGCGGGGCTGGGCAACGGGGGCCTGGGGCGGCTCGCGGCGTGCTACCTCGACTCGCTCACCTGCGAGGGGTACCCCGCGATGGGGTACTGCATTAAGTACGAGTTCGGGATCTTCCGGCAGAAGATCGTGGACGGCTGGCAGACGGAGATGCCCGACTTTTGGCTGCCCGGCGGGAGCGTTTGGCTGGAGGAGAAGGCGGGGGACGCGGTCGACGTCCACTTCTCCGGCAAAATGGAGGAGAGCTGGAGCGAGAACTTCCACAGCGTCCGCGTGACGGGCGACACGGTGGTCCACGCCGTGCCGTACGACCTCTTGGTCGCGGGGAACGACGGGAGGACGGTGAACGTCCTGCGGCTCTGGAGCGCCGAGGCCCCGCAGATAGATATGGTCGCGTTCAACCAGGGGGACTACGTCAAGGCGATGGAGCGCGAGGCGATGGCGGAGGTCATCAGCAAGGTGCTCTACCCGGAGGACAACCACCCGGAGGGGAAGTCCCTGCGGCTGAGGCAGCAGTATTTCCTCGTCAGCGCGTCGGTGCAGGATATACTGCGGCGGCACCTGCGCCGTTACGGGACGCTGGACAATCTCCCGGAGAAGGCGGCCATCCACATCAACGACACACACCCCGCTCTCACCGTACCCGAGCTGATGAGGTTCCTCCTTGACGAGTGCGGCTACGGCTGGGACGCCGCCTGGGACATAGTGACCCGCACCGTCGCCTACACCAACCACACTGTGATGAAGGAGGCTTTGGAGTGCTGGCAGGTGGACCTCTTCGGGGGGCTGCTCCCGCGCGTTTACAGCATAATTAAAGAGATAGACAACCGCCACCGCCGCCTGGTCTGGGAGAGGACGGGCGACGCGGGGCTGGTGGAGCGCACCGCCATCATAGAGGGCGGCGTGGTCAAGATGGCGAACCTCTGCGCCGTCGCCTGCCACAGCGTGAACGGGGTTTCCAAGCTGCACAGCGAGCTGCTGAAACAGTCCGTTTTCGCGGATTTCTACCGTCTCACGCCGGAGAAGTTCACCGGGGTGACGAACGGGATCTCCTTCCGCAGGTGGCTGCTCCAGGCGAACCCGGACCTTACCGATCTGTTAAAAGAGTGCGTGGGGGGCGGCTTTGTCCGCGACCCGTCGCGGCTCGCGAAGTTCAGGGCGTACGAGGACGACCCGGCGGTGCTCCAGAAGCTGCTGAAGGTCAAACGGGCCAATAAGGAGCGGTTCGCCCGGTTCCTGGAGCGGGACAGGGGGGTTAAGGTGGACCCCTCCTCTATGTTCGATATGCAGGTGAAGCGGCTCCACGAGTACAAGCGGCAGCACCTCAACGCGATGAGGATCATCCTCGACTACTTAAACTTAAAGGATAACCCCAATACGGAGTTCGTCCCCCGCACCTACATATTCGGGGCCAAGGCCGCGCCGGGGTACTACCTCGCGAAGCAGATTATCCAGCTGATCGTGGCCCTCCAGCGCCAGATTGAGGGGGACCCGGCGGTGAGGGACCGTCTCTGTGTGGTGTTCGTGGAGGATTACAACGTCACCTTGGCCGAGCGAATGATCCCGGCGGCGGACTTCAGCGAGCAGATTTCCCTCGCATCCACCGAGGCGTCCGGCACGGGGAATATGAAGCTTATGCTGAACGGCGCGGTGACGGTGGGCACCCTCGACGGCGCCAACGTGGAGATACGCGACGCGGTTGGCGAGGACAACATAATCATATTCGGGATGACCTGCGACGAGGTGCTCTCCCTCAAGGCCCGGGGCTATGACCCGAGGCGGGCGCTGGAGGGAAGCGAAGACGCTCGGCGGGTGCTCGACTTTATGCGCCGGGGCATAGCGGGGACTTCTTTCGAGCAGTTGGCGAACCTCTTTTCCACCGCGGATACTTATATGGCGCTTGCCGATTTCGAGAGCTACAAACAGGCGGCCGAGAGGGCGGCCCGGATTTACTCCGAGCCGGGTCTTTACGCTAAAATGTCGCTGCGCAACATCGCGGGGGCGGGGGAGTTCTCCTCCGACAGGGCGGTGAAGGAGTACGCCGAGCGGATCTGGCACGTCTCACCCGTCTACAAGACCCCGGAAAAGCGGCAAAAGCGGTGATCCCTCCCGCCTATTCGCCTTATGACCCCGCCTACAAGACCCCTTTCGGCGCGGTGAGGGCGGGGGAGAAGGTCACTTTCAGGGTGCGCCTGCATAAGGACGCCGCGCCCTCCGCCGTGTACCTGCTCCTCGAGGGGGACGGCGGGAACCCCGGCCCCGGCTCTTATGAGGGGGACGGGGAAAGCCTTCGCTCCGGAGCCGGCTTGCGCGAGGGGGACGGCGGCGGGAGTCCCGGCTGCCCAGGGACCCCCCTGCGCGAGGGGGACGAGCCCTCCTACCCTGGGACCTGCCCATATAGGGACGGGGGCGAGAACTCCTACCCCAAAGCCGGCTTGCGCGAGGGGGACCGCGACGGGAGCCTCGGGACCCTCCTGTACGGGAGCGGGAACGAGAACGGGAACCCCAGCCCCGGCTCTTATGAGGGGGACGGGGAAAGCCTTCGCTCCGAAGCCGGCTTGCGCGAGGGGGACCGCGACGGGAGTCCCGGCTGCCCTGGGACCCCTCTGCGTGAGGGAAACGGCGGGAACCCAGACCCCGGCTCTTATGAGGGGGACGGGGAAAGCCTTCGCTCCGGAGCCGGCTTGCGCGAGGGGGATCGTGACGGGAACCCCAATCCCGGGACCCTCCTGTACGGGGGCGGGGACGGGAACGGGAACCCCGGGACTTGCCCATACGAAGGTGACGGGTGTCGGCGCACCGGCTCTTACGGGACCCCCCTGCGCGAGGGGGACGAGCCCTCCGGCAGCTACGGGACCTGCCCATATAGGGACGGGGGCGAGAACTCCCACCCCGGAGCCGGCTTGCGCGAGGGGGATCGTGACGGGAACCCCAATCCCGGGACCCT
>CAYOSS010000076.1:5332-8523 GCA_964406705.1 uncultured Eubacteriales bacterium
ACGGGACCCCCCTGCGCGAGGGGGACGAGCCCTCCGGCAGCTACGGGACCTGCCCGTATGGGGGGAGCGGGGACGGGAGCTTCGGTTACCCCGAGGCTTGCCCATATAGGGACGGGAGCGAGAACTCCCACCCCGGAGTCAGGTTGTGCGAGGGGGACCGCGACGGGAGCCTCGGGACCTCTCTGTGTGAGGGCGACGACGGGAGCCCCAATCCCGGGACCCCCCTGTACGGGAGCGGGGACGGGAACGGGAACCCCGGGACTTGCCCATACGAGGGCGGCGATGGAAGCCCCCTTCACGGGACCTGCCCATATGGGGACGGGAGCGAGAACTCCCACCCCAAAGCCGGCTTGCGCGAGGGGGATAGCGGCGGGAACCCCGGGACTTGCCCATACAAGGGGAAAAGCGGCGGGAACCCCGGCCGCCCCGGGATTTGCCCGGGAGACGGTAACGAGCCCTCCGGCAGCTACGGGACCTACCCATATGGGGGGAGCGGGGACGGGAGCCTCGGTCATCCCGAGGCTTGCCCATATAGGGACGGGGACGGGAACTCCTACCCCGGAGCCGGCTTGCGCGAGGGGGATAGCGGCGGGCGCCCCAATCACGGGACCCCCCTATACGGGGACGGGGACGGGAATGGGAACCCCGGGACTTGCCCATACAAGGGCGGCAACGGGAACCCCGGCTGCCCAGGGACCCCCCTGCGCGAGGGGGATAGCGGCGGGCGCTCCGGGACCTCTCTGTGTGAGGGAAACGGCGGGAACCCAGGCACCGGGACCCCCCTGTACGGGAGCGGGGACGGGAGCCTCTGCCTTAATATGACCTACCTCTACGAGGAGGACGGGCTCTTAGTGTTCGGGGCCACCCCGCGCTTCGCCGAGGGGCTCTACTTCTACAGTTTCGCCTACGACGCGGGGTACGGGCGCAGGTACCTGGTAAAGGGCCCGGACGGCGCCGCGGGGATCTCCGGGGAGCGGGGCGAGGGGTGGCAGCTCACCGTGTACCGGGAGGATTACCGCGTGCCGGATTGCTACGCCGGGGGGATATACTACCAGATATTCCCGGACAGGTTCTGCAACTCCGGGAGGGAGAAACACGGCGTCCCGGGGGACAGGTGCCTTCGCGGCGACTGGGGAGGCGCCCCCGAGTACCGGCAGACCGGCGGGACCCGCAGTCTCGGCAACGACTATTTCGGCGGGGATCTGGCGGGAATCACGGAAAAAATGGATTACATAGCCTCCCTCGGCGTGACGGCGATATATCTAAATCCCATATTCGAGGCGCACTCCAACCACCGCTACAACACCGCCGATTACACCAAGATAGACCCCCTGCTCGGCACGGAGGGCGACTTCCGGGAGCTGTGCCGCGCGGCGCACCGCGGGGGGATCAGGGTCATTTTGGACGGGGTCTTCTCCCACACCGGGGACGACAGCGTGTATTTCAACAAGTACGGGCGCTACCCCGCGCCGGGGGCGTATTCGGACAGGAACTCGCCGTACTACCCGTGGTACAAGTTCACCGATTGGCCGGACGGGGTCAAGTGCTGGTGGGGGGTGCCCTCCCTGCCGGAGGTCGCGGAGGAGGACCCCGGCTTTACGGCGTTTATTACCGGCGAGGGGGGCGTCATCGATAAGTGGCTGGACGCCGGCGCGGACGGCTTCCGGCTCGACGTGGCGGACGAGCTGCCGGACGGCTTCCTGGACGCGGTGCGCCGGGCGGTCAAGCGGCACGGCGAGGATAAGCTGTTAATAGGCGAAGTCTGGGAGGACGCGAGCAACAAGGTCAGCTACGGCGCGCGGAGAAGGTTCTTAAGAGGAGGGCAGCTGGACAGCGTCACCAACTACCCCTTCCGGGAGGCGGTGCTGGAGTTTGTAAGGGGCGGACGGGCGGAGGATTTCGTCCGCGCCGTCCTGGAAATATGCGAGCATTACCCGGCTGGGGCGCTGAAGCTGCTGATGAACCCCGTCGGCACGCACGACACCCCGCGCTCGCTCACCGCTTTGGCCGGGGAAAACCTCGAGACCAGAGAGGAGCAGGCGGCGGCGCGGCTCTCGCCGGCGGAGCGGGAGACGGGGCTGCGTCTGCAGAGAATAGCCGCGCTGCTGCAGTACACCCTGCCCGGGTTGCCGGTGCTCTACTACGGCGACGAGGCGGGTCTGGAGGGGTACGGGGACCCGTTTTGCCGGGGCTGCTACCCCTGGGGGAGCGGGGACACGGCGCTGGTGGAGTTTTACCGGGCGCTGGGGGCCGCCCGGAGGGGGTGCGGCGCTTTCCGCGAGGGGGAGTTTGTCCCGCTTACGGCGGAGGGCGGCGCGCTGCTCTACGAGAGGAGGTCCCCCGGCTCGGCGGCGCTCGTCGCGGTGAATCGGGGCGCGGAGCCGTATACTTTCCGCCTGCCGGAGGAGTTTGCCGCCGGCGGGGGGCGGGTCCGCTCCGCGTTCGGGAGTTCCCCGGGCGCGGGGACGCTCTCCGGCTCCGAGATTTTCTCCGGCTCGGGGGTTTCTCTCAGTTCGGGGGCTTCTCCAGACTCCGGGGTCTCTCTCTTTTCCGGGAGTTCTCCAGACTTAGAGGCTTCTCCCGGCTCCGGGGCGGTTTCCGGCTCGGGGGCTTCTCCCGGCTCCGGGATTTTCTCCGGCTCGGGGGCTTCTCCCGTGTTCGGGGGTTCCCCGGGCGCGGGGACGCTCACCCTGCCGGGGGGAGGGTATGAGCTGCTGGTGAGAGAAGGCCGGTAGCGACCGGCGGCTTTGGCTTTCCCTGTTAAGGCGGATTTCTTCCCGCTCCGCGAGGGCGCCCTTCTCGCTTTTCCCGGCTGGGCTGGGCAGCGTGTCCGCTTTTCTTCTCCCAACCGAGAGGCGCGGCTGTTCCCGCTGCCCTTGGCTCCGCCCGGCGCCGGGGGGTTATCCTCGTCGCGCGGGAATGAAGCCGAGCGCGTCCGGTGGACGAAACAGCGAAGGCTTCATCCCGGCAGCGGTCGGCGAGGAGCCGCGCGGGGGTGTGCGACGAGCCGGGCACCGCAAGGTGGGCAAAGCCTTTGCGGCGGCGGGAGAGTTGGCTACGCCGGGTTCGGGGGAGCTGTTTCTCGCTGCGCGGGGGTAGCTTTGCGGGGCGGGGAGCTCCAGCTCCGCCTGTTATTGGAAGCCGGTCTGTTCCCTACCGGGAGGGAAACTAAGTGGTTTTCTTTAGCAATC
>CAYOSS010000077.1:0-8405 GCA_964406705.1 uncultured Eubacteriales bacterium
GGATCCACAGTGATACATAATACGGATTATGTCGCGCGAGCGCCGTAATAAAAAAACAAGAATGGAGTGGGTTTTATGAAGTACTGTCAGCATTGCGGGAAAGAGCTAAACGACGATGTGAAGTTTTGCCCCTCATGCGGGGGTCAGGCGATGGAGACGGCATGCGATCCCGCGCCTGTAGCGGCAGACCCCTCCTCTGTTGAGCCCTCTCCCGCCGAGCCCTCTCCCGCCGGGAATATGGAGATGGTCGCTCCATCGACCCCGACCGAGGAAACCGCGGCGGCACAGGAGAAAAGATTTTGCCCCTCCTGTGGCGGCGAATTGCAGCCGGGTTGGCTTCAGTGCCCCGCCTGCGGCCAGGCGATTAACCGAGACGACGGGCGCGTTCCCGCGGCGGAAGCGGCCCCCGTCCGGCCCGCCGGCAAAAGCTCGCGCAAGAAGCCGGTAAAAACCATTGCTATAGCGGCGACGTCCCTGGTCGTGGTAGCGGCGATTGTTGTTTCCGTTATTGTTGTGCGTCAATACAACATAAAGAAGGATAACCAATATCTCCATATAGCGGAACAGGCTTACAGGTCAATGGTAAGCGGGACTATCACCGCCGAGGATTGCTGCAATCTGATTGTCTCGGTATGGTACAATGCTATTTGGGAAAAAGCGGACAGCGAAACAGACGAATATACACGCCCCGACGGGTATTTCGTATCGGATTTCAACGACGCGCTGATAAACTTGTTTGCCGACGAGAATTTCATCAATCAAACGGATTATATTGAGCTCACCCGCGACCGTGTCGACGGATATATGAAAAGGCTGGCCAATCCCAAAGATAAGTTCAAGGATATGTACGACGACCTCAGAGAATGCTACAGTTCCTATTCGGCTCTGACAAACATGGCTCTTAACCCCGAAGGCAGCTTTAACTCATTTTCCGAAGATTTTTCGGTTGCCGATAAAGAAGCTGCGAAAGAATTGAAAGCTATGCAGCCTTATTTTGACTGACGACAGCTTCCGCGCGGGGGCTGCGTCCTGTTAGCCGCAGCAAATTTTCGCGATACCCTGTTTGGCCCTGGCTGACGTGTTGATAAAGTTTCGCTAAGGAGCTGAACTACAGTGAAAATCAGGAAGGCTTTTCTGACCGGAATTGTCGCCGTACTAATTGTCTGTTTACTTTGCTCGTGCGGAGATAAGAAAAAGGCGCCCGAGATTCGCGAAGAAATAATCTCGGCGTACCATCTAACCTACGTGGAAAAAGAAACAATTGCGGGCATATTCGCAAAAGCCGATAAAGCGTGGGACAAAATGGTAAAGGACGCAGAGGAATATGGCTTTCTATCAAATAACATTATGCTGGAATGTTGCGGCACCTTAAGCGATTTATCGTCCGATTTGGATGATATCGCTTCAGTAAGTCATACCGTCGATAGTGTGAAGTGGGGTGATCTTGTACTTGAAGAGATGGAATTGTATCTCGCCAGCTCTAAAGCATCGTTTCAATATCTTGATGCTCTTGAAAAACCCGAACTTGCTGAAGCTACGTTCGAGGAGCTTGTCAATGTCCTAAACGGGTATTTCAATTTTTTCTATGGCGAGGAATGGATCACCGACGATGAAATGGACGCTCTTGAGCCATTTTTAATAGAGTGAGCGTTTGGCGCGTATTCTTTGCCTGCCGACGCGCAGGCCCTAAAACTATAAGTCTGGAGGGGTTATCTATAAAGTACTGTCAGCATTGCGGGAAGGAGCTTCTGGACGAGGCGGTCGTCTGCCCCGGGTGCGGGTGCGCGGCGGGAGCCCCTTACGCGCAGTCCCCGCCGACACGCGTGGCGTACTGCACGCGGTGCGGGACGCAAATCGGTCCCCAGGCGACATTTTGCACTAACTGCGGCTGCCCCGTCGGCGGCGCGGTCCCCCTCGCGAACAGGGCGGCGATGCTTACCACGCTGTCCGAAAAGGTAAAGACAAACGGCATTATCTGGATCGTAATCGCGTCGGTGCAGATCGTGGCGGGGATTTTCGGCATATTCTACGACTGGTGGTGGGTACTGATCGTCGGTGTGCTGAACCTGATTTCCGCCATTCAGGATCTGAATTATTCCAAAACCATGCTGGCGAACCCGACGGGCATCGTCGCGAAATTCGAGCCGTTGGCGGGGGCGATCGTCGTCTTGGTGTACAATGTGCTCTTCGGCGGGCTGATCGGTGTGATCGGGTCCGTTTACTACCTCGTGGGCATCAGGTCGTATGTGATGGATAACCGGGACGTTTTCGCGTCGTTCGGATAAGTCCAATCAGTAAAGGGAGGTTCATATTTATGGCCAATACCTACGTCTTTCGCGTCAAGGCATACGACGACTTTGTGAGAAGCGAGTTCGGCGCGGGGCGGCTGCGCCAGGGGTGGGGCAACCATGGAACCGACTTGAACCAGCCCTTAGACGTCTGGGTCGACAAATACTGCGCCTTCTCCGGGTCGGACAACAAAAGCTACTACAGGACCAAATACAACAACCTCCGTATTATGCTCGAGATTAAGCCGGGAGACATCCTGATTATCCCCAAGCTGCCGAAGCCGTCGATGTTCACCGTGTGCCGCGCCGCGGGGGAATACACGTTCCGGGAGCCGGAGGGCTACGAGTGGGACGACTTTTACCATATGGTCCCGATTGACACGGGCTCGGTGAGGGAGTTCGGCAACACCGCCAACGAGGATTGCGGGATAATCAGCGCGAAGTTCAAGGCCTACCGCTCTCCCCTTAACCACGTGTGGTTGGGAAATGTCTGCGGGAGCGCCGAGAGACTGCTCGGCAAGCCGAATAACCCGAACAGCGATATTGAGGGAATTGTCTCGGAGATCAAGGCGGACGTTTGCGCCAGGTCCGGCGTCTACGAGGCGACTCTCGACAGGCTCCGCGCCTTGGGGGACAGGAGCACCGAGCGGATAGTGGAGGCTGTTTTCGAGAAGCTCGGGTATACTCTCACAAAAAGGAACAGCTATGACGGGAAGGGCGGGGACGCCGACCTCATTTACGCGAGCGATCCGCCTTTGTCCGAGCTTTTGGACGTGGCGGAGAACGACGCGGATTTCTCGCAGCAGATATATGTGCAGGTTAAGGACAAAAGCGGGGTTGACGGCGGCGACACCGAGGGGTGCCGACAGCTGATGAAGCGCGCGGAGGGAGACGTCGGCGCCGTTAAGATACTCATATCCACCGCGGACAGCTTCACCAAAGAGTGCGTGGAGCTCGCGGGCAGGGACAACATTCTCCTGATAAACGGCGCGGGTCTTATGAGGCTCGTGTTCAAGTATTTGGATTAGCGACCCGCGCTGCCGCCGGCGGCGGTCTTACAGCGAAATTATCGCCCCGCCGTCTTACAGCTAAATTATCGCCCGAGGTCTTTTCGGCCCCGGGCGACAGCTGTTTTGCCCCCTGTTACCGGCCCGGCACCCCGGGGAAGCCCAGCGAGCCCAAAACGCCCCACATCTCGTCTATGGGAGGCTGGTTCTCGCCGCGCACGCTTGACTCCGTCACGAGCGCCATCGAGGAGCCCAGCACCGGGCTGAGCCGCCTGTGCCGGTAGCATTTTGTCCCGTTGCATAGGAAGAGAAACGGGATCCCTAATTCCCGGCGGAGCCGGAGTGTTGTCTCGCAGTTGGCGGCAAGCTCCTCCTCGGTGTCGGCAGAGGTGACTATCTTGGCGACGTCCGCGCCCCGGTCCCTCTGCCCCGCCAATACAGCGTACACCCGCTCGTAGGGCAGGAAGGTAAACAGCATTTTCCCGTCCCCGTACTTATAAATATGCGACGAGTAGAGCACCTCCGCGCCCCGCGCCCGCAGCTCCCGGGCTAAGCGTTGCTGCTTCTCCACGGCCGCCGCGTCGTGAGTGAACTCCCCCGGCGAGATGTCGAACATATCCGCCCTGATGTCGACGAGCGCCGCGCCGCACTCCGCCGCGTGGACTAAGTGCGTCGCCGAGGAGAGCAGGTCGCCCTCGTCGTTCGTGGTGCAGTAATCGGTGACGTACGCCGGGCGGCCCTTCATCGCGGAGATTATGGCGGAAAGGCCCGCTTTGTCCGTGACCTCGCTCGGACGACCCTCCAACTGCAGCCCGAACGCGTCCGCGCCCTCCTCCAGGCCCAGGGTTATCTCCTCCAAAATGTCGCCCAACGTCCTCCCCCGCAGCATCAGGGTAACCGTGGGGCGGTCCGCACGCAAAAACTTACTCATAAAGCGTCCTCCTTATCGGATTTGTTGAATGGTGTTCCGTCCGCTCAGCGGACCGTATTACGCTGCCCGTCTATCACGTAATTTTGCCCGGAAATGTAACCCGCCTCGTCGCTGGCGAGGTAGCAGATCAGGCTCGCACACTCCTCGTATGTCCCGGTGCGGCCCGCCTTATTAAGGGCGATGGGGCGGGGCTCCCCGCCAATGGTCCCGGGCGAGACCGCGTTGACGGTGACCCCGCGCGGGGTGACCTCCCTCGCGAGAGCAAGGGTGAAGCTCACCACGGCGCCCTTCGTCATAGAGTAATCCACCATCGTGTCGAGCCCGTACACAGCCGCTACCGAGCCGAGGTTCACGATTCTCCCGAAGCCCCGGCTGAGCATTCCGCCCAAAAGCGCCTTGGTGAAGTACATCGTCCCCAAGATGTTGATCCCGATCTTGCGCCGCCACTCAGCGCTGTCGGACTCCTCGAAGAGCGCCCCGCCGTTGAACACCCCGGCGTTATTGACGAGGATATCCGCCCCGCCGAGCCTGCTCTCGATATCCGCGGCCGTGGAGCGGACCGCGCTCTCATCCGCGACATCGCAGACCCCGGTGCAGACCCGCCCCGGGAGACCCCTAAGCTCTCCGGCGGCGGCCTTCAGCGCCGCTTCGTCGATATCAACGAGGTACACGTCCGTGCCGCCCGAGAGCAGCTCCCTCGCCGTGGCGAAGCCTATCCCCTTGGCCGCCCCCGTGACTACGGCCCGCTTGTGAAATGTCATACTCATCGCTCCTTTTTACGGTGACCCGGCGGGTGGGGCCGGAAAGCCGCCTTAGCCGCCCGTGGTCGGGTTTCGCGGTTGCGAGCCGTTGCGGTGGTGTCGTCGGGTAACCGCCGGGCAACCCGCCGTTCAGCCGTTCAACCCGGCGCGTGATGATAGCTTTGCCGGCGGGTTCGCGGCTTGGACAGTTACGGGGACGCACGGTAATGGCGGACAGACGCCGGGGGTGATTTGCGGCTTGGACGGTCGCGGGGGTACCCTCCGGCGACCGGCGGGGGGGGTTGCGGCACGGGCGCCGGCGGCGGTCTGCCGAACAGCCACCCGGGGGTTCGCGAAACGGCTGTTAAAGTCGGCGTCCTATAAGAGGATCCGCTGAGAAACCGCCGAATAGCCGCTCCAAAAACCCGGGGCCGGGTGCTTAGCGACGGCGCCGACGGGTGACCGACGGGAGAGTCCGTGGCTCGGGTGGTCGCGGTGACGCGCGGATGGTGGCAGTATCGCCGGTTGACCATCGAGGGCGTTCCCGCGTCACCGTCCCGCGCCGTCCGCCGTACTCCCGCGAGGCGGCCCGGGAATACGGGGGTCTACTCGATTATTCACTTTGGCTGACGGAAACCTGAAGGCGCGTTCGGCGCGGGGTCTTGCGCTTACTCGGCTTGTGGCGGACCACTGACTGAGCGCCGAGGGTTCGCGGCACAGGTGCTTATGGTGACCCTGCCGGGCGGTCGCCGGGCAACCCGCCGTTCAGCCGTTCAACCCGGCGCGGGATGATAGCTCCGCCGGCGGGTTCGCGGCTCGGGTGGTCGCGGGGACGCGCACGGTAATGGCGGACAGACGCCGGGGGTGATTTGCGCATTGAGTGGTCGCGGTGGCTTGCTATGGGCAACCCGGTCATACGATCGCCGGGCAGTTGCCGGCTAACTTGCGCCTTGAGTGGTCACAGGGCACGCTACAATAGCACCGCCGAGTTCAGCGCCAAATCGCGCGCGGCGCCGCCTATTATCCCTCAACCTCCACCGTGACGCCCGGCAGGGAGCCGGCCCGCCTTATACAACCGTCCCGGCCCACGAACACTGCCAGAGCCTCATAAGTCTCCAGAAACTCCGCGCCCGCGGCGTACCCCATCACAAACAGCGCCGTCGAGAGGAAATCCGCAGTCGCCGGGTCGGAGCAGACCACCGTCACCGCGTCGAGGTCATTTTGCACCGGGTAGCCGGTCGCCGGGTCCAGAATATGGTGGTAGAGCGTCCCGTCGAGGGTAAAGCACCGCTCGTACCGCCCGGAAGTCGCCACCGCTCCGCCGGGAATGGTCAGCGTCGCCGCGAGCCCGTCCTTGGTGAAGGGCCGCCGCACGCCGACCCGCCAGCCCTCCTCGCGCTCTCCGACGCACATCACGCTCCCGCCGAAATTCAGCAAGGCGGATACCCCTTCGCCCTCCAAATACTCCGCCACTTTGCCAGCTATCCACCCCTTGGCGATCCCGCCGAGGTCAAGCTTCGCCCCCCCGGCGGCTGTGACCGTGTTCCCCTCAAGCGAGATGTTGCCGTATCCGACTTTACTGAGAGCCGTCTCTAATTCCCCGGGGTCGGGCAAGGACGGGTCCTCCCCCGTAAAGTCCCAGAGCCGTTTCACCGGGTAAAGGGTGATGTCGAACGCCCCGCCGCTTCGCCGGCAGCAATCGAGGGAAAGGCGCAACAGCTCCGCCGTATCGCCCGACACGGTGACCGGCTCGCCCTCCGCCGAGTTCACCGCCTCGATGTCTCCCCCGCCGGCGACCCCGAAGAGCCGGTCGTACTTCTCCACAATATCGAAACATTCCGTGAGGGTGCTCTCGTCCCCGCCGTAAAGGGTGACCGTCACCACGGTGTCAAGGAGAAAGCGCGTGGCCGAGCGCTCCTCCGGGGCCCGCCGGCAGCCCGAAAGCCCCGCCGCGACCGACACGGCAAGCTCCGCCGCGAGCGCCGCCGCCGCGACCCGGGTAAACCGCCTTTTTCGGGGCACCGCAACCGCCTCTTTTCACCGTTTCTCCGGGGAAATTCCCCTTGACCGTCTCCCGCCGGGGAAAATTCCACTTGATTGCTTCACGCCGGGGAAATTCCCCTTGACCGCCCCGCGCCGGGGGAGTAAAATGAAAGCAGCGCCGCCGGGCGACCGCCGGCTTCGTACACCTGTATGCGGCGCTAACCAAAATCAACGTCCGCCGGGGGGGGAGGGTCATATGCTGAAAACGCGAAAAGCCGATATAATCCTGTTAGCGGGGCTGCTCGTGGCGGCGGCGATCCTCGGCGCGGCGATGTACCTCCCGCGCTCCGGCGGGGAAACCGTCGTCATAAGCGTCGACAACGAGGTTTACGGGGAATATCCCCTCTCGCGCGACGCGACCGTCTCTCTCCCGCGTAACACCGTCCGCGTGGAAGATGGCCGGGTGTGGATGTCGGCCGCCGACTGCCCGGACGGGCTCTGCAAGAAGAGCGGCAAGATCAGCCGGCGCGGCGAGACGATAATCTGCGCCCCCAACCGCGTCTTGGTGGAAATACGATGAGGGCGCGGAAAGTCGCGCTGTACGGGCTTTTTCTGGGCTTCGGGATGCTCCTCTCGTATGTGGAGTCCCTGCTGTTCCCCTCGGTGCTGCGGCCCGGTCTCGCGAATCTGCTCGCGGTGTTCTTGCTGTATAGGGAGGGCGCTCTCCCGGCGGCGCTCGTAAACGGGCTGAGGGTGCTCTTGGTCGCGATCCTCTTCGGCAACGCCGCGAGCCTCGCCTACTCCGCCGCCGGTGCCGCCGCGAGCCTTATTGTAATGGCACTCCTGCGGCGAGCCGGGGTATTCTCTCCCGCCGGGGTAAGTTGCGCCGGAGGAGCCGCCCACAACGCGGCGCAAACGCTCGTCGCCCTGCTGTTGGTCGGCAAAGGGTCGCTCCGCCTGCTGCCCGTCCTCCTTGCCGCCGGAGCGGTACTCGGGTTCCTGACGGGGCTTTTAAGCGGCAGGGTGCTGCACGCCGTGAGAAAGGTGAAATTTTAGGCGGCGGGCCTGACTTCGCCCGGGTCCGGGGGCTGGTTCCCGCTGCGCGGGAATGAAGCCGAGCGCGTCCGGTGGACGAAACAGCGAAGGCTTCATCCCGGCAGCGGTCGGCAAGTCGCCGCGCCGGGGGCGAGCGACGAGCCGGGCACCGCAAGGCGGGCAAAGGCTTCGCGGCGGCGGGAGAGTTGGCTCCGCCCGGGTTCGGGGGCTTCTTCTTGCTGCGCGGGGGTAGCTTTGCGGGGCCGGGAGCTCTGCTCCGCCCTGTTATTGGGAGCCGGTCTGTTCCTTACCAGGAGGGAAACTTATCTGTTTTCCTAAGTTATCGACGCTTTTCTTTTCCTCTCTCCCGCGGCAACATACCGGAAGAGTGGGAGAGAGGTAAAAGAAAAGCTTCGCAAAA
>CAYOSS010000078.1:0-8386 GCA_964406705.1 uncultured Eubacteriales bacterium
CCGGCTGAAAGAAGAAAAGCGGACAGAAAAGAAGTTCAGGCGGACCGGCTTGCTCTTACGCCGAACATTTAGTGGTTATGGGGAAGCCGCCACCTATGAGGCGGGTTTTGTGCCTACGAGGTTAGCCCGGATGTACCCCTAACGCCGGCTCCGGGACCCCGCCGTATTCATTCAGGGCTTACCGAGCCCGGTACAAAAGGCTCGCCGGTTCGGGGGCGGCTCACCGCTGACGATTTGGGTTCGGTTCTTGTGGGGCAGCTTTTTGCTTGGTGGTTAAGAGTAGCTCGCGGGGTACAAGGCAAGCCTTCCCCCCCGTATGGGTGAGTCGTCATAGTTCCCGGTGGACAAAGCGGAATGGGCGAACTGCTTGTCGCCGCCGGGCTATCCTGTGAACCGCTGCGCTATCCGGGGCGGGGGCTGCCGGTCGCCGCCGGGTTACCTCTCGCGTCGGCGAACCTCCGGGCTCCCCCGGCAGAAGTTTGCGGTACGTCTGCGAGCCTACCCGAACCGGCAGCCAAAAGCTACCCGGAAGCTCCGGGCCCCGAACGATAGCGGCGAGCCTACTCTAACCTGCGAGCCTTTTGTACCGGGCTCGGCGAGCCCCGAATGAACACGGCGGTACCCCGGAGCCGGCGCCGGGGGTACATCCGGGCTACCCTCGTAGGCACAAAACCCGCCGCATAGGTGGCGGCTACCCCGTAACCGCTCAGTATTCGGCGTTGGAGTAAGCCGGTCCGCCTGAACTTCTTTTCTGTCCGCTTTTCATAAGGGGCCCCCGCGGCGCCGTTAGGCGTCGTGGGGAGAGGAGGAGCAGTGGAATGAGCGAGCTTTTCACGCTTTAGCGTGGAAACGAGCGATATGGAACTTGCGACGACGATGCCGGACCGTTCCGGCACAGAGAAGAAAAGCGGACATCGTTCCCCCAGCCCAGCTGGGGAAAAAGCAAGCTACCCTCGCGCAGCGAGAAACAGCCCCCGAAGCCGGCGGAGCAATATTATTTTCAGGAGGCATTTGCTATGAAGGACGTAATGTTAGTCACAGGCGCGGGACAGATAAGTATGGCCATAGCCCGCAGAGTGGGCTTCGGGATGAAAATCATCTTGGGCGACAGGAAAAAGGAGAACGCCGACACGATTGCCGGGATAATGAACGGCGCGGGCTACGACGTCGTCCCGGTGGAAATGGATCTCTCGAGCAGGGAGTCCATCCGCTCGCTGATATCCGAGGGGCGGCGCTACGGCGAGATCAAAATGCTTGTGAACGGCGCGGGAGTCTCGCCCAGCCAGGCGCCGGTCGAGGCCATACTGAAGGTGGATCTTTACGGGACGGCGGTTCTTCTTGAGGAAGTGGGCGAGGTCATCGCCCCCGGCGGCGCGGGAGTGACCATTTCCAGCCAGAGCGGCTAGAGGATGCCGGCTCTTACCGCAAAGGAGGACGAGCTTTTAGCCACCACCCCAACCGAGGAACTCTTAGAGCTGCCTATGCTGCGGCCGGAGAATATCCGCGATACCCTGCACGCCTACCAGCTCGCCAAACGTTGCAATGAGAAGAGGGTAATGGCGCAGGCGGTGAAGTGGGGCGAGCGCGGTGCCAGGCTCAACGATATCGCTCCGGGGATTATCGTGACGCCCCTCGCGATAGACGAGTTTAACGGGCCGCGCGGGGAGTTTTACAAAAATATGTTCGCGAAGTGCCCGGCGGGTCGCCCCGGCACGGCGGACGAGGTCGCGAATGTGGCGGAGTTGCTGCTCTCACCCGCGGGAGCGTTTATCACCGGGTCCACCGTACTGATTGACGGCGGCGCCACCGCGAGCTATTTCTACGGTCCCCTGAAGCCGGAGGACTAAGGCCGACCGGGGTCGCCGCCCGCCGTCGGGCGGGGCGGAGCCGGAGTCCCCGGTTACGCAGGGCTACCCAGTAAGCCGCCGGGTTCCCCCGGCAGGGGTTTCCTGCACACCCGCGAGCCGCCCCCGACCGCCAGGCTAAAGCTACCCGGAAGCGGCAAGCCCTAAACGATATCGGCGAGCTGCCCCCGAACCTGCGAGCCTTTTGTACCGGGCTCGGTAAGCGCGGAATGAATACGGTGGGTTCCCGGAGCCGGCGCCGGCGGAATCCCCGGGCTTTCTCCGCGTCAGCGAGCGCAAGAGCTGCGGTATAGGTGGCGGCTTCCCCCTAAGCTCCCTGTGTTCGGCGTAGGAGTAAGCCGGTCCGCCTGAACTTCTTTTCTGTCCGCTTTTCTTCTTTCTGCCGGACCGTTCCGGCGCAGAGAAGAAAAGCGGACATCGTTCCCCCAGCCGCGCTGGGGAAATAAATAAGCTATCCTCGCGAAGCGAGAAGAAATCCACATTAACAGGTAAAGTCAAGCTAACGGCGCCGCCAGACTGCCCCGTGAAGCGGGCAATTCACCCTTAGCCGGGCGGAGCCAAAAGCAGGGAGATTGCCGAGCCGTTCCGGCGCAGAGAAGAAAAGCGGACACGTTCCCCAGCCGCGTTGAGAAAAGCTGGAAAGCTATCCCGCGAAGCGAGAAGAAGCCCCCGGGGATGGGCAAAGCCCGAGCGAGCCCCCGGCACCGCAAAGCTCCCCCGCGCAGCGGGAAAGAATCCACCCACCCACAGCTATCAGAAAAAAACAGGAGGTCAATATGCGTTTCACCGAAATACTGCTAAAGGTCCTGGCGGGAACATTGGCGCTCACCGCGCTCGGCGTCACCCTCGGGGGGTGCGGAGGAAAACCGCCCGGAAAGGGCGAAGCGAGCGGCTCGGGCGGACAAGGCGGCTCAAGTGTAAACGGGAGCGGCAGCGCTTCTCACGCAGAAAGCGGCGATCAATCCCCCGGCGGGAGCGGTGACTTGTCCCCCGAAGGCGCGCAGGGCGAGGGTAAGACGCTTGTCGCGTTCTTCTCGCACACGGGCGAGAATTACAACGTCGGGGTCATCAAGACCGGCAACACCCGCGTCGTGGCGGACCTTATAGCCGAGCGGACCGGCGCGGATCTGTTCGAGATCAGGACGGTGACGCCCTACCCCGAGTCCTACGACGAGTGCACCGACGTCGCGATGAGGGAACAGACCGCTAACGCCCGCCCGGAAATCGTCGACCCTCCCGCGAGCCTCGACGCCTACGACACCGTGTTTGTGGGCTACCCCATTTGGTGGGGCGACCTGCCGATGGCGGTGTACTCTTTTTTGGAGAGGTACGATTTTTCCGGCAAGACGGTAATCCCCTTCTGCACGCACGAGGGAAGCGGTCTCGGCGGGACCCAGTCAAGCGTGGAGAAGGCCTGCCCCGGCGCCAAGGTCCGGGCGGGTCTCGCGGTGAAGGGCACCGTCGCGCAGAACGACCGCGGCAAGGCCAAATCCGCCGTGGAGGATTGGCTCGGTAAGTTGGGCTTTTAAGCGGAGGAACGGCGCGGCGTGCCCCGGCGGGCACGGCTTTCTCCGGCGGCTGAAGTGTGCCCCGACGGGCGCGGCGTACCCCGGCTGGCAGGGCTTGCTTCGGCAACTAAGGCGTGTTTGACGGGTGGCGCGAACCTTAACGGGCGCGGCTCGTTCCGGCGGGTGAGGCGCACCCCGAGAGGCATGGCCCGCTCCGACGGCTAAAAGATACCGCCGATGAGTGAAGCGTGTCCCGCCGAGTGGAGCGCCCCCCGCGAACGGGCCGCACCCCCCGGTCGGCTACCCGCGAGAGGTCAGCTTCCTTCCGATATTTGCCAACCCGCCCGAGGCGGCGACAAAGAGCAGCGGCACTATGCCCGGAGCGGCGCGCCCGTTGTTCTCCCAGACCATATAGAGCAGCGTTATCCCGAGCAGGAACAGCTGCGGGGTGAGCGTTTCGGCGGAGTCGCGCGAGCGGTGAAGCGAGAAGAGAGACAGCAGCAGGGCGGCGAGGAGGAACCCTCCCGCCACGCCGGAATAAAGCGGGTACCCACTCGACCCCGGGAGCAGGAACCTATGCAGACCCGTCTCCCGCAGGGGGCTGTCGTCCAGAAAATCTCCTAAGCCGTATGTCCCGTCGCCGAGCGTTCTCCCGGCCTTGCGGAACAGCAGCGCGACGGTGCCCGACGGGCTGTTCCCGGCGACGCCCTCCCTCACTCGCCGCCACATCTCGGCGTCGCGGGCCGCGGGGTCGCGAATACTCCGGGCGGCGGAGAAGATTTCGTTGTCGTAACCGCCCTCTCCGCGAAGACCCAGCGCCAGCCAGTAGGACGCGGGCATTCTCTCGCGGGCTAATTTCTCGCTATCCAAATATCGCTCGCGCACGACCCCCACCGCGAAGTTCACCGCGAGCGCCGCCGACAGCGTTACCGCGAGGAACGGCACCGCGCGCCGCCATTTCCCCCGGACAAACAGCTCTATGGCCGCCGCCGGGATCAGCACCAGCGCTCCTGCCTTCACCGCTCCACCCGCCGCGAGCAGCAGGGCTCCCGCCGCGCATAAGGGCAGGGCGCGCCGGGCGGGGGCGTCTCTCGCCGAAAGGAACAGCGCGAACGCCGCCACGGGGAAGCACATAGAAAGCGTGTCGGTGTAGAACACGGGACCCGAGAAGAGCAGGGGCGAGCAGAGGAACATCACGGATACCGACAGCCCCGCCGCGTCCCCGTAAAGCCGCCTCGCGGCGTAACAGGAGACCAGCATAGTCACGGTAACGAGCATCAGGTTCAGCGTCACGGCGGCGGTGTAAAAATCGCGGACCCCGAAGAGCGAAAGCCCCCTAAACCAGAGGGACAGCAGCAGCATCGCGCCGAAGTTGTTGGGGTAGATGTAGAAGTAGTCCCGCAGGCAGTGCTCGGAGGAGTACGCGGTGAAATCCCCGCCGGCCGCCAAAAGCTCCGCCCCCCGGTAGACCGCCTCCAGGTCCCAAGAGGGTGTGAACGCCAGGTACCGCGCGAAGCTGAGTCCGGCGCTTAAGAACAGCACCGAGGCGGCGACAACCCAGGCGGCGAAGCGACGCGGAGTAATCCGGGCGCGGGACAGGGCGGTGTACACCCCCGCGTAAAGCGCGGTCACGGCGAGGGCGACAGCCGCCGCGAGGGGCCGGAACGCGCCCTCTCCGCCAAACAGCATCGAGGCGAGGGACACGACCGATACCGCGATAAAGGCAGCTCCGGCGGCGCGGTAAAAAAATTCACCGGGGGAAGCCCGGCGCGGGTTGGCAGAGTTCACGGTCTCGCCTCCAATCGTAAGGGTTCGCGAGGAATATTTGCGGGATGGCGTGGGTATTCGCGGGGCCACGGGGGTACTCGCGGGATCCGCGAGAGGTATCCCAAAGGCTCGCGGGGGTACCCGCGAGGTTCACGGGAGTACTTGCGGGGTCGGCGACGGGTATTCGCGGAGGCTCCGAAAGATGTTTACGGAGTCCGAAAGAGGTATTCGCGGGATCCGCGGCTGGTACTCGCGCGGGCCCCGTGACGGATATTCGCGGGGTTTGAGAAAGGCGTTTGCGGGGTCCGCGAGGGGTACTCGCGCGGGATCCACGACGGGTATTCACAAGGTCAACGAGGGGAACTTGCGGGGTCCGCGAAGGGTGTTCGCGGGGTAGCCCGCGGCAATTAAAGCGGAATACCACAGAGGGCGGCACTTCCCGCCGCCCCGCGCGGGATCGGGCCGGGAGCGGCGGCGCGGGTCATTCCCTCACGGGGGAGCACGGCCGAGTGGAAAGCGGCAGCGGGGGGGTGTTCTCGCGGACGAGTGCGGCCGCACGGCGAGCGGCAGCGGGCGGAGGGCGCGTCTCAGTCGGGCCTCAGGACCGCTCGGCATACGGCAGCGGGCGCGGCGCCGTCCCCGTCGGCTCGCCAAACCGCGCGGAAAGCGGCAGCGGGTGGAGGGCACGTCTCAGTCGGCTCGCCAACCCGCGCGGAAAGCGGCAGCGAGGGGCGTCCCCCGGCTCAATAAGCCGCGCGGCGAGCGGCAGCGAGGGGCGTCCCCCGGCGCAATAAGCCGCGTAGCGAGTGGCAGCGGGGCATCCCCCCCGGCTCAATAAGCCGCGTAGCGAACGGCGGCAACCGGAGCCGCGCCCCCAATCTTAAATAAGGAGCGTAAAACCAAGTGACGCAGGATTTTAACTTTCACACTCACACCTACCGTTGCGGCCACTCCGACGCGGACTACACCGACCGCGAGTACGTGGAGGACCACATCGCGGCGGGGTTCCGGAAAATGGCGTTCACCGATCACGCCCCGCGCAGGGACGACCGCGAGCGGGGGGTAAACGTGAGGATGAGCTGCGCCGAAGCGCCGGGGTACCTCTCGAGCGTCGCCGCGCTGAAGCGGGAATACCGGGACAAAATCGAGATCCTCTCCGGCTTCGAGGCGGAATACGTCCCCGGGGACGGGGATTTCCTGCGCGAGCTTAAAGCCGAGACGGACATATTCGTGTTAGGTCAGCATTTTGTCTACACCGCCGACGGCGAGTGGAAGCGCGTCGCGGGGACGGACCGGCTCACGGACGGGGAGATCCTCACATATGCCGAATATATAGAGCGGGCGGCCGAGGCGGGCCTGCCCGACATCATAGCCCACCCGGACGAGTTCCTCCACACGAGGGAAACCTTCGGCGAGCCGGAAAGACGCGTCTCCCGGCTTATTTGCGGGACCGCGAAGAGGCACAATATCCCGCTCGAGATCAATATCCACAGGGTGTACAACAAGGTCTATAGACCCGGCGAGCCGGACGCGGACGAGCTGGAAAGCCGCCTTGCCGAGGTGAAATGCCCCAGCCGGGGGTTCTGGGAAGTGGCGGCGGAATACGGCTCCTCGGTAGTCTACGGAATAGACGCTCACTACCGCGGGGAGATTGCTCACAAGGACCGCTCGGCCGCCCTGGCGCGGAGGATAATAGGCGGGGACGTCCTCGCGAGGCTAAACTTTGTAGAGCTTTGACCCCCTCCGGGCACGGACGCCGCGCCGCTCCTCCGACGGGCCGTAGATTACCGCGCGGCGGAGTCAGTACGGGAGATCATCGGCATCCTCGACAACTATTTCTCCCGTGCCCGTAAATCCGAGCAGCGGCGCGAGACGCTCCCGCACGGCGAGTATAAACCCCTCGGTGCTCACCCGGCGTTTATCGGGCAGGGTGGAAAGCGCGTAGAGGTCGCCCGTCATTACCCCGGACTCAATGGTGGATACGGTCGCTTCCTTCAATTTATCCGCGAAGTCTACAAGATCCGGCAGGTCGTCTAACTCCCCGCGCTTGCGCAGCGCCCCCGCCCAGGCGAATATCGTCGCGACCGAGTTGGTGGAGGTTTCCTCGCCCTTTAGGTGCTTATAATAATGCCGCTGAACGGTGCCGTGAGCCGCCTCGTACTCGTACACCCCGTCGGGCGAGACTAACACCGAGGTCATCATCGCGAGGGAACCGTAAGCCGTCGCAAGCATATCCGACATCACGTCGCCGTCGTAGTTCTTGCACGCCCAGACGAAGCCGCCGTTCGAACGTATCACCCGCGCCACCGCGTCGTCTATCAGCGTGTAGAAATAGGTGATCCCCGCCGCCTCGAAGCGGTCCTTGTACTCCCGCTCGTAAATCTCGGCGAAAATGTCCTTGAACCTGTGGTCGTAGGTCTTGGAAATAGTGTCCTTGGCGGAGAACCAGAGATCTTCACGCGCGTCAAGCGCGTAGTTAAAGCAGCTCCTGGCGAAGGACGCGATGGAGCGGTCTGTGTTGTGGATCCCCTGCACTATGCCCCCGGTGCCCTCGAAGCCGTGCACCGTCGCGCGGGTGACGCCGCCGTCCTTATCCGTGACGACCAACTCGCACTTCGCCCCTTCCGGGACGCGCAGTTCGGTGTTCTTATAAATATCCCCGTAAGCGTGGCGGGCGATGGTAATCGGCTTCGTCCAGGTGGGTATGTAGGCCGGGATCCCCTTCACCAGTATCGGGGAGCGGAACACCGTCCCGTCCAGCGCGGCGCGAATGGTCCCGTTGGGGGACTTCCACATCTCCCGGAGCCCGTACTCCTCCACGCGGGCGGCGTTCGGCGTAATCGTCGCGCACTTAACCGCCACGCCCAGCCTCTTTGTCGCCTCGGCGCTCTGCCGCGTCACCTCGTCGCCAGTCTCGTCGCGGTGGCGCAGCCCCAAATCGTAGTACTCGGTTTTGAGGTCCACGAACGGGAGTATGAGGTTCTCCTTTACCATCTGCCAGATGACGCGGGTCATCTCGTCGCCGTCCATCTCGACAAGAGGGGTCTTCATCCCGATCCTGAAGTCCAGATTCTCCAGTTCCTCTATTTCCTCATCGGTAAAGTGCTCCCACTCATTGTACTCCGCTTCGCGCGCTTCGTCGTCGTAATCGTATGAATTGTACTCCATTTTTGCCTCGCCTCCGGGAAATATTATAGCGGATTGCGCGGGGATTGTCAAGGAGGAGCGGAGAGCGGTTCTTTCCTT
>CAYOSS010000079.1:0-7978 GCA_964406705.1 uncultured Eubacteriales bacterium
AGGGCTGAGATAAGCTGACCGTCCGGCACACTCTGGGTGCCACCCTATTGGAGGCCGGGATCGAGCCCGCCCCTCGCCGCTCCAGTCTGCCACCCTACAGGGGCACCGGGACAAGTTAGCCGCCTTACGCGGCGAGTGAAACTCCGCCGCCAAACGGGGGGATGAGTGGGTCCGCCACCCTTGGAAGGGACCCTGCCGGTACGGGGTAAACCCCGCCGCTTAGCCGCGCGCTATCCTGTCACCTCGCCGCCCCACCGCACGCTGCCCTAAGAGAGTGTCGTCCAGCAGTCTGTCGGGTGCGGGGGGGGGAGGGGGGTAGCTTCACCACCCCACCCCCCCCCCGCGAGGAGCCCGCCACACCCCGCGAGGGTCTCGCAGCCTTTCAGTCTGTCAAGGCGGGGATAGCCTCGTCGCCCCCAAGGAGTCCGCTACTCCCCGGCTGGCACCCTATGGGGATTGGGGATGAGCCTGCCGCTTGTCGTTCGCCACTTTCCGGCTTCTCCCTGTTGAGGGTCGAGCCCGCCGCTCGCCGTTTCAGTTTGTCACCCTACAGGGGCACCGGGACAAGTTAGCCGCCTTACGCGGCGAGTGAAACTCCGCCGCCAAACGGGGGGACGAGCGAGCCCGCCGATCCCGGCGAGGGGACCCTGCCGGGACGGAGCAAAGCCCGCCGCTTCGCCGTGCGCTGTTCCGCTGTCCCGTCGCACGCTGCCCTAAGAGAGTGCCGTCCCGCAGTCTGTCGGGTGCGGGGGGAGGGGAGGGGGGTAGCTTCACCGCCCCCCCGCGAGGAGCCTGCTGCTTCTCCGGCTGGCACTTTGTTGAAGGGCTGAGATAAGCTGACCGTCCGGCACACTCTGGGTGCCACCCTATTGGAGGCTGGGGTCGAGCCCGCCCCTCGTCGCTCCAGTCTGCTACCCAATGGCATGGCGTGCCGGGACAAGCTGTCCGCCTTACGCGGCGAGGGAAACTCCGCCGACGAACGGGGAACGAGCGAGTCCGCCGATCCCGGCGAGGGGACCCTGCCGGGACGGAGTAAAGCCCGCTGCCCCGCGTAGCCGGGACGGACCGGGGGCGGACCCGCTCTCCTATTTCACCGTGACAACACTGTGTATTGCCACCTTGTCGACCGTGAAGCGAGCCACGCCGTCCTCATAGGTGAACGGCAGTGGCTTATGCTCCGGCTCGAGGGCGACGGCGTTCGGCTTTTCCGGCAGCCGGAGGGCGACGGTGATGTCCCGCAGCGGGGGGATCTCGTCAGGCTGGAGAATCTTGCATCCGCTGAGCGCGGCGTACCCCCCGCCCCCGGCGTTTATGATGTTGACCGAGAGGACGCCGTCCTTGCGCATCAGAGTGACTTCGGCGTAGGCCGAGCCGGATACCTCCACCATCGGGTCCGTCCACAGCGAGTGCGCCACCGCGCCGAGGAAGCGCCTCATCCCCGAGACCGTGTAGTCCCAGGAGGCGGAGAAGTCGATGGGCACGCACTCTATTTGCCCCTTGCCGTAGCCTACGCGCAGCGCGGCGGGGTGGGGTTCGCCGTCGAGGAAGTCGTTCGCGTAATACTTATAATCCGTCCGGAACCCGCCCGACACCTCGCAGTAGCGGGAGGGCAGCGCCACCGGGCGGTCCTCGAAGAGCACGCAGGCTGCGAGACCCTCCGGGGCGGGGCTCACGGTAAGACCCAGCTCATCCGCGAAAAGGGCGACCGTATCGGGCCCGGTGAGCAGGAGGTTGCCGCCGTTCTCGGCGTAGCGCAGCAGCGCCGCTTTCGCCTCCGGCTCGATTTTGTCGGCGTTAGGCAGGATTATGAGGCCGTACTCCCCGAAATTCGGGGCGTCGTCCGCGAACACGATTTCCGAGGAGAACCCGTTAAACTGTATAAGGTTGACCATCGCCGCGACGCCGGTCTCGTAGCCCCCCTCGCGCCAGAGCCCGTTCGGGTCGGGCGGGAGAGAGAGGTACTTTTCGTGCGAGAAGAACACCGCCGCCTGGTGGACCGGCTTCGCCCCGAAGCAGTAGGGCTTTCTATCGTGGGCGAAGCGGGAAACCTCCGCGTAAATCGGCGTCATCCAGTTTTTAATGCGCGCCAGCCCCACGTTGCAGGACTCCGTGCCTCCCCCGAGGGCCAACGACACGGCGGCTTCCTGCTCTAACGTTTCCGCCGTCTTTTCGGTGCAGTAGCGGTTGATCACGTCCGCGATACAGGACTGCCCCGGCAGGAGCGTCCCCGTCCACGCCATAGTGTCCCAGGGCTTGCCGGCTTTCATAAAAAGGCGGCTGACCAAGCGCGGGTGCGGGCCGTTGACGTCGTGCGAGACGAAGTCCACCGGGAGGGCGGTGGAGGAGGGGCAGTAGAGTCCGTGCAGCCCCGCGACGCAGATTTCAAAGTCCGGCGCCGCTTCGTGGATCTTATCGCAGTAGAAGGTGACGTATTTCTTGTAGCAGTCGCGCAGGAATGAGACGTATTCCCCGAAGTCCGGGTCACCGCTGCGGGGGAGGGGCTTGCCGGTCGCCTTTAGGTAGGCTGCGGCGGCACATTCGCTGTAGTCGAGGTTAAACGCCCAGACGTCCCCGTCCAGCCAGGCGCCGTCCAAGCCGTAGTCAACCGCTATCTCGATCATTTGCGGGATAAAGCGGTCGACCACGTAGCGGGAGAAGATGGAGATGTTGTGGGTCGGCTCGCCCCGCTCGTTGAGCTGCGCCCATTCCGGGTGGTCCTCAACCGCCGCTTCCTCGTATATGGAGGAATGATGGGCGTAGAGCGCGACCCCGTGCTTCGCGGTGAGCTCCCGCCACATGCGCAGGTAGTCGAAGTCGGGAGCCAGGTCTCCTCTCCGCCCGACTTTGGTCGGGTAGGTGCTGATGCCCGGGTGCCCCTTGGTGTCGACCTGCACGTAGTCCGGCTTCACGCGGGTGAGGAAGTCCTCTATGCCCGCCGGGTCTGCGTCGGCGCACAAATTCCGCTCGTCCGCGTGCGCGTGGTAGTCGAAATGCACCCCGAATACAAAGTTCTCGCGTTTGCCCATACTGTCCGTCTCCTCTCGGTTTATTGAGTTTGGCAACGCCGCGTAACGGTACGCGAAGTCGCGGGCGACCGCCCGGCGGTGCTGCCCAAAGCCCGGGTTCTCCCGGATTTCGCCCGTATTTTACCACGGCGGGGGCGGCGTGTCAAGGGGGATTTGGCAGGGGGCCGGCGGCTCGCTCGGCTTACCCGGCGCCGGGGACTATTTCTCGCTGCGCGGGGTAGCCATTCCAATCTTTCCCAGCTATGTTGGGGAACGATGTCCGCTTTTCTTCTCCCAACCGGTGGCGCGGCTGTTCCCGCTGCCCTTGGCGCCGCCCGGCTCCGGAGGGCTGCTTCTCGCTGACGCGAGGACAGCTTGATTTTTTTCCAGCGCAGCTAGGGAACGATGTCCGCTTTTCTTCTCTTCGCCGTCGGGCGCGGCGGACCTTCTGCCTTCGGCTCCGCCCGGCTCCGGGGGGGGGTGACAGCTCGCTCAGGCTCCGCCCGACACCGGGGGATTTCTTCTCGCTGCGCGGGGGGCCTTCGCGGCACCGGGGGCCCACTCCGGCTCCGCTCTGTTATTGGAAGCCGGTCTGTTCCCTACCGGGAGAAAGCCTGAGTGGTTTTTCCCGCTATCGACGCTTTTCTTTTCCTCTCTCCCGCGGCAACGTAAGGGAAACTATGGAGAGAGGCAAAAGAAAAGCTTCGCAAAAGAAAAGGAGCTCACGCGCTATACCCTTGCCGGTCCGTTCCGGCGGCTCGCAGACGAGGGGCAGGGTGGTTCTCACGAGCTATGTTGTGACGCCCTCACCCGAGTGGTTTGGGGGTAGCCGCCACCTGTACCGTTGCCCTTGCGGTCGCTGACGCGGGGGAAGCCCGGATGTACCCCCAGCGCCGGCTCCGGGACCTTGCCGTATTCATTCAGGGCTTGCCGAGCCCGGTACAAAGGCTCGCAGGTTAGGGCAAGCTCGCCGCTATCGAACTGAGCTTGGCTCGTGTGGGGTAGCTTTTGCTTGCCGGTCGGAGGGGGCTCGTAGATGTGCAGGGGGCCCCTGTCGGGGGATCCCGGAGGTTTGCCGGCGCGAGAAATAGCTCGGTGGTGACCGACAGACCCCTCACCCGGAAGAACGGCGATTTATGGGATAGTCCGCCGGTACCGGGGGTTCCGACTCCGCCTTGCCCGCCGGGAGCGCAGCGGGTTGCCCCACACAGAGAGGGAGGCCTCCTGTATATCGGCGAGCCGCCCCCTAACCGGCAGGCAAAAGCTGCCCGGAAGCGCCGAGCCCCGAACGACAGCGGCGAGCCGCCCCCACACCTGCGAGCCTTTGCATCCACCTCTGCGAGCCCCGAATGAATACGGCGGGGTCCCGGAGCCGGCGCCGGGGGTACACCCGGGCTTCCCCCGCGTCAGCGACCGCAAGAATTGCCGCGCAGGTGGCGGCCACCCCGTACCCGCCCGGCGTTCGGCGTAGGAGTAAGCCGGTCCGCCTGAACTTCTTTTCTGTCCGCTTTTCTTCTTTCTGCCGGACCGTTCCGGCGCAGAGAAGAAAAGCGGACAACGTTCCCCAGCCCAGCTGAGGAAAAAACAAGCTACCCTCGCGTAGCGAGAAGAAATCCGTCATAACGACGTGGAGCCGGAGCGAGTTGCCCGCAGCACCGGGCTGCCCCTCGCACCAGCGAACCTCCGGGTCCCCCGGCAGGGACCCGTTGCACACCCGCAAGCTACCCCCCCCCCCCCCCGACCGGCAGGCAAAAGCTACCCGGAAGCGCCGAGCTCCGAACGATAGCGGCGCACTTCCCCCTAACCTGCGAGCCTTTTGCATCCGACTCTGCGAGCCCGGAATGAATACGGCGGGGTCCCGGAGCCGGCGTTGAGGGGACCTCCGGGCTATCCCCGCGTCAGCGACCGCAAGAATTGCCGCGCAGGTGGCGGCCACCCCGTACCCGCCCGGCGTTCGGCGTAGGAGTAAGCCGGTCCGCCTGAACTTCTTTTCTGTCCGCTTTTCTTCTTTCTGCCGGACCGTTCCGGCACAGAGAAGAAAAGCGGACATCGTTCCCCAGCCCAGCTGGGAATGAAGCCGAGCGCGTCCGGTGGACGAAACAGCGAAGGCTTCATTTGTGCAGCGGTCGGCGAGGAGCCGCGCTCCAAGCGAGCGACGAGCCGGGCACCGCAAGGTGGGCAGAGCCTCCCCAAAGCTGAAAGCCCTTAGCCATCGCAGCCTACCTCGCGCCAGCGAGAAGAAATCCCCGGCGCCGGGCGGAGCCGAGAGCAGCGGGGATAGCCGTGCCGTCGGCGCAGAGAAGAAAAGCGGACACCGTTCCCCCCGGCGCAGCCGGGGAAAAAGTAAGCTACCCTCGCGGTAGCAGGAAGCAGTCCACGGGGGCGGAAAAAGCCGGGCGGGTCAACGCCTGCCCCCCGGCACGAGGGTATACCATAAAGAATCCCCCGGATCTCTCCGGGGGAAGTAAGCCGCTATTTGGCGTATTCGACCGCGCGGTTCTCGCGTATGACGTTGACCTTGATCTGCCCCGGGTACTGCAGCTCCTGCTCGATCCGGCGGGCGACGTCCCGCGCTAAGAGCGCCATCTGGTCGTCACTGACCTCGTCCGGGCGGACTAAAATCCGCACCTCGCGCCCCGCCTGTATCGCGTAGGCGCTCTCCACCCCGCCGGCGGAAGTGGCAATCTCTTCCAACTTTTCCAGCCGCTTGATGTAGTTCTCTATGTTCTCGCGCCGCGCGCCGGGCCTTGCCGCCGAAATGGCGTCCGCCGCCTGTACTAAGAAGGCTATGACCGTCTTCGCGGGGACCTCCCCGTGGTGCGCCTCAATGGCGTTCACCACGACCTCGCTCTCCTTGTACTTTTTGGCGACGTCGACGCCCAATTTAATGTGCGAACCCTCCTGCTGCTGCTCGTGGTCCAGCGCCTTGCCTATATCGTGGAGTAAGCCGGCACGTCTGGCTAACTGGACGTCCTCGCCCAACTCCCCCGCCATAAGCCCGGTGAGGTAGCACACTTCCAGCGAGTGGTTGAGCACGTTTTGCCCGTAGCTGGTGCGGTAACGCAGCCGCCCCAAGAGCTTCACGAGATCCGGGTGGAGGTTGCGGACGCCGGAATCCAGCACCGCCTTCTCGCCCGCCTCTTTAATGGTTTGCTCAACCTCCGCCTTCGCGCGGGAGACGGTTTCCTCTATGCGCCCGGGGTGGATGCGCCCGTCGGTCATAAGCTTCTCGAGAGCCACCCTCGCGACTTCCCGGCGGACGGGGTCGAACGCGGAGAGGGTGATGGCTTCCGGTGTGTCGTCGATCACGAAATCCACGCCCGTCGCGGCTTCGAGGGCGCGGATGTTGCGCCCCTCGCGCCCGATGATGCGCCCCTTCATATCGTCGTTGGCGAGCGGGACGACGCTCACCGTTATCTCCGCCGAGTGATCCGCCGCGCACCGCTGGATGCTCTGCGCTAAGATGTCCTTAGCCCGGCGCTCGATGTCCTCCCGACCCTGCTCCTCGAAGTCCCTGATGCGGACGGCCTTGTCGTGCTCCAACTCGCCGTCAAGTTCCCGCATAATCTCCTGCTTCGCCTGATCCGCGGTGTAGCCCGAGACCTTCTCCAACATATCGAAGCGGCTCTTCTTAAGAGTTTCCGCCTCTTCCAAACGTTGCTCTATCTCCGCCGACCTCGCGGCGAGCTTTTCTTCCTTGGCCTCGATGTTGTCCGTCTTGCGGTCGAGCGCGTCCTCCCTTTGCTGGAGCCGGCGCTCCTGCCGCTGGATATCCGCCCGCCGCTCGCGGTTCTCCTTCTCCGCGTCCGCCATAACTTTCTGAGCGGCGCGGTTGCCTTCCAAAAGTATCTCCTTCTCTTTAGCCTCCGCTTCCTTGCGCTTCTCCTCCGCCGCCCTCATAGCGTCGTCCAAAATGCGCTTCGCTTCCGTCTCCGCCGAACCGATCTGGGCCTCCGCCACCTTTTTGCGGTGGGACGACCCCCAGAAGAATCCTCCGGCGAGCCCCCCCGCGAGGGCGACGACGCCCGCTATAACCGCGATTACCACCGTCATATTTACATTTCCCCTTTGTGTCGCCGACCCCGCGAAGCCTCCCGCCTTCGCTGTTTATATAGGTAAGACGCCGCCCGGCGCCCGACACGGGGGCGGCGCTCTTTATATCGCCGGCCGCGCTGCGGCGCCGGCTGCCCGCGACCGGCAGGTCCCGCCGGATCGGCACTTTATTTTTTAAGGGCAACATTACCCTTTGTAATTACCATTTTACTACACTTTACCCAAAATGTCAAGGGCAAACCGGGCAGGGAGTTTTTCCGGCGGCAGCCCCCGCTCCCGGGGGGGATTGTTTCGCTTCGCGGGGGAGCTGAGTGGCAGCGGGGACACGCTCTTGGCTCCGCCCGGTTTGGCGGACTTGTCCCATTTCGGGGGATAGCTTTGCGGTGAAAGGAGCTTGGCTTTCCTTTTTAAGGCGGATTTCTTCTCGCTGCGCGGGGGTAGCTTGATTTTTCCTCCAGCGCGGCTGGGGGAACGATGTCCGCTTTTCTTCTCTTCGCCGACGGGCGCGGCGGTCCTCCTGTCTTTGGCTCCGCCCGTCTCCGTTGCTCTCTTCTCGCTGACGCGAGGGCGGCTTATTCATTCCCCCAGCTATGCTGGGGAACGATGTCCGCTTTTCTTCTCTGCGCCGACAGGCGCGGCTTCGTCGTCGCAAGTTCCATATCGCTCGTTTCCACGCTAAAGCGTGAAAAGCTCGCTCATTCCACTGCTCCTCCTCTCCCCACGACGCCTTACGGCGCCGCGGGGGCCCCTTATGAAAAGCGGACAGAAAAGAAGTTCAGCGGGCCGATGGGCCGGGTAGTTCCCGAAAGCCGGGAGGTACGCCACTCACTGGGTGATTTGGGGGTACCCGCCACTTGTACCGTTCCTCCTGTGCCTACGAGGGTAGCCCGGAGATCCCGCCAACGCCGGTTCGGAAGCCT
>CAYOSS010000080.1:0-7614 GCA_964406705.1 uncultured Eubacteriales bacterium
CTTTCTGCCGGACCGTTCCGGCGCAGAGAAGAAAAGCGGACAACGTTCCCCAGCCGCGCTGGGGAAACGGGAAAACCACCCTCGCGTCAGCGAGAAGAAGCCCCCTCGGGTCCGGGCGAGACCGAAGCTCTCGGTGCCGCTGAGTTGCCCTGTGTAGCGAGAAGAAGCCCCCGGGGACGGGCAAAGCCAGAGATGGTGGGATAGCCGCGCCTGCCGGCTGAAAGAGAAAAGCGGACACGCTGCCCAGCCCAGCTGGGAATGAAGCCGAGCGCGTCCAGTGGACGAAACAGCGAAGGCTTCATTTGTGCAGCGGTCGGCGAGGAGCCGCGCCCCAAGCGAGCGACGAGCCGGGCACCGCAAGGTGGGCAAAGGCTCTCCAAACCTGAGATGTTCCAATCGTCACAGCCTACCCCCGTGCAGCGAGAAAAAGCCCCCCCCCGCCGGTCGGACACGCTGCTAAAGCCGCGGCAGGAGCCGCTATTCCTCCCCCGTCTCGAGGCGTTTGAGCTTCTCGGTGATCTCGGCGCCGCGCTGAATGGAGTCGTCCGCGATGAAGATCAGCTCCGGGGTGCGCCGCAGCCGCACTCTGACCCCCAGCTCCCGGCGTAAGAACCCCGCCGCGCTGCGGAGCCCCTCCACCGAGCGCTCGGTCTCCTCCCTGCCGCCTATGGCGCTGACGTATATCCTCGCCTGGGAGAGGTCCCCGGCGACCTCCGCCTTGACGACGCTGAGCAGCGGGCTGACGCGCGGGTCCTTCACCTCGCGGAGCAGCGCCGCCACCTCCCGCTCTATATCGGAATTAAGCCTCCCGGCTCTCACACCCGGCATTTCCCGCTCGCCGCCTTTCGCCCGCTAATCCCTGTACTCCTCCGAGGTGTACGTCTCGAACACATCGCCGGGCTTTATGTCGTTGAACTTCTCCAGCCCCACGCCGCACTCGTACCCGGAGGCGACTTCCTTAACATCGTCCTTGAAGCGGCGGAGCGACGAGACGGTGTCCTCGGCTATCACCACGCCGTCGCGCACCACGTGGACCCCGCAGCCGCGCTGGACTTTTCCGTCGGTGACGTAGCAGCCCGCGACGGTCCCCGCGCCGGACACGCGGTAGGTCTCCCGCACCTGTACGGACCCCAACGCCACCTCGCGGTACTTGGGCGCGAGCAGTCCCTTCATAGCGGCCTCGATCTCGCGGGTGCAGTCGTATATCACCCTGTAGAGGCGGATTTCCACCCCTTCCTCCTCGGCGCGCTGCTTCGCCACCGCGTCCGGGCGGACGTTGAAGCCGACTATTATCGCGCCCGACGCCGCCGCCAACATCACGTCGGACTCGTTTATAGCGCCCACTCCCCCGTGGAGGACGCGCACCCTCGCTTCGTCGTTGGCTATCTTCTCGAGGCTCTCCCGGACGGCTTCCACGGAGCCCTGCACGTCGCCCTTGACTATGACAGCGAGCTCCTTTAGGCTCCCCTCCTCGAACTGCTCGAAAAGGTTGTCCAGCGAGACCTTGCGCGCGGCGCTCGCGGTCTCCTCCTTTTGCTTTTGACGGCGCTGCTCCACCAACTGCCGCGCGAGCCGCTCGTCCGACACCGCGTCGAACCCGTCCCCCGCCTGGGGAACCTCCTCCAAACCCGTTACCTCCACGGGAACGGAAGGCTCGGCGGTCTGCAGGGCGACCCCGTTCTCGTTGGTCATCACCCGGACGCGCCCCACGGCGGTGCCCGCCACGATGCTGTCCCCGGTGTGGAGGGTGCCGTTTTGCACGAGCAGGGTCGCGACGGGCCCGCGTCCCTTATCCAGCCTCGCCTCGATGACCACGCCTCCGGCCTTGCGGTTGGGGTTGGCCTTCAGCTCCGCCATCTCCGCCACGAGGAGGATGCTCTCCATCAGCTTATCAAGCCCCTCGCCCGTTTTGGCGGAGACGTTGACGCAAATCGTGTCGCCGCCCCACTGCTCGGGGACAATGGACTGCTCCGTCAGCTGCTGGAGGACCCGGTCGGGATCGGCCCCGGGCTTGTCTATCTTGTTCACCGCGACGATAATCTGCACCCCGGCCGCCCTCGCGTGGTTAATGGCCTCCACAGTCTGCGGCATAACTCCGTCGTCCGCCGCGACGACTAAGACGGCTATATCCGTCGCCATAGCGCCGCGCTTCCTCATAGCCGTAAACGCCGCGTGCCCGGGGGTATCGAGGAAGGTGATGTTCTTCCCCCCGTAATTCACCCTGTACGCGCCTATATGCTGGGTAATTCCGCCCGCCTCTCCGCCGGTGACGTTGGTGTGGCGGATGGCGTCGAGCAGGGAGGTTTTGCCGTGGTCGACGTGCCCCATCACCACCACGACGGGGTCGCGGGGGAGCAGGTCCTCCGGGCGGTCCTCCGCCGTGTCCATAATCCGCTCCTCTATGGTGACGGTGACCGCGCGGACAATCTGCCCTCCGAGCTCAGTCACCACGATTTCCGCCGTGTCGTAGTCTATGACCTGATTGGCCGAGACGACCATCCCCAGCCCCAAAAGGGTCTTAATCACCACGGCGACGTTCTTCTTGAGAGCCGCCGCGAGTTCCGCCACGGTGATCTCGTCCCCCACGGTGACCTTAATCGGGGTGCGCTTGATCTTCTCAAGCTGGATCCGGCGCATCTTCTCCGCCTCGGTCTCCCGCTTTACCCCCTGCGGACGGCGGTAGTCCTGCGACTTCTGACGGATCTTCTGCTTATGCTGCACGTTGTCCTTTATGGACCTCGCCGGGGCGATGTTCTCGTACTTCTCGTTGTACTTGTCGAGATCCACCTGAGACGAGCGGGTATCAACCCTGCGCACCTCGGCGGGTCCTCGCTTGGGGGCTTCCCCGGCGCGCTCCGGCTTCTTCCTCGCGGCGAACGGGTGAAGGTCCGCCGGCTTCTTCTGCCCGGAGGTGTCCCTCTCGGGTCTCACCCCTCCGCGCAGTTTGCCCCCGGCTTGGGAGGGCTTCGCCTCGCCGGACGCGGGTCTCGCCTCGCCGAGGGCGGACTTCTCTCCGGAAACGCTCCCTGCCTCGGCGGGGGCGGTCTTAGTCTCGCCTGAAACGGTCCTCGCTTCTCCGGAAGCGGTTCTTGCCTCTCCGGCGGTCCTCGCCTCGCCGGACACGGATTTCTCCCCGCCGGCGGCTCCCCTCCCGGCGGATTTAGCCTCGTTAGCGGCTGTAGCCTCGCCGCGCGGGGCTTCGCTCGGGACGGTCCCGCTCGCGGCGGACCCGGACACCCCGGCGGCTCCCCTGCCGGCGGACCCGAACACCCCCGCGGCTTCCCTGCCGGCGGATTTGCTGCCGGCCCGCTCCGTCGCCCCGGCGGCTTTCCCCGCCCGCTCGCCGGGCCCCGCGACCTCGCCCGCGAAACCGGCGGACTGAGCGGACTCGGTGACGGACTCGGTCTTCTCCCCGGCGCCCGTACCGGCGCCCGACGGTTCCACCTTTGCCTGTTCTTCCGCCGCGTTCGCCGCCGCGTCCTGAGCGGCCTTCAGCTGCGCGAATATGGCGGCCTGCTGAGCCAACAGGTCGTCCTTCTTCTTTTGGTGCTCGGACTGCCGGAGCTGCCTCGCGGCTTCCCCCGCCGCGAAATATTCCTTAAAGCTGCGGACAGCCCAGCGGCGGGTCAGCACGTCGAACACGTAATCGAGCTCGGGGTCCTCCAGCGGCGTCATACTCTTCTTCTCGCCGAACACCCCCTGGAGGACGCTCTGCACGTCCTTGGTCTGAAGCTCGAAATCCTTCGCCAGGTCGTGTAACTTATACTTTGCCATTAACCTCTGCCTTTCCTATCGCCGCCGCGAACCCCTCGTCGGTCACCGCCGCGACACCCGCGTTTATTCCCGCCGCCCGGGAAACCTGCTCCATTCCGGCGCTCAGGCGCAGTACCTCTACCCGCCCGCCGGCCAGACGCAGCAGTTCCTTTTCCGTTTTGGGGGATATGTCCCCCGCGACCACCACCAGAGCCGCGCTCCCGCGCTTTACTGCGGCCGCCGTCTTTTCGTAGCCCGCCGCAAGCTTCCCGGCTTTGCGGGCGAGGCCCAAGTACTGCAGGGTGTCAGCGCCCATCCGCCATCTCCCGCAGCCTCTCGTACACCTCGGGCGGCACCGCCCGCCGGAACGCCCGCTCCAGCCTCCTCGCCCGCCGCGCCTTTTCCACACACGCGGGGGAGCGGCAGACGTACGCGCCCCGCCCGGGGGACCGCCCCGTCTCGTCCGCCGAAACGACCCCTTTGGGGGAGCGGACCGCGCGAAGCAGCTCCGCCTTGGGGAACCTTCCCATACACCCCGCGCACTGCCGCCACGGGGTTTTCCCGGAACTCATTCGGCCGCTACTTCTCCTCGCCGTAGAACCCGCTTTCGGGGTGGATGTCAATCTTCCAGTCGGTGAGCTTCACCGCGAGCCGCACGTTTTGCCCCTTGTTGCCTATGGCGAGCGACAGCTGCCCGTCCGGCACGGTGACCCGGGCCACCCTCGGCTCGTTGCTGACTATGTCTACCTCGACCGCCCTCGCGGGCTTTATCGCCTCGGCTATGAACACCTTGGGGTCATCGGAGTAGTTCACTATGTCTATCTTCTCGCCGCCCAGCTCCTCCACAATCTTGTTCACCCGGGAGCTGTGGGGGCCTATACACGCCCCCACGGGGTCGAGTGTCGCGTCGCGGGAAGAGACAGCTATCTTGGAGCGGGAGCCCGCCTGCCTCGCAACCGAGCGTATCTCCACTATGCCGTCGTTTATCTCCGGGACCTCCATCTCGAAGAGGCGCTTGACCACGCCCGGGTGCGTACGGGAGAGCAGCAGCCTCGCGCCCTTCTCGGTGTCCTTCACGTCGACAACGTAAACTTTTATTATCTCGCCCGGCTCCAACTCCTCGCCCGGCACCTGCTCGGTTTTGGGGAGCACAGCCCTCTCCTCGCCTATGGTGAGCAGCGCGTTGCCCGTCTCCGGGTCCACCTTCTGCACGGTGGCGCTCACAAGCTCCCTCGTCCTGCTCTGGAACTTCTCCAGCGCCGCGCCCCGCTCCGCCTCGCGCAGCCCCTGGCGTATGACGTGCTTGGCGGTCTGCGCCACGATGCGCCCGAACCTCATTGTATCGAGCGGGATATCTACCTCCTCGCCCGCCGCCGCCCCCTCGCGGTAACGGGTCGCCTCGTCGGGGGTAAGCTCGGTGAACGGGTCCTCCACCTCGTCCACTACCGATTTGCGGGCAAACACGGAGAAGGTCTCTTTCTCCGGGTCGATCTCGCAGTGAACAATATCCTGCCCGCCGAAATCCTTCTTGGCGGCGACGGTGATAGCCGTGGATATCTTCTGCGCTATGACGTCGGCGGGGATTCCCCTCTCCTCCTCCATCATACGAAGCGCCTCAAAGAACTCGTGATTGTCCATCGTTGCCATTTTTTAACATTCCTCCGTTTCCTCGTCCGCCGTTATCCTCTCCACCGCCTCCCGGGGGAAAGTTTTCTCCTCCCCCGCGGCCTCGATCGTCACGCCGCCCGGCCCGGCGGCCCGCAGCACCCCGCGAACCTCGCGCGAACCCTCCGCCGGGCGGTACAAACGCAGCCTCACCGCGCGCCCCAGGTACTCTGCGAAATGCTCCGGGCGGGTAAGCTCGCGCCCCACGCCGGGGGAGCAGACTTCTAAAAAATAGGGACCGGGGACGGGGTCCGCCTCGTCAAGCAGCGGGTCTATGGCGCGGGAAACCTCGGCGCAGGTGTCGAGGTCCACCCCTCCCGGGCGGTCGATGTACACCCGCAGGTACCACTCCCCGCCTTCTTTTACGTAGCGCACGTCCCAGACCCGGCACCCCGCGGCCTCGACCGCGCTCTCCACGGCGCTTCTCGCCCTTTCCGCGACACCGGCCACACCTTTCGCCTCCCCGCAAAGCGCCCGACAGCGCCCAATTATGCAACAAAGAGCGGGTCGCCCCACTCTTCGCACCTCACTCCTTCTGCGGGTATTATACCACGCCGGGCGAGGAATTGCAAGCGGCAAAATCACATCCCCGCATTTTCCGCTATTTGCATAAAAGGAGAAGCGGTTTTTGGTGAGAATGTTGTGGAAAGTGGCGGGTGACAGGCGGCGGGTGGCGGCTTGCGGCCGGAGGAAGGACCGGGGCGGTCCCGGGGGCTCACGGTCCGTCCCCGTTTCTCCCGGGGGTTCGAGGTTCCCTCTTTTTTAGGGTGAGCGGAGCGGGGTCGGCTCCGGGGGGGCTGACAGCTCACTCCGGCTCCGCCCGGCGGCGGGGGCTTCTTCTCGCTAACGCGAATTTAGCTTTCTAATTCTTCCCAGCTGGGCTGGGGAACGATGTCCGCTTTTCTTCTCTGCGCCGACGGCGCGGGCTGAAAGAAGAAAAGCGGACAGAAAAGAAGTTCAGCGCGCCGGCTTACCCCAACGCCGAAAGCTAAGTGATTATGGGGTAGCCGCCACCTACACTGCGGTCCTTGCGGTCGCTAACGCGGGGGAAGCCCGGATGTACCCCCGTCGCCGGCTCCGGGGCCCCGCCGGGGTCATTCGGGGCTCGCCGAGCCCGGTACAAAAGCCTCGCCGGTCAGGGGCGGCTCGCAGCTGTCGTTCGGGGCCCGGCGCTTCCGGGTAGCTTTTGCCCGCCGGTTCGGAGGGCTCGCGGATGAACGGGGGTCCCTACCGGAGGAACTCCCGGCTCCCGGTAACCAACCCGACTCCCGGGATTGCACCCGGCGGTCGGCTCCCGATAATCGCGCCGGCTCCCGGGATTGCACCCGGCGGTCGGCTCTCGGCGGTCGCTCCCGGTTGTCAGCGGTCAGCCCTCGGCACTCATCCCGGCTCCCGGACAAGCACCCGGCTCCCGGTCAGGCTCCGGCAGGTGCACAGTGAAAGTCTCAGCCCCCAGCCTCCGGTAATCAACCCGACTCCCGGGCTTGCTCCCGACGGTCGGCTCTTTCCCCGACTCCCGGTCCCCGGTCAGGCGCCGGCGGACGCCCGGTTGAGCCCTCGCCCCGCCTTCCGGGCTCGCTCTCAGCTTCACGCTCCCGCCACCCGGGTTCGCCCTCGGCTCCCCGGCTCCCGGCGGTCAGCTCTCCGCTCTCAGCCTTCCTCTCCGGGGCTCCCGGTCCTCAATATTCCACCCAATTATAGGGGTACATTTTACCGTTGTACACTAAAATCGCGATTTTCAAAAGTAAAATAAATATAGCCGTTTAGCCCATGGGTTGGCTTGATTTGGGCTGCAAAAAGGCACGTTTTATATAGTTTTGGTTTTTGCGGATTTTAGCGTACAAGTGTTCCCGAATGCCCGCAAAGCCAGTATTTATGCGGGTTCGCGCGCGGACGCTTGAAAAATCTATCCGTCCCGAACCGTCCCCGCTCCGCCCTAACCGTCCGGGAGCAACGCCTTGTTGGGACGCTTTCGGACGCTTCCGGACACTTAATTCTACATCATTAAAGCATCGATACCCTTCCATTCCTGCTTAAGGCTGAGGCCCATATATCCTCTGCACTCCTTCACGCCCAGAATTATATGGTTGCTCATCTTCACCCCGTACTTCATCCCGTTATCAGCGAGCCAGTGGTAGAACGCCCGCGAGCGGACGGCGTCGAGCCCGTTCTCCGAGCACCAGCGCTGATAGACCC
>CAYOSS010000081.1:0-7381 GCA_964406705.1 uncultured Eubacteriales bacterium
CATTCCCGCCTCGCAGAGTCGGATGCAAAAGGCTCGCAGGTTGGGGCAAGCTCGCCGCTGTCGTTCGGGGCTCGGCGCTTCCGGGTAACTTTTGCCTGCCGGTTAGGGTTGGCTCGCAGGTGTGCAGCAAGCTCCTGCCGGGGGAGCCCGGAGGTCCGCCGGCGCAAGGGGTAGCCCGCCGGTACCGGGGGTTCCGGCTCCGCCCCGGCTGCCGGGAGCGCGACGGGTCGCCCCATACGGGGGGGAAGGCTTCCTGCATATCTGCGAAGCAACCCCCGACCGATAAGCAAAAAGCTACCCCACAAGCGCCGAGCCCCGAACGATAGCGGCGCGGCACCCTGAACCTGCGAGCCTTTTGCATCCTACTCTGCGAGCCCCGAATGAATACGGCGTGGTTCCGGAGCCGGCGCCGGGGGTACATCCGAGTCTTCCTCGCGATAGCGAAGCACAAAGACTGCGGTGAAGGTGGCGGCTACCCTCAGACCGCTCAGCATTCGGCGTAGGAGCAAGCCGGTCCGCCTGAACTTCTTTTCTGTCCGCTTTTCTTCTTTCTGCCGGACCGTTCCGGCGCAGAGAAGAAAAGCGGACATCGTTCCCCAGCTCAGCTGGAGGGATAAATAAGCTCCCCTCGCGTAGCGAGAAGTAAGCAACGGGGACGGGCGGAGCAAAGTTAGCGGGGCTCGCCGTGCCGGCGCGACGCAGAAAATAAAAGCGGACATCGTTCCCCCGGCGCAGTCGGGGAAAAAGCAAGCTACCCCTCGCGCAGCAAGAAGAAACTCACGGAGATGGGCGGAGCCAAAGCCCCCGGCACACCCGAGCTCCCTGTGAAGCAGGAGAAGCTCGATAGAGCAAGCAAGCCGGAGCCGGCAAGACCCTCCGAGCTACCCCCTCGCGCAAATAAAGCACGCGAGACCCCGCAAAATCCCCCTTGCAAAACTTTTGCCGTCTGTTATAATAGGGGTAGCAAAAAAGAGAGGAGCCACACTATGAGTATTGTCCACAAGAACATCGCCTACAAGGAGGATTTCGGCTACTCCTTCCCCGCCGACTCCGACAAGCCCGTCTACCCCACGGACGAAGCGGCGCAGTTGGAGGCGCTTTCCTCCGACCCGCAGCTTCGCGAATACGCCGAAAGCCGCAAAAGGAGAGCGGACCGCCTCACCCCGCTCTACCACTTCACTACTCCCACGGGGCAGCTCAACGACCCCAACGGCCCCTGCTTCTGGAACGGGCGCTGGCACCTGTTTTACCAGCATATAGTGCATTTCCCGGACGGGGAACGCACCATATACTGGGGCCACACGGCGAGCCGCGACTTAGTCCACTGGGTGGATCTCCCCGACGCGATATACCCCAACCCGGAGAAGGAATGCTGGTCCGGCGCGACCTGCGTGGAGGACGGCGCCGTCACCGCGCTCTACTACGGCTTCGCGGCGCACGGGGGAGTCTACTCCGCCCGCTCCCGCGACCCGCTTCTGCTAAACTGGAACAAGCTTTACCGCGACCCCGTCATCCCCCGGCTCGACGACGACCCGACAGTCTCCTGCCCCTACAGCGTCTACGACCCCTGCATATGGAAGAAGGGCGATTACTACTACGCGCTCACCGGCTGCAGAGAAATTGACCCCGACTGCGGGGTATGCCACAGGATCGAGTACCTCTTCCGCTCGGAAAACGCCGTGGACTGGGAATATCTGCACCCGTTCTTCGCGGACGACCGCTTCTCCGAACCCTACGACGACGGCGCCTGCCCCTACTTTATCCCCTTCGCCGGGAAATACCTCTTCGCGCACTACAGCCACGCAAGGGGTCCGCGCTACCTTGTGGGCTCTTATGATAAGGAGAACGACCTCTTCCACCCGCAATTCGGCTCTAAATTCAGTCTTTCCCGCTCCAACAGCCTCGGCGCTCCCGCCATAGTACCCGACGGCGGGGACGGGGCGTACCTCTTCTGCGCCTGCCCCGTAGGATACCCCGGCTCCGTGATGAGTATGCCCTACCACCTCACCCTTGACGGCAACGAGATGTGCTACGCTCCCGTGGACGCCATCACGAGCCTGCGTATCCCGGGATCGCACATTCACAGAGAGAATGTCGAGCTAAGGGCCGGGGTAGAGACCGTCATACCCGAAATCGCGACCAACTGCGCGGAAATCGTAGCCCGCTTCGCCCCGGAGGACGTTCCCGCCTTGGAGATGAAGGTGCTGCGCTCCCCCGACGACGCGGAATACGTAAAAATCTCCTTCTACCGCAACCGGGGGGCCAACATTCACCGGGACAACCCGCAAAGCGTCCTCGCTATGGACTGCGGCCACTCCACACTGAGGGCCGACAGCGAGAAGTTCGGCTACTTTATCCCCGCGCCCGACGTGGAGGAGTTCGAGCTGAAGCCCGGCGAGGGGCTGGAACTTCGCATATTCCTGGACAAAACGATTGTGGAGGTTTTCGCGAACGGACATACGCTTATCAGCAAGCGCGTCACCCCCCGCCGGGACGACAGCCTGGGGCTTACCGTCACCGCGCTCGGCGGCTCCTCCAAGCTGCTCTCTCTTGACGCCTACGAGATGTCCGGCATAGACTACTCTGACCTCGGCAGGCTATAATTCGCCGTTTGCAACCGACCGGCTGTAATTGGCAAGCCGTAATCGGCGGGTTGTAATCGACAAGCTGTAACCGCCGGGTTGTAATCGGCGGGCTACGGTCGCCGCGCGGTAACTCTCAGGCTGCCCGAACCGCCCCACGCAAATCCCCCGGCATAAAAAACGGCTCCCCGCGAAAACGGGGAGCTTTTTTGGCTTGTAAGCTTCTGCTTATAAGTATGTGACCTGCGCCGCCGCGTCGAAATCGTGCTGGGGCTTACCGGCGGCTTTGTGCCCCACGGCGACCGCTATCTCGTACTCGTACCCCGTCGGGAAGCGGAAAGCCTCTTCAAAGTAGCCCCGCTTCTCGCCGCGCAGCGCGTCGTACACGCACCCGACTATGACGCTGCCCAGCCCCAACTCCTCCGCCATAAGGGCGATATTCTCGGCGGCTATACCGGCGTCAACGGGAGTCCACTTGAACTCCGCCTCCCCGCTGATCACGATAAACAGCGGAGCGTCGTAGCAGAAAGCTCTCGGCGGCTCACCGGGACGAAGGCGGTTCACTTCATCCCCGAGCTCGCGAAGCAGCGGATTATCTCCTTTCAGCACCGTAAAATGAAGCTCCCTGCGGTCGGTAGCGGTCGGGGCGCGCAGCCCCGCCTCCACCAATGCCCGGATCTCGCTCTCGGTCAACGGCTCGCTCGTGTAGCACCTCGTGGAGCTCCTGATTTTGATAGCCTCGCCGGTGTTCATCGTCTTTCCTCCTTTAGCGTTTTCTGATAACGGGAAATCTCCTCCCCCGCAATGTCCCTCACAATCACGCTCGCCATAATAAGCCCCGCAACGGCCGGCACAAAAGAGCAGCTCCCCGGGGCGACCCTGCCGGGCTTCCCCGTATCGGGGGTGAGCAGGGGCTCCTCGTCGGAATAAACCACCTTAAGCCGCTCCACGCCCCGCCGCCGCAGTTCCCGGCGCATCACCTTGGCAAGCGGACAGCCGGACGTCGAGTAAATATCCGCGACAGCGAGCCTCGTAGGGTCAATCCTGTTGCCCGCGCCCATAGCGCTGATAATCGGGACACCCGCCGCCCCGGCTCTTACGGCAAGCTCCACCTTCGCGGTGACGCTGTCCACCGCGTCCGCCACGTAGCTGTAGCGGGAAAAGTCGAACTCGCCCGCGTTTTCCGGGGTAAAGTAAACGGGCCTTGCCGTCACCCGGCAATCGGGGTTCACGGACGCGGCGCGGCGGGCCGCCGCTTCGGCTTTGTTCTCGCCCAGGGTGTCATAGATCGCGTAGAGCTGGCGGTTGAGGTTGCTCTCGGCGTAGCGGTCCCCGTCAACTAAAACCAGCTCGCCCACCCCGGCGCGGAGCAGTCCCTCGCAAAGGTAGCTCCCCACTCCGCCGAGTCCGAATACAACGACAGTGGAATCCCGGAGCCTGCGGAGCGCGGCATCTCCGAAAATCCTGCGAGTCCGCTCGAAGATGTCCCCGGCTCCCTCGCCCGGCTTGACGCAGATGCCTCCGGCAGCCTCGCCCGACCCGCTGAAACTATCCCCGGCTCCCTCGGTCGGCTCGTTGAAAATATCTTCGTCTCCCTCGGGTGGCTGATATTGCTCCGGTAAATCCCGCTCGCTCCGCCCGCCGTTCATTAAAAGCCGGCTTTCTCCACCATATCGAGGAAATACTTATGCACGGTTCCGTCCTCGTGAAGCTCCGGGTGGAACGCCGTCACCAGCATATTCCACTCCCTCGCGGCGACAATGTGCCCCCCGACCGTAGCGAGTGTCTGAACACCCTCCCCGACGCTCTTTATATACGGCGCCCGGATGAAGGTCATCGGGATTTTGCCCAAAGTGCCGAAGTTCTCCTCGGCGTAGAAGCTGCCGAGCTGCCTGCCGTAAGCGTTCCTCACCGCCACGATGTCCATTAGCGAAAAGCAGCGCCGCGTGTCATTATCAATAGTCTTGGCGAGCAGCAGCAGCCCCGCGCAGGTGCCGAACACCGGCAGACCCTCGGCTATCTTTGCACGCAGTATCTCGAACATACCGAGCTCCCGCAGGAGCTTCCCCTGAGTGGTGCTCTCCCCTCCGGGCAAAATCAGCCCCGAAATGGGGCGGTCGAGGTCGCTCCTCCGCCTGATTTCAAAGCAAGGCACGCCAAGCCGCTCAAGGGTTTTCTCGTGCTCGATAAACGCCCCCTGAACGGCTAAAACGCCGATTTCCACGCCTTACTTGCCTCTTTCCGCCATAAGCAGGGCTATCTCCTGCTCGTTAATGCCGACCATAGCCTCGCCCAGATCCTCGGACAGCTCGGCCAGCACCGCCGGGTCGTTGTAATTGGTGACAGCTTTCACGATGGCGGCGGCCCGCTTCTCGGGGTTGCCGGACTTGAATATCCCGCTGCCGACGAACACGCCCTCCGCGCCGAGCTGCATCATCAAAGCTGCGTCCGCGGGGGTGGCGACCCCACCCGCAGCGAAGTTCACAACGGGGAGCTTGCCGTTCTCGTGGACGTACCGAACTAACTCGTAGGGGACCTGGAGCTCCTTCGCCGCCTCGTACAGCTCGTCCTCGGACATGGAGACCAGCCGGCGGATCTCCGATTGCATAAGCCGCATATGCCGCACCGCCTGAACTACGTCGCCCGTCCCCGGCTCGCCCTTGGTACGTATCATAGCGGCGCCCTCAGCCACGCGACGCAGCGCCTCGCCCAAATCCCTCGCCCCGCAGACAAATGGCACGGCGAATTTCGTCTTATCAATATGGTACTTGTCGTCCGCCGGGGAAAGCACCTCACTCTCGTCTATGTAGTCAATCTCGATCGCCTGCAAAATCTGCGCCTCGGCTATATGCCCTATGCGGCACTTCGCCATAACGGGGATGGTCACGGCGTTTTGTATGCCCTTGATCATCTTGGGGTCGCTCATACGCGAGACCCCGCCCGCCGCGCGGATGTCCGCCGGGATGCGCTCAAGCGCCATCACGGCGCACGCCCCGGCTGCCTCGGCGATTTTAGCCTGCTCCGGCGTGGTCACGTCCATAATGACCCCGCCCTTTAACATTTGCGCCAAATTCCTGTTTAACTCATACCTGTTCTCCGACATAACAGTCTCCTTTATATCACGTAATCGTCCGCGTAACGCTCGCGGCGCATATCCAACACGTCCTGAAGGCTCACGCTGTCGAGGTACCCCGCGACGCGCCTCGCGAGCTCCTCCCAAACCGGGAGCATAGCGTACTCCCCGCTCGTCTGGTCCGGCCCACCCGCGCCGGGCACAGCGGGCACCGGGAAGAAATCCCCCTCCGTCACCCTGAGAACCTCGCCCACGGAGTACCTGTCCGGCGGTCTCGCTAACATATACCCCCCCTGGAAGCCGCGGGTGGTCTTTAGCATCCCGCTGCCCTGGAACAGGGGGACTATTTGCTCCAAGTATTTTTTGGATATCCCCTGCCTCTCCGCGATGTCGCGCAGCGGGACAAAGCCGTCGCCCGCGTGCTCGGCCAAGTCGAGCATCATAGACAGCGCGTACCGCCCTCTCGCGGATATCTTCATCCCGCCTCACCCCGCTTACCGCTACATTGTAGCACATATAACCCCGAAATGCAAGAGGTTTATGGGGAAAGGTGAAATGTGAGCTGATAGCTCCTTGATTGGGGGAGCAGGGATATTTGCCCACGCAGCCGGAGCAATGAGCGCCTTCTTCTCTTGGTCGGGGCGGCTCGGCTGCCTCAGGCGGCTTGCTCCGGCTCTGCCCGGCTCCGGAAGCTTCATCTCGCTATGCGGGGGACTTTGTGGCGGAGGTGGCTCGGCTCCACCCTATTTGGCAGATTTCTTCTCGCTGACGCGAGGGCAGCTTGCCTTTTCCCCGACTGCGCCGGGGGAACGTGTCCGCTTTTCTCTCTCAGCCGACGGGCGCGGCGGTCTCCCTGCCTTTGGCTTTACCCGTCCCCGGGGGGCTCCTTCCCGCTTCGCAGGATAGCTCTCTAATTTTTCCCAGCGCAGCTGGGGAACGGTGTCCGCTTTTCTTCTCTGCGCCGACGGGCGCGGCTGAAAGAAGAAAAGCGGACAGAAAAGAAGTTCAGCGCGCCGGCCTACTTCAACGCCGGACACAGGGAGGTTATGGGGCAGCCGCCACCTATGCGGCGGGTCTTGTGCTTACGAGGACAGCCCGGAGGTACCGCCGGCGCCGGTTCGGCAGCCTCGCCGTATTCATTCCTGCCTCGCAGAATAGGATGCAAAAGGCTCACAGGTTCGGGGAAAGCTTGCCGCTGTCGAACTGAGCTCGGCTCTTGTGGGATAGCTTTTTGCTTGGCGATTGGGGTAAGCTCGAGAATGAACAGCAAGCCTCCCCCGTATGGGGCGACCTGCCGCGCTCCCGGCGGGCGGGGCGGAGCCGAGCGATCCACCGGTTGCCGCCGGGCTATCCTGTGAACCACCGCGCTGCCGGTAACGGAGCTACCGTTCGCCGCCAGGCTACCCCTCGCGCCGGTGAACCTCCAGGCTCCTCGGTAGGGGCTCCCTCTACACCCGCAAGCCACCCTCGACCGGCGAGCTAAAAGCTGCCCCACAAGAACCGAGCCCTATTCGATAGCGGCAAGCTTACCCAAACCAGCGAGCCTTTTGTACCGGGCTCGGCAGGCCCTGAATGAATACGGTGGGGTCCCGGAGCCGGCGCCGGCGGTATCTCCGGGCTTCCCTCGTAGGCACAAGGGCAACGGTACAGGTGGCGGCTTCCCCATAACAACTCAGCGTTCGGCGTAGGAGCAAGCCGGTCCGCCTGAACTTCTTTTCTGTCCGCT
>CAYOSS010000082.1:0-7062 GCA_964406705.1 uncultured Eubacteriales bacterium
CCTCGCAGAGGTGGATGCAAAAGGCTCGCAGGTTCGGGAAAGCTCGCCGCTATCGATTATGGCCCGGTTCTTGTGGGGCAGTTTTTTGCTTGCCGGTCGAGGACGGCTCGCGGGTGTACAGGGGGCCCTGCCGGGGGGCCCGGAGGTTCGCCGGCGCGAAGGGGTAGCCCGGAGGTACTGGCAACCCCTCACCCCGGAAGTGTAGCGGTTTAGGTTTATAGGATAGCCCGACGGCGACCGAGGGCTTCCGGTTCCGCCTTCCCGCCAGGAGCGCAGGAGGCCGCCCCATACAAGGGGGAAGCTCCCTGCATACCTGCGAGCCCACTCCAACCACTGAGCAAAAAGCTACCCCACAAGAAACCGAGCCATAATCGATAGCGCCGAGCTTGCCCTAACCTGCGAGCCTTTTGTACCGGGCTCGGTAAGCCCGAAATGAATACGGCGGGGTCCCGGAGCCGGCGCCGGCGGGATCTCCGGGCTTTCCCCGCGTCAGCGACCGCAAGAGCAGTGGCATAGGTGGCGGCTACCCCATAACCTCTCAGCGTTCGGCGTAGAAGTAAGCCGGCGCGCTGAACTTCTTTTCTGTCCGCTTTTCTTCTTTCAGCCGCGCCTGTCGGCGCAGAGAAGAAAAGCGGACATCGTTCCCCCGGCGCAGTCGGGGAAAAGGCAAGCTGCCCTCGCGCAGCGAGAAGAAGCCAACGGGGTCAGGCAAAGCCAGAGATGGTGGGACCGCCGTGCCTGCTGGTTAGGAAAAGAAAAGCGGACACGCTGCCCAGCCCAGCTGGGAAAAATTAGAAAACTAACTTCGCGTCAGCGAGAAGAAATCAGCCTAAACAGGGAAAGACAAGTCTCGGCGCCTTCGAGCTATCCGCGAAGCGCGGCAAGCCCGCCATAACAGGCGGACCAAAAAGCCCCCGCCATCACCGAGCTCTCCCGCGCAGCGGGAAGCAGCCCTCCGGCAACGGGACTGCCCGCCGCCCGCCAAAACCCCTCAAAAACCTGTTGCAATCCCGGCAAACTATGGTAAAATATATATAGTCTGCAGTTAAAGGGAGGCGAGGCGGAAATGGCGGCGTTTTTTGGCAATATCTGGGAGAATATCCTCACATTCTTCAAGATGATCTTCGCGGCGTTCGCGGATATCCGCTTCGTCGATATCCTCGATATCGCGCTCGTGTCCTTCATCATCTACAAGGCGCTGCGCTTTTTCCGCGAGACGAGGGCGAAGCCCCTCATAAAGGGCATCCTGCTGCTGTTCTTCATCTGGCTGATCGCCCTTTGGTGGGATATGGTGAGTATGAAGTGGCTGATGTCGAAGGTGTTCGACTACGCCATAATCGCCGTCGCGATAGTGTTCCAGCCGGAGCTGCGCCGCGCCTTGGAGCGTATGGGCGGGAGCAAGATAGGCCTGTTCGGGCGGGGGGGCTCGCTCGGCGAGGAGGACACGCTGCGCCTCATTGAGACGGTGAGCTCCGCCGCGCAGACTATGCAGCAGCAGAAGGTCGGCGCGCTGATAGTGTTCGAGCGCTCCACGCCGCTGGGCGAGATCATAGCGACGGGGACCGTGGTCGACGCCGCGCCTACCGAGCCGCTCATCTGCAACATCTTCTACCCCAAATCCCCCCTCCACGACGGGGCTATGATTATCCGTGGCAACAGGGTCCACGCGGCGGGGTGCATCCTCCCTCTCACGGCGGGGACGGACCTCAGCCGCCAGCTCGGCACCCGCCACCGCGCCGCCGTGGGTATGAGCGAGAACAGCGACGCCGCCGTGCTCGTGGTCAGCGAGGAGACGGGGGCAATATCCATAGCGGAAAACGGGACCCTCACTCAAAACTACTCCGGGCCGGGGCTGCGGGCGGCGCTGCGTTCGCTGCTCGTGGAAGAAGAGGAGATCAAGAACACCGGTATCATCGCCAAGGTAAAGCGCTTCTTCGCACGTAAGAAGGACGGGCGACGGGAGGAGGAATCGCCGGATGGCGCGGGGAGCGAATAGCGGTTTCTTCGGGCGACTGTTCGGGAGCCGGAAGTTCACAATACCTTTCTCCATATTCGTGGCGGTGGTGTTTTGGCTGGTGATAACCTTGGTGCAAAACCCGGAACGCACCGTCACCATATCCGGGCTGCCGGTCTCCGTGGTCACGGAGGGGACTATGGTCGAGGAGTTGGGGCTGGACGTGGTCGGCAACACCGACTCCGTGGTGAGCGTGCGCATCACGGGGCCGACGTATGTGGTGAGTGGGCTTTCGGCGGCGGATATATCCGTCTCGGCGAACCTCTCCGAGGTGAACGCCGCCGGCACCTACGACATTCCCCTTGTGGCGAGCCGGGTCGGCACCAAGACTGGCTACACGGTCACCGGGGTCACCCCGGAGACGCTGACCCTCACTTTCGACTACATCAACGAGGCGGAGTTCCCGGTGGAGGCGGTGGCGAACGGCGCTTCGGCGGTCGAGGGGCTGATAGTGGACACCCCGGTGGTCACCAATTCCGAGGACGCGAGCGTCACCGTGCGCGGGCCGCGGAGCTACATCGAGCGGATAGCCGCCGTGAGGGCCGTGGCGGACGTCAACGCGACACTCTCCAAGACCACCAGCTACGACGCGAGGATAGTGCTGATAGACGAGAACGGCGAGGAGATGGATCTCTCGCTCTTCACCCTAAGCTCCGGGACGGTCAAGATTTCCGTACCTATATATAAGCAAAAGAAAGTGAAGATTGTCCCGCAGTTCGTGAACACCCCGGCGGGCTTCGCGAGCGAGTCCATTCCCTACACCATAGACGAGGCGGAAGTCAGCGTCAAGGGGACGCCGGAGACCATAGACGCGCTGAGCGAGGTCAAGACCGCGCCGATAGATTTCTACACTTTAAGCGCGGGGAACAACACCTTCACCGTCGCGCTGGCGCTGCCGAACGGGGTGAAGTTAGCTGAAAACATCAACGCGGTCACCGTGCGGGTCAACCTCTCCGGCTACAGGGAGCGCACCTTCACCGTCACCGAGTGCCGGGGGATCAACGGCGGCGGGCTCGGGATATCCCGGTTCACCCCGATACGCAACGTGCGGGTGATGGGTCCCTCGGCGGTGATGGGGCGGCTCACGGCGGCTAACCTCTACGCCGAGGTGGATCTTACCGGCAAAGCGGCGGGGCAGTACACCATTACCGTCACCATAAAGTGCGCCACCTCCGACCGCGTCTGGCAGATAGGCACCTACACGACAGTCGTGGTGCTGAGTTAGTGGCGGCGCGCGAGGTCCCGACCGAGAAGGTCGAGGCGACTGTGGAGTTTATCACCTACCGAGGCGACAGGACCGGCTTCACCGTGGCGTGCTGCCGGGACGGGAAAACCCGGTTCACCGCCGTGGGAATTATGCCGGACGTCTCCCCCGGGGAAACGCTGGAGCTGCGCGGGCAGTACGTCACCCACAAGTCCTACGGGCGGCAGTTCAAGGTCGCGGGATACGCGAAAGTCCTCCCCCGCACGGAAGGGGCGATACTGAGGTACCTCAGCCGGGGGGCGGTCAAGGGGATAGGCCCCGCCACCGCCGCCAAGATAGTCCGCCGCTTCGGGAAGGACACTATGCGCGTCCTCTCGGAGGAGCCGCAGCGTCTGTGCGAGATAAGCGGGATAAGCAGGGCGAAAGCGGAGGCTCTGGGCGAGGAGTTCCGCAAGGGCAAATCGCTGGGGGACGTGATCTCCTACTTCGCGGAGTTCGGGCTCGAGGCGGGGCAGTCTATGAGGATATTCGAGCGCCTCGGGGACGGGGCGGTCGCCGCCGCCCGGGAGAACCCCTACAGGCTCTGCGAGGGGGATATAGGTCTTGATTTTCACCTCGTGGACGGTATGGCGGAGGCAATGAAGGGGGCCCCGCCGGGCGCCGAACGCTACCGGGGGGCGCTGCTGTACGTACTGCGCGGCGCCCTCGCGGAAGGGCACACCCGTCTGCCGGAAAAGGCCCTGTTTGAAGAAGCGGCAAGGCTCACCCGGGGCGGCGGAGAGGAATACCCCGCGGCGGCGGCGGAACTGCTCGCGGAGCGCCGTCTCGCCCGAAGCGGGAAAAGCGGGGAGCGCGGGGGAACCTGGGGAACCCGGGCGAACGGCGAGAGCGAGAAAAGCGGCGGAACCGGCGAAAGCGGCAAACCCGAGAAGCGTTGGGAAAGCAACGGGAGCGGGGAGCGCGGGGGAGCCGGGGAAACCCGGGCGAACGCGAAAAGCGGGAATGGCGACCCGAACAGTGAGAACGGCGAGTACAACAACGCGAACAGGGCGAGCGGTGAGAGTGAAAGACGCGGCAAAACCGGGATAATCGGCGAGATCGGCGGAGCGGACAGAGCGGGCGGCGAGAATAACGGAGCGAACAGGGCGAACGGCGAGAGCGGAGAACGCGGCAAAAACGGAGAAAGCGGCGGGAATGTAAATCGCCGGGAAATCGGAAAAAGCGAAGAAGGCGGGAAGCGCGGCGAGAGCGGGGGAGCCGAGGAGGGCGGCGGGCGCGCCGGAACCGAGACGAGCGGGGAAAACCCCGGTCGTTACCTCGCCCTCTGGGAGTACGACGACCTCGAGAGGGACATCGCCGCGAGAATAAAAGTGTTCCTCGCGTCCGTCTCCCCCGAGCGGCCCGCCGGCGACGCGGAAATATCCGCCATAGAAGCCGGGGAGGGCATTACCTACGCAGAGAAGCAGAAAGAAGCTATAAGGCTCTCCCTCGAGGGAGGGGTGTGCGTCCTCACCGGGGGGCCCGGCACGGGAAAAACCACCGCCGTCAACGCGGTGATCAAGCTGCTGCGCAGCCGGGGGTTAAAAGTGAAGCTCGCGGCCCCCACCGGACGCGCCGCTAAACGGATGCAGTCCCTCTGCGGGGCGGAAGCGGTTACGATCCACCGCCTGTTGGAGGGAGCCCCCGGCGAGGACGGGGAGGAGCCGTACTTCGGGCGCGACGAGAGCAATCCCCTTTCCTGCGACGCGCTCATTGTCGACGAGATGTCGATGGTGGACGCGCCGCTGTTTGACGCCCTGCTGAAAGCTCTCCCGCTGGGCTGCCGGCTGATCCTGGTGGGGGACGCGGACCAGCTGCCGAGCGTCGGCGCGGGGGATGTCCTGCGGGACCTTTTGGCGAGCGGGGCCGTCCCCTCCGTGCGGCTGACCGAGATATTCCGCCAGGCGGAGAAAAGCCGGATAGTGACGGGAGCTCACCGGGTGATTTCGGGCGAATTGCCGGACCTTCGCGGCGCGGAGGATTTCTTCTTCCTGCCCGCGGCGGCGGGGGCGGTCCCCGGGACGGTGACGGAGCTTTGCGCCACGCGCCTGCCCGCCGCCTACGGCTACTCTCCCGAAACCGATATACAGGTAATAAGCCCCGCGCGCATCACCCCCTGCGGAACGGGCGCCCTCAACGCGGCTTTACAGGCGCGGCTTAACGGCGACCCCTCGACACCCTCCGTCACCGGGAACGGGGTCATCCTTCGCCTCGGCGACAAGGTTATGATGACCCGCAACAACTACAACATCACCTGGGTGACCGACTCCGGCGAGGAGGGGGCGGGGGTGTTCAACGGCGAAATAGGCGTCGTGGCGGAGGTTGACGCGGGGCGCGGGGAGCTCCGGGCGCGCTTCGACGACAAAATAGCGCTCTTCACCGAGGAGGATATACCGCAGCTCGAGCTCGCCTACGCCGTGACGGTGCACAAGAGCCAGGGGTGCGAGTTCCCCTGTGTGGTGCTGGTCATCTCGGAGGTGCCGAAGAAGCTGCTGTACCGGAATTTGCTGTACACCGCGATAACCCGCGCCCGGGAGCGGCTCGTCATAGTGGGCGACGCGGGGCAACTCCGGGAGATGGTCGCCGCCGGGAGCAGGAGGCGGCGCCACACCGCGCTCGGGGAGTTATTGGAAGGGTAACCGGCGGCTCCGGGGGGCGGGGGCTTTTCCCGCCGCGCGGGGGGGCTTTATGGTACGGGGGGTTGGCTGGCTCCGCCCGGGTCCGGGGGTTGCTTCTCGCTGCGCGGAGTAGGCTGTGATGACTGAGGGCTTTCAGCGCTTGGGAGTCTTTTGCCCACCTTGCGGTGCCCGGCTCGTCGCACACCCCCGGCGCGGCTCCTCGCCGACCGCTGCCGGGATGGAGCCTTCGCTGTTTCGTCCACCGGACGCGCTCGGCTTCATTCCCGGCTGGGCTGGGCGGCGTGTCCGCTTTTCTCTCTCGGCCGACGGGCGCGGCGGTTCCACCATCTCCGGCTCCGCCTGTCCCCGTTGCTTTCTTCTCGCTGACGCGAGGGTAGCCAATTTATTCCCCCAGCTGGGCTGGGGAAACGTTTGTCCGCTTTTCTTCTCTGCGCCGGAACGGTCCGGCAGAAAGAAGAAAAGCGGACAGAAAAGAAGTTCAGGCGGACCGGCTTACTCGAACGCCATTCGCCGGGTGATCTGGGGGTAGCTGCCTCTTCTCCGCTACCCTTGTGCCTACGAGGTTGGTGCAGTGGTCCCGCCAACGCCGGCTCCGGGACCCCGCCGGGGTCATTCCGGGCTTACCGAGCCCGGTACAAAGGCTCGCAGGTTAGGGGGCGGCTCGCCGCTGTCGATTTGGGCTCGGTTCTTGTGGGGCAGCTTTTTGCTTATCGGTCGGGGTAGATTTGCAGATATGCAGGAAGCTTTACTCCCGTATGAGGTGACCTGGTGTGCTCCCGGCGGGCAGGGCGGAGCCAGAGCCGCCGATAACCGCCAGGCTGTTCTGTGAGCCGCAGCGCTCCCGAAACAGGGGCTGTCAGTCATCGCCGGGCTATCCTATAAACCACCGCACCCCCCCCCCGGGGTGAGGATTGCTGGTCTCCGTCGGGCTACCCTCGTGCCGGCGAACCCCGGGCTCCCCCGGCAGGCCCCCCGCACACCCGCGAGCCGCCCCGAACCTGCAGACAAAAGCTACCCGGAATCGCCAGTCCCTAATCGATAGCGGCGAGCTTGCCCGAACCTGCGAGCCTTTTGTACCGGCCTCGGTAAGCCCGGAATGACCCCGGCGGGGTCCCGGAGCCGGCGCCGGCGGAATCCCCGGGCTTTCTCCGCGTCAGCGAGCGCAA
>CAYOSS010000083.1:0-6925 GCA_964406705.1 uncultured Eubacteriales bacterium
CGCAGAGTCGGATGCAAAAGGCTCGCAGGTTGGGGCAAGCTCGCAGCTATCGTTCGAAGCTCGGCGCTTCCGGGTAGCTTTTGTCTGCCGGTTCGGGAAGGCTCGCGGGTGTACAGGGGGCCCTGCCAGGAGGCCCGGAGGTTCGGCGGCGCATGGGGTAGCCCGGCGACGACAGGTTGCCCCCACGCCGGGAGTGCGCCGGTTCAGGGGATAGCCCGGCGGTTATCGGCAATTCCGGCTCCACCCCGTTACCGGAGATACGGCAGTTCACGGGGTAGCTCGGTGTCGCCGGGGCATTCTTGACTCCGCTCCGCCTACCGAGTAGCGCGGTAGCTACCCCATACGGGAAGGGAGGTTCTCTGCATATCTGCGAGCCCACTCCAACCACTAAGCAAAAAGCTGCCCCATAAGAACCGAGCCGCATTCGATAGCGGCAAGCCCGCACTGACCACCGAGCCTTTTGCATCCGACTCTGCGAGCCGGGAATGAATACGGTAGGGTCCCGGAGCCGGCGCCGGCGGGATCTCCGGGCTATCCCCGCGTTAGCGACCGCAAGAGCCGCTGCACAGGTGGCGGCTACCCCATAACCTCTCAGTATTCGGCGTTGGAATAAGCCGGCGCGCTGAACTTCTTTTCTGTCCGCTTTTCTTCTTTCAGCCGCGCCGTCGGCGAAGAGAAGAAAAGCGGACATCGTTCCCCAGCCCAGCTGGGAAAGATTGGAAAGCTAACCTCGCGTTAGCGAGAAGAAGTTCCCAGGGACGAGTGACGCTAAAGGCAGGGGGGCTGCCGCGCCCATCGGCCGCGAGAGAAAAGCGGACAACGTTCCCCAGCCCAGCTGGGAAAAATTAGAAAGCTATCCCGCGAAGCGGGAGAAGCTCGCCATAACAGGCATGCCAGAGCTGGCGGGACCCTTCGGGCTACCATCGCGCAGCGAGAAGAAAGCAAGGGGGACGGGCGGACCCAAAGGCAGCGGGAACAGCCGCGCCACCGGTTGGGAGAAAAAAACGGACATCGTTCCCCCAGCATAGCCGGGGAAATAAATTAGCTACCCTCGCGCAGCGAGAACCGGCCCCCCGGACCCGGGCGGAGCCAGAGCCGAGCCCCCCGGCCCCAAAAAGCTGCCCCCGCGCAGCCGGACCGGCTTCCCCTAACCCGGCGGAGCCAAAACTTCCGATAACACCGTGCTATCCTCGAAGCGCTAAAAGCTCCCCCAAGCCTCGGCCTATAGCCGCCGGGCTATAACTCCGCCCCCAGCTCGCTTCGGAGCGCGAGGATTGCCGCGCCGAGAGCAGCCCCGCCGGGGGGCAGCACCGTGGCCGTGTACTCCCCGGATATGCCCCGCAGCGTCTCCCTGAACCGTCGGAGCACGGCGCCGCCCGCCGCGCCCCAAAGCCCGCCGTAAAGCAGTATATCCCTCACCCCAAAGAGGGTGGCGGCGTTCGCGGCGGATACCGCCAACAGTTTCCCCGCCGAAAGGAAAAGTCGCTCCGCGCCGCGGTCCCCCGCCGCCGCCAGGCGCTCCACATCGGGGTAGGGTTTCCCGGAGAGGGCGGCTATCCCCCGCTCGCTCGCGTACATCTCAAGGCACCCGCGCTTCCCGCAGCGGCAGCGCGGCCCTCTGGGCTTTACGCAGGTGTGCCCGATTTCGAGGGTCCCGGGCTCGGAATAGAGCCGCCCGCCCCTCATCACCGACATACCGACCCCGCTGTCGGCCCGCAGCAGCAGCGCGTCCGGCAGGGAATGGCTCCCGGAGTAAGCGTAGAGCACGCAGTCGGGGTCATGCGCGAGATAGACGGGCAGCCCCAGGGCTTCCTTCAAAATCCCCGCCAGCGGGACGTCCCGCCAGCCCTCCACCGGGGGGAAAACGCGCGACACCCCCGCCCCCGGGTCCACCTCGCCCTGCATAGCGACCCCGAGCGCGCCGAATGTCCTTCCCCGGTTCGCCGAAATAATGCCGCTCACCCACCCGGTAATGCCGCCGATACACTCGTCAACGCCGCCGAAATCGGCGCTTCCCTCGTACTCCGCCAGCACCTCACCCGCGAGAGAGTACACCGCCGCGCCCAGCCCCGAGCCGTTGACGTCCACCCCCAAGACGCAGTGCCGCTCGCCGTCCGCGTACAGCCTCGAGGGAACTCTCCCCGCCCCCGTGTGCCCGCCGTCCTTGCTCTCGGTGACGTACCCCCGCTCCAACAGCAGGGAGCACAGCCCCGACACCGCGCCCCAGCTGAGCCCGGTCGCCCGTTCGATCTCCCGGCGGGTGATCCCGGGGTTATCGCGTATCAGGGAGAACATACCCGCGGCGTTGCCCCGCCGCATATCCCGGACGCTCCTGCACTTTCGCGGCATACCGACCCCGCTCCTTTCGCGTTGCCCGGCTCGTTGCCCCCGGGCGGGTTCCCCCGTTAACCGATCCGCCGGCACGCCGCCCGGCGTGTGGCTCCGGGCAGGTTTTCCCCGCCGGCTGTTCCGCCGTCACACCGCCCGGCGCGGACCCCGGGGTGAATTTCTCTGTTGACTATTCTATCACGCTATGTTAAAATAGTCAATAAGATTTTTCGGGAGGTTTGCGTTATGAGTAAGATGAGAGACGCTATGCTCGCCGCGCCGCGGGAAGAAACCGCCGTATACGCGGCGGGTCAAATGGGATTTTTCCTCCACGGGGCGGGCAAATGGCTGATGATTGACGGGTACTTAAGCGACTACGTGGACCGCAACTGCTCGGACAGCCTCACCCGCTGGCAGAGAAACTACGCCCCTCCGATAAGCCCGGACGAGCTTGATTTCGTGGACTTCGCCCTCTTCACCCACGAGCACTTCGATCACACGGACCCCTACACCGTGGAGGGGCTGCTCCGGGTGAACGACAAGGCGCGGTTTCTCGCCCCGCCGCCCGCCGCGAAGCTGCTCCTTAAGTACGGCGCCCCGGAGAAAAGGGTCGAAGCGGTCTCCGCGAGGGAAGAATATTTCTTTTACGGCGGCACGGTTACGGTCACCCCGTTCCCCGCCGCGCACGAGGAGCTTCACCCCTGCCCCGGCGGGTACGCGGAGGTGGGCTACCGGGTCACCCTCGACGGCAAGACCGTCTGCCACACCGGGGACTGCTGCCCCTACCCGGAGCTCGCCGCGCGCGTCGGGAACTGCGCCGCCCTTCTCGCGCCCATCAACGGGCGGGACGACTACCGCACCAAGGTGCAGAACATCATAGGCTGCTTTACGGGGGAGGAGGCCCTCACGCTCGCCCGGGACGCCGGCGCGGGGATGCTGGTCCCCGGGCACTACGATTTGTACGACGTCAACGGGGCGGATTTGGATGAGTTTCTCTCCCTCGCCCGCTCGCGCTTCCCCGATGTGAACGTGCGCCCCCTCGCGCCGGGGGAAAAGGTCACGCTATAGGAGGAGCCCGCCCCGCCGCGTGGGAATGAGCCGCTCCAAGAGGCGGCGCGCAGAACCCCCGAGCAAGACCGCTTCGCCGGGACGGCGCAAAACCCCCGCCCGCCCGGCGGGTAACCCGGACCAACCGGGGGCGCCGCGCCAGGGCGGGATTGCCGCGATGCTACCCCCGGGGAAAGTTCGCGCTATAGGGGACCGGCACTCGGGGAAAGCCACGCTATAAGGGACCCGCGCTCGGGGGAAAGTCACACTATAGGGGACCGGCGCTCGGGGGAAAGTCACACCTCAGGAAGCCCGCGCCGGGCGGGAAACCCGCGTTATAAAGAACCCGTCCCCTTAAGGGACGGCAGGATTGCCGCGAGACTACGGGGGGGGGTTGCACTTTGAGGACCCGCCCTGCCGAAAAAGGGGCGCCTGCTCATCGGCACGGCGGGACGTCGGGGGAACCGCCCCTCTATCCGAACTGCGCCGCCGCAGGAGGAAAGCCGCTTCGCCGGTGCGGCGCGCAAACCCCCGCCCGCCCGGCGGGTAACCCGGACCAGCCGGGGGCGCCGCGCCAGGGCGGGATTGCCGCGAGGCTGCCCCCGGAGAAAGTTCGCGCTATAGGGGACCGGCACTCGGGGAAAGCCACGCTATAAGGGACCCGCGCTCGGGGGAAAGTCACACCTCAGGAAGCCCGCGCTCTGGGAAGAAAGATCACTCCATAAAGAACCCACTCCCTTAAGGGACAGGCGGGATTGCCGCGAGACTGCCCCCGGGGAAAGTTCGCACTATAGGGGACCGATGCTCGGGGAAAGTCACACCTCAGGAAGCCCGCGCCGGGTGGAAAGCCCACGTTATAAAGAACCCGTCCCGTTAAGGGACGGGCAGGATTGCCGCGAGGCTACGGAGGGGGGTTGCACTTTGAGAACCCGCCCTGCTCAAAAAAAGGGGCGCCTACTCATCGACACGGCGGGACGTCGGGGAACCGCCCCTCTATCCGAACTGCGCCGCCGCAGGAGGAAAGCCGCTTCGCCGGTGCGGCGCGCAAACCCCCGCCCGCCCGGCGGGTAACCCGGACCAGCCGGGGGCGCCGCGCCAGGGCGGGATTGCCGCGAGGCTGCCCCCGGAGAAAGTTCGCACTTGGGGAACCCGCGCCCAGGGGAAGCCGCGCTTTAGGGGACCCGTGCTCGGAGGAAGCCACACCTCAGGAAGCCCGCGCCGGGTGGAAAGGCCGCGTTATAAAGAACCCGCCCCCCTTAAGGGACGGGCAGGATTGCCGCGAGGCTACGGGGGGGTTGCGCTTTGGGAGCCCGCCCCCTGGGAAAAAGTCACGCTTTAGGGGGAGCCCGCCCCGCCGTGCGGGAATGAGCCGCTCTATGGGGCGGCATACGCGGACCCCACACCGCCCGGGGGGAGCCGCGCTATAGGGGACCGGTGCTCGGGTAGAAAAGTCACACTGTAGAGCCGCCGCTCAGTCCGCCCCATCAGGAATGCCCCCCCGCTACCGGCGCCCTCGGGTGGCCCATTCCCCACTCTCTCGGGCGCCCTGTTTCCCGCGACCTCGGATATCCCACTCAGCGCGTTTTCGGGCGCCCTGTTCCCCGTGTTTTCGGGCACCTTGTTCCACGTGCCCTTGGATACCCCCATTCCGGCGCCCTCGGGTGGCCCGTTCCCCGCGCTCTCGGGTGACCCGCTCCCCACGCCGCGCAGGTTCGCCATAAGCTTGTAGAGAACGGCGTAGAGCGCCCCCGCCTCCTCGGGGGAGAGCCTCACGCAGGCGGCCAGCCTCTCGGGGACCCGGAGAGCCTTCTCCCGGAGTTCGCGCCCGGAGTCGGTAAGAGTCAGCACGACGTCCCTCCCGTCGTCTTCGGAGCGGGAGCGGGCGACAAACCCCTTCTCCTCCAACCTCTTGAACACCGGGGTGAGGGTGCTGGAATCCAGGCGCAGCTCCTCGCCCGCCTCTTTTAGCAGCACCCGCTCCCTCTCCCACATAACCATCATAGCGATGTACTGCGTGTAAGTGAGATTCAGCCGCGAGAGGTACGGCGTGTACGCCCTCACTATCTCCTTGGCGCAGACGTAGAGCGGGAAACACAGCTGATTGGAGAGCCTCAGCGGGTCGAACGCCTCTATAGTGTGCTCCCCTCCTCCGCTATAACCTTCCGGGCGAACTCCGCCGCCGCCTCGAGGTCGTCCGCGTTCGGGCGGCCCTTGTGCAGGAACAGGAACTCCCCACGGCAGGAGAACTCCTGCGGCAGCAAGGCGATGTGCTTTTCGCGGAAGAGCGGCGTCACATACTTATGAATGGATTTTACCGCGGCGGAAGACAGCACCGTCGCCGCCGCGCTCACGTGGACGCCGATTCCCTTTATAAAAGCCTTAACCTCGGGGTCGACGTCGAACGCGTAGGGAGCGGTGCAGAGGAACAGCAGGTCGGTACTGCCCGGCAGCTTCGCCGAGACCGGCTTCGCGGTGACCCCGGCCGCCGCCGCGACCGCCTCCGCCAGCCGCTTGGTCTTCCCCCCGCGCGAATGGTAGCGCACTTCTATCGTCATAATAATACTCCTTTTCATACTGTGAGATACACCCGATTATATGCCGTGAGACGCACCCGAAATACGCGCCGCGGGGCACCCCCGGTATATGCCGCGAGATACCCCGGTATATGGCCGCGAGGTACCCCCGATCTATATAACCGCGGAGCGCCCCGACCCCGCCGCGCGGCCGCTACAGGAGCTTCTCCACCGCCGCTTTGACGTCGTCCATGGCGTCCGTGGGCTCGAAGCGGGCGGCGATTTCCCCCTCGCGTGTGATGAGGAACTTGGTGAAGTTCCACTTTATATTGCCGTTGTTCTTGTAATCCTTATCCATCTTCTTGACGACGGGCTTCAGCACGAGGCTCATCGCGCCCTTAAAGCCCCCGAACGAGGTGCTGGAGGTTAAGTACTTGTAAAGGGGAATGGCATTCTCTCCGTTCACCTCCACCTTGGAAAACTGCGGGAAGGTCACCCCGTAGCGGCTCCCGCAAAAGTCGCGGATCTCCTCGTCGGTGCCGGGCGCCTGGCCCATAAACTGGTTGCAGGGGAAGTCGAGGATCTCGAGCCCGTCGGCGGCGTGCTCCTCGTAGAGCGCCTGAAGGTCCTTGTACTGCGGGGTGAAGCCGCACCCCGTCGCGGTGTTGACTATCAGCAGCACCTTGCCCCGGTAGTCAGAGAGCGGCACCTCGCCGCCGCCCATCGCCTTCACGGTGAAATCGTAAACGTTCACAGTTGACCCTCCTTTTTATATTGCTCGCGCGCGATTTAATCTCGCGCGAAAGATACTTATATTGTACCGCGCCCGGGCGTCGGTGTCAAGGGGGATTTGAAGGTTTTTCGCGTCGCGGATAGCCCGGCGGTGCCGGGAGCTTGCTCCAGCTGCGTCCGGCGGCGGGGATTTCTTCCCGCTGCGCGGGGAAGGCTTCGCCCGGCGGCGGGGGGCTACTGCTCGCTGCGCGGGAATGAAGCCGAGCGCGTCCGGTGGGCGAAACAGCGAAGGCTTCATCCCGGCA
>CAYOSS010000084.1:0-6876 GCA_964406705.1 uncultured Eubacteriales bacterium
CTGTTGCAGGAAGCCGCTGTCCCCCTCGTTTCCGAGGAGCATACCGCGCAGAAGCTCGTTGGCGTCGCTCTTGACTATAGCTCCCGTGGAATCCTTGGTATATACGCCCAGGCTGAAATTATAGCCGTACTGCACCGCCGAGGTGTATTTTTTGATGTTCTTATCCTTTTGCAGGAACTTCTTGAACGCGGCAAGGTTGTTTTTACTGGTCTGGATATCGCTGAACGACGACATCAGATCCTCTATGACGGGGTTCACGTACACCTTGCCCGCCTCGTGGTCCGAACCGCCCGAGTTTTCCTCCATAAGCTCGGCAATCATAGCGGACATATCCGGCGTTTCGGATTGCAGTTCGATGGGATACCCGGCCATCGTGTCCTGCTGGACGCGGTCAATGTAGGCTTGCACGCCGTTGGAGACCGATAAAATCAGCGCGATGCCGATAATGCCTATTGACCCGGCGAAGCTTACCATAATGGTGCGGGTCTTTTTGGTAAGAAGGTTGTTAAAAGAAAGGGACAGCGCGGTGAGGAAGGACATAGAGGTCTTCTTCTTGCGCACGGGGGAGGGACGCCTCGGCTCGGGAGTAGCCGGCTCCTCGTAGGGGTTGGAATCAGACTGCACCCGCCCGTCAAGCAGGCGTATGGTGCGGGACGCGTAAGTCTCGGCGAGATCTGGGTTGTGAGTCACCATTATGATGAGGCGGTCCTTGGAAATCTCCTTGAGGATCTCCATAATCTGAATGCTCGTCTCCGAATCGAGCGCGCCGGTGGGCTCGTCCGCCAAAAGTATATCGGGGTTATTCACGAGGGCCCTCGCTATGGCGACGCGCTGCATCTGCCCGCCCGACATCTGGTTGGGCTTCTTGTGGATTTGCTCGCCCAGCCCCACTTTTTTGAGAGCCTCCACCGCCCTCGCTCGGCGCTCGGATTTGGACACCCCGGAAAGAGTCAGCGCCAACTCCACGTTGGATAGCACGGACTGATGAGGGATAAGGTTGTAGCTCTGAAAAACAAAGCCCACCGAGTGGTTGCGGTAGTTGTCCCAATCGCGGTCGGAGTAGGATTTGGTGGAGCGCCCGTTAATGGTGAGGTCGCCGGAGGAATAGTGGTCGAGCCCGCCGATGATGTTCAGCAGCGTCGTCTTGCCGCAGCCGGAGGGCCCCAATATCGCGACAAACTCGCTTTGCCGGAACGAGAGGTTTATCCCCCGCAGCGCCGGGACGAACGTGTCGGACGTAAGGTAATTCTTGGTGATATTTTTTAGTGAGAGCATACCGCGCCTCCCTGTTATTCGTGGGTACAATTATACAGCGTGTGAGTGCTATATTTGTTAATAAACCTTTAATTTTTAACGGGAAAAGCCACACCGGAACGGTAAGTAATTTTTAACGGGAAAAAGCCGCCCCGAAATGGAAAGGCGGCTTGTCGCGGGCTGCCGGGGGATTACCGCGAGGAGGTGGTACTCGATGAAGAAGTGTTCTTCTTGGGCGGGTCGAGAGAAGCCGCCAGGTTGCCGCCGTGACGCGTGCAGGCGGGGAGGTAGCTCGTCTTGTAGTAGCCAATCCCGGTGGAATAGCACCTAGTAGTCGCGACCATGCCCGTGGAGGTGCAGTAGCGGCGCCTGGTCACGTAGTCGCTCTCAAGGAACTCTTTAGCGGGGAGGTCCTGGTGGATTTCCCTCATAATCCGCGACCAAAGGATGCCCGCCGTGCCGCTGTTGCGGACCTTGCCGTTGTAGTCGAACCCGTACCAGCACGCGCCCACATAATAGGGTGAGCCGCCCACGAACCAGTTATCGTATTCGTCGTTACTGGTACCCGTCTTGGCGTAGGCCTTCATAGTGCGGCTGTAGGAGGCGCCCGCGCCGCCCGTCCCGGACGAGCCGTAAATGACGTTTTGCAGCATATGGTTCATTATGCAGGCGGTATCCTCGCTGAGCGCGGGAACGGGGGAGCGGTCCTCGTTGGTGAGGATCACGTTCTTACCCAACTGATCCGTCACGGTGAGGTAGGTGGTGGGGGAGTAGTACTTGCCCAGGTTGCCGAAAATCGAGAACGCCGCCGCCGCCTGCCGCGTGGTGACTCCCCTGTAGCAGCCGCCAAGCCCCAGCGCCGCCAAGTTCATATCCTTCTCCTCGTCGAAGCCGGTGTATCCGACCGTATCGTGTAGGAAAGTAAATGACTTTTGGACGCCTATGTCGTTGACCAAGTTCACCGGGATAGTGTTGCAGGAGTGCTCCAGCGCTTTGAAAGCCATAACGTTCCCGTATGTGCCGCCGTACCAGTTGGAGGGCCAGAGCTTGCCGTCGACCCTGAACTTCTGCTTATCCTCCAAAAACGAGGAGTAAGTAATAGTGTTGTCCTCGAGCGCGGGAGCGTAGGCCGAGAGGGGCTTAATGGTGGAGCCGGGCTGATTGTAGCCGTCCGTGGCGCGGTTAGTGCCGCGGTTGACGGTTTTCTCACCCTGCCCGCCGACAATGCCAACCACGTGCCCCTCGTAATCCGTGATGGTGAAGGAGGACTGAATGGGGTAGGTTTGCCCGTTGTAGACCTGCGTCTCGGTGAAGTATTGGGGATTCTTGTAATACTTCTCTATGGTGCTCTGTATGCTGGGGATCAGAGTGCAGTAAATCTTGTAGCCGCCGTTGTAGAAATTCTTGGATGCGTAAGTTTCGTCGTAGTTGTAGGTAACCGAGAGGTCGTGTATGACGTCGTCTATCAGTGTGTCGATGAAGTAGGAGTTGATCTCGGCCTCTTTAATGCTGTCCTTCGACGCCGTAACCGTCAAAGTCGCGGCTTTGGCGGACTCGTACTCCTCCTCGGTGATGTAGCCTTGATCGAGCATCTCTCGGAGAACGGTGCCCCGGCGCTCCGCGTTTTGCTCGGGGTTCTTATCGGGGCGGTAACGCTCCGGCTCCTTTGCCATAGCAGCCAAAGCCGCGCACTCGGTGAGGTTCAGCTCGCTCGTCTTTTTGTCGAAGTAGTAGTTTGACGCGACCTCAACCCCGCTGATCCCGTTAGCGAAGCCCACAATATTTAGGTAGCACTCCAGTATCGTGTCCTTGGGGAACTTCTCCTCTAAGTAGCGTGCCCTCATTATCTCGCGGATTTTCCGCATAGCGTCCTTGTTCTTGTCCCCGGTGAGGTTCTTAACCAGCTGCTGCGTAATAGTGGAGCCGCCCTGCTCGGTGTCGTAGAAGTGCATAAACATATTGAGGAAAGCGGAGAACGTGCGCTTCCAGTCCACCCCGTTGTGGTCTAAGAAACGCTTATCCTCTATGGCGATGAACGCGTGCTGGAGGTCCTCCGGGATCTCCTCGAGCGGCACCCAGATGCGGTTTTCCCCGCCCGAATGCAGCCTCTGGTACTCCTCCCACTCGCCGGAAGTCTCGTTCTTCACGTAAACCGTGGTGGTGAAATTCATAGAGAGGTTCTCAAGGTCCTCAGCCATCTCCGCGTCCACAAAGTTGAACGCGTAAATCATCACCGAGCCGACTACCAGGAATACCGTGATTAAACCCACTAAAAAGAGGGAAAGCATCACCCGCCCGAACACCGGCCAGAACCGTTTGCGCTTCTTTTCCTTTTTGGCGTCCCGCCGCTTAACGGTCTTGCCGCTCTTACGGGCCTTTTTGGCGCGGCGTTTGCTTTCGGCGAACTCCTTGCGGTAGTCTTTTTGGTCAAAGTCGAAGTCGTCATCGTCGGCAAAGTCCGTTTCCCGATAGATGTCGTCCTCTTTCATCTCGCACCTCCGAATAAGCGATAGGTAAGGGCTTCCCGGGCTTGCCCGCGAAACCTCTCATTATATTATAGCACAAATCGCGTGAATGTGTTAAGGAAATTTTAATTTTACGGGGTATGGGGCAAAATTTTCAAAAATTGGTATTTACAACCGCGGGAAAGTGTGGTATAATAGGCTTAAATCCAAGAGAAACGAGGTTTATAATTATGTACAACAGCGAGCTTAAACGCAAGTTCATCAGTCAGTACACCACGAGCGAGAACCACATCAAGGTCATCGAGACGATGTTCGGCAGGTGCGAGCCGTTCGAGGAAAAGTGGGGCGCGGATCTGTGCACCAGGGGGACGGACGATCTGCGCGAGCTTCTCACCGAGGTGTCGGGCCTCAGGGCGAAAAGCGTGGAGCATATGTACATAGTCCTGCGGGATTACGTGAGGTGGTGCCGCGATGACGAGCGGTACCCCGGCGCCGTAGACGGAGTTACCCTGATAGACCAGGCGGGCCTCGGCAAGATCCGCTATCAAACCGTGGCGAGCCCCCTGCACCTGCAAAAATACCTCGATAAGCTTTTCCGCCCGGAGGAGGAGCAGTCCACCGACAGCGTGTTGCGCTGCTACCACTGGCTGGCGTTCTCGGGTCTGCCGGAGGAGGAAATATTGGCAATCAGGCGCGGCGACGTCGATTTGGACAATATGATTATCCGTTCCAAGGGCAGGGAATATCCGATATACAGAGAAGCCCTGACCGTTGTGCGCAACTGCGCCAAGTTAGACGCGTTTTCCTGCCCCGTGAAGGGCGGGGGATTGGTCCTGCGCGGCCGCGTAGACGGGGACACGCTCCTTCGCGGAGTGCGGTCCGATTTCCCGGATGTGCACTCTCTGCGCACGGCGGTGTGCAAGGCGTCCCGCGCCGCGGAGCCTGAAACGCATATGCGCCTCAGCTACGACAGGCTCTGGCTCTCCGGGATATTCTACCGTATGCGCGAGCGGGAGTTGGCGGGGGAGGCCCCCAACTTCGCGCCCGTCGCCGCCGAGAAAATCAAGATCGGCGTTTACGCGACGGCGGGGGAGGTCAAAGCCGGCAGATCCGCCCGCAGGAAGCTCGCGAGATCAATGCGGGAGGATTACAACCGCTGGAAGCTCGCGCACCACGTGTAGACAGGTCCGCGATACGTCCGCGCACTCCGGGTGTGATACGAACAGCGATACAACCGTTCGCGCCAGCTGAAGACGGGCCCGCGGCGGATCCGCTCAACATATTGGCCATGCCACGACCCCACCCCGTTAATCAAGAGATACCTGAGTAATAGCGCAAGCTGATCTGATACGGGCGATATCTGTCACGGAGAGCAGTCTCTTGCGGCGGAGCTCCTCCGCGATTTTAGCGAAGAACTCGCCGTTATATATGATGATCTCCTTCGCCTTGCGGTAGAATTTCTCCACTTCACCTGCGATAGTCTGCTCCTGCAACTCCTTCAGGTGCTCCGAAACGCTGTATCTGGAGTTGTACAGGTGGAACCCGTACAGGCAACTCGACTCCACGAGGTCCGCCGTGTCGCTGAAAGCCTTGTTGAAATCCTCGTCGCAGCCCAGCCCGTACTGCCCGTAAATATACTCCTCCGCCGCCGCGCCGCCCAATGACGCCGCAATACGGCTCTTTGTCCAGTAAAGCGGCGTCGCGGTGCGGTCGTTGTAGTAGGCGGTGAAGCCCACGTGGCCCTCATCGCCGCCGTGCGCGGAAATCAGCGTCACGCTCCCGGGGCAGAGCACCTCCGACACCACGGCGTGACCCACTTCGTGGTAGATAACGTTTTCTAAAGGCTCGCATGAATCGCTTTTGCCGTCGCTGTCGTCATCCTCGTAGTCGTCTTCATCGTCACCGCGGCCCCCGGTCGCGACTTCATACACGGTGCTGAGACAGGCTCTCATAAAGTGGTCCATATTGATCTTATCGCTGCGTTCGTACCCGGCTATGAGCCCCGCCTCGTTTATGACGCTCTCAAGCTCCGCGCAGGAGCGCCCGCCCATTATCCTCGCAATGACGCCAATGTCCATTTCCCCGACGCACTTCTTACCGTTAAGGTAGTAGGTTATAATCTTTTTCGCGTCCTCGCCGCGCGGCGCCTTCACCTCAATTTTTCGGTCGAACCGACCCGCCCGCCGTAAGGACCCCGGCAGGCACCTGATATTGTTAGCAGTGGCGAGGACAAACACGTCCTTCTCCTTTACCTCGTCTATGCAGGACTGCACTGTGACATATTCCTCGGCGTCGGGGTGCCGCTCGTCCCCGTTGGCGAACTTATCCAGGTCATCCAAATATACTATTGAAGGAGCGTCCGCGCCCGCCCGGTCAAACGTCGCCTTTATTTCCTTGATGAAATCCCCGTTGGGGCGGTCCTTGCGGCAGGTGAAGGTTTTGCGGCCGCTTTCCTCTATAACCGCGCTCGCCATAAGGGATTTCCCGACCCCCGGCTCGCCGTAGAGCAGCAACCCCTTAGCGGGGTGAACCCCGAGGCGGGAATAAACCTCGCCGTCTCGCAAGGTGTCGGCAATCCGCGTCAGCTCGTTCTTAATGGATGTGTACCCGATAATCCTGTCGAATGCGCTCATTGTAACAAACCTCTTTCTTTTTATTTCCGACCTCTCGCGCGAAGGCTTCAATACAGACGGCGGGCCCCGCCGCGTATATCTTGGCGGCACGCGATCGGTTGTGCCGTTAATTATAGTGGACTCCGGGAAATAAACAACTTAATGAAGGGGTAATTCATATTTTTCGGCCGCCCCTTCAATCACGCTTATAATTATACAACATTAGATGGGACATTTTTAGCTCATCCGCTTTTAACGGCTAACTCGGAGCCTTTACATTAGCCTCTGCACCCTAATCGTTTGACCTCGCGAGTTTGGTCCGCGGTGCGCAAAAAATCCCGCCGGGCGTAACCAGGGCGGGAAAGCTATCGCAAACAGGGGGGAAGCGAGGTTGCTTGTCGGGTGTAACTTCAGCAACTCTTTCGCGGGAGCGGAAAATTTTTCTTGACAAACGCCCCGGCGGCGGGTATAATATCCATTTGACAAGGCGGTATAGCTCAGTTGGCTAGAGCATTCGGTTCATACCCGAAGTGTCGTAGGTTCAA
>CAYOSS010000085.1:0-6385 GCA_964406705.1 uncultured Eubacteriales bacterium
CGGAGCGACGCGCCGGGAGGAGCACCCCCCCGCCCGGGAGTTTTGCCGAAAAGTTTCCCGTTCCTGGCGGGGTCGCCGCGGGGAGCGTCCGCCCTATGTCGGGGTCACTCGAGTGCGAGCGGGGAGCGGTCCGCGCGGTAGTTGCCCGGAGGAGCCGCCCGGCTGAGCCCGACGCCCCTGTAGCGGCGCCGGAAAGCCGGGATCCGTCCGGAAGTGAGATGCTCCGTCCGGGAAGCCCGTCGGAAAGTTGCCCCGTCCCGGGTTGGCTTGCTCCGACGCCCCGGGGGAGCGCCGGCGCGGAGAGGTTGCGGCTCATCTGTAGGTCGCCCCGACCGGGAAGTTTGCCGGCACGAGCCGCAGCTACCCCTACTGTGAGGCGGAAGAGTCCGCCGCTCAAGCCGCGGCCACCGCGCCGCGGAAAACAGGCATTTCGCGGGGAACCCCCCGCTTACGATAGACACAGCGTTGTTCGTTCACAAACTCCATCATAGAAAGGTCGATGGTACAATGGCGAAGCAATCAAGGGCAAAGCGTACACGCCGGATCCTTCTGGCGGCGCTGGGCGGGCTGCTCGCGGTCGCGGGGATCGTGTTCCTGCTCGTCGGGTGCGGCGGCGATAAGGCACCCGCTCCCGACCCGGTGGACCTGGGTCTCACGCTCAACGAGCACGATGTGGCGCTCGGCGCGGACGAGACTTTCCGTCTGAGGCTGATCCGCACTTCCGACGGGGAACCGGCCGACGAAGTCGATGTCGAGTGGACGAGCGACACCGAGTCGATAGCCACCGTGAACGGCGAGGGTCTTGTCACGGGCGTTAGCGGCGGCGAGACGCTGGTCAAGGCGAATTTCGAGATTGACGACGCCAAGTACAGCTTTTCCTGCGTCGTCACGGTTAAGTCGCCCGAAATCACCCTCTCCAACTACAAGGTGCGCTACTTCACGCAGAATAAGGACCGCATAGGCTACACTTCCACCGAGGAAGTTTACGAGCGCGAGCCCGGCAGCGAGGTCAGCCTCTCGCAGGTTGACGCGCGCCGCCGGCTCCCCGGCAACTATGTCCTCAATACGGAAAAGAGCGTCCTCTCCGCCACCGTCAAGAAGCAGCCCGGCACCACCGTGCTCGACATTTACTACGACGTCGCGGAGATCACCTACTACGTCGACTCATATTACGAGTCGCTCACCGCTCTCGGCACTTACGGCGACAGGGTGACCGTGGCTTACAAGGCCTACGCGTTTTCCGAGGTGCACGCCGCCCCGAATGCCAAGGAGGGCTTCGTGCTGAATGAGAAAGCCCCCGGCTCGGTGCTGTCAAACGGCAGCGTCACGGCGGGAGCGCACCTGATCGCCTATTACGACCGCGCGAGGGGCAACGTTACGGTGACCTACGCCAGCGGCAGGCCGAGCCGGACCTTCTCCCACGTTTACGGGACGACCGTGGATTCCTCTTACTTTGAGAATGACGTCGCGCCGCTGCGTGTGCTCTGGAAGGTGGGCGGTAAGAACGTCGCCGACCCGCGCGACGCGGTGCAGTACGCCTCCGGCTCCGTGACGGTGGCGGGCTTCCTCGACGGGGCATATGTCACCTACGACAATTCCCGCGGCGCTTTGGTCAACAAGACCACCGGCATTAACCAGGACGCCTACGCGATGTTGGAGAAGTCCGGCTCCAAGCTGTACTTAAAGACCACCGTCACCACCACCGGCTGCCAGGACCCGAACTTCGGCATTATCCTGAAAGGCAACGGCCAGCTTCGTATGATCCACTGCTCCGGCTCCGGGCTGATAGTGCTGCGCGACCTTAAGTGGGCGTCCGGGATGAATGACGGCGGCAATATGGGCCTCTTTAACAGCGTCTCTCCCGCGGGTGTAAACGGCACCGGGTCCCAAAAAGGGAACGTGGGTTACGTTTGGGCGCAGAATGATAACGGCGGTCACAACGACCACATGTTTTCCGGCATCCAGAATATGCTAAGAGGAGAGATGACGGGCGGCTCGCACGTCTTGGAGTTCCTCGTGATCGACGGCTGGCTCTATATGCGGGTGGACGGCGAGATCGCCGTTTCGATGAAGCTCGCCCAGCTTGACACCTCCTGGACGGACGGCACCGTCTACGAGATCGGGCTTTCCACTTGGTACGGCAAGATTATAGGCGACCCGCTCAGCTGGAGCGAGACCGCTCTCGAGACCGACGACGCCGTCGAGGCCGAGTACGGCGCCAACCGCGAGGCCAAAGCCGCCGTTGAGGCCGCTACTTCCAAGAATTCTTTCTTCGGCTGGGACGGCTTTACCGGCAGCTATGTGCCCGCCTCGAGGGGTGCCGACGCGTACCTTTCCGGCAAGCCCGGCAAGGACCTGGGCGTTGCCGCTCATCTGAAGTGGATGGACATTACCAACGCGTGCGGCGCGTACGGTGTGACCGTCGACTGCGGCGACCAGTCGTACCAGTTTGTGGCGCAATTTGACCACATATACCGTATGCAGCGCCAGCATACTTGGACTGTGAACGGCGCCGGTCCGACAACGCTCCCCGCCGCGGCGATTAGCGGTATGATCGGCGGCAACCTCTACAATAAGGAAGGCACCAACGAGTATCGCGGCAAGGATCTCTGCGGCGGCGACTTCTCCGCATACGTAAAAGACGGCTGGTTCTACGTCTATTTCGGCGGGCACCAGATTTTCGCCGAGGAGTTAGCCGACCTGTTCGGAGGGTATAACGGCGGCGACGTCACCGTGGGCCTCTACGCTTGGGACCCCAACGGCGGCGCGGCGTACTTCAGCGACATTTCCTTCGGCACGGCGGACGCGGTCCGAGCAATAAGCAACGATCCCGAGCCGGTGCAGTGGGGATTTAATTTCAACACCGCAGCGGTCGACTCCAACGAGAGCTCCCCCAACGCCGCGACCGTGGATTACGGGAAGGGCGTTATCAGGCAAAACGGCAAGAGCAACTTCACCGTATACCTCGGCGGCAAAACCTCTACCGCCTGGCAGTTGGACGCCACGGTTACCGTGAAGCACCCCGAGGGCAAGAACCCGTTCGGCGTGGTGCTGAAGGCCGCCAAGGACGGCGGCGACGGCTTCACGAGGTTCCGCTTTGACGGCAACGGCGTGTTCATAAATTACAAGCATCCGGACGTGAAAGGCGGCTTCGCTAACTTTACCGGAGAGTTGGGGGCCGATGGCGGTCATAACACATACGGCGGCACGAGCGACAACAACGGCAAAAACCTCTTCTGGAACGAGGTGACAACCTTCGCCGCGGCGAACGCCACCCGCACAACGGTGAAGATCCGGGCGCTCGTCTACAGGGATCACCTTTATATGTGGACCAACACCGCCGCCGACCCGGACGGGCTGCACCTTGTGTTCGCCGCCGACCTCACCCAACTGCATTTCGGGCAGTTTAAGGCGGGCAGCAGCTATAAATTCGGAATAAACGTCTGGGATTGCGCGGGGGGCGAGCTGGAGTTCAGCGACCTTAAAATTCTCGACGGCGAGCGCGTTACCTCTCAGGAGGACTTCCTCACCGTGGGCGGTAAGAAGTACACCGCCGACGCCGCCGCCGCCGCGATAGAAGCGAACATCAAACATTGGAAGGTAGACAACACCATGCGCCTCGAGGGGGCTTTGGCGGAGAACATCACCGTTATGCACCCCGAGAGCGATCAGGCTGCTGTCCTCGCGGAGCGGGACGACGCCGCCTATTCCCCCGACGTCTACACCAAGTGGACGGTGAAGGAGCTGCGGGAGGTCTTTAAGCAGGGCAACACCAGTTTCGGCATTTCGCTGCAGTCCGAGGACGGTACGGGGAGGCTCGTCTTGCTTGACTACAACGGTTTCCGTCCCGGCATCTACAAAGGGCTTAACACCGGCTGGGGAGGCGGAGTTTATATCGACGGCAGCACTTGCTCCGATCTGCCTATGTTCGGGAAACACGGTGTTACCAGTCAGGACAGCTTCCGAAAGTTAGGCGATGTCGCCAACGACTACGGCTGGGATGTAAAAGCTATAAAAGAGGGCAACGTGATCCACAGGTTCTTAGGGAAGGGCGCGAGCGAGACCAGCACCCTCGAGTGGATCATAGTCGACGGGGTGTTGGAGCTCAGGATCGACGGAAACCTCGCCATTCACCTGCCGCTCGAGGACCTTTGCGCCGCCTGGAACGCGACAACCAAATACCGCATCGGCGTCTTCCAGTGGAACACAAACCAGAACAACGCCGCCGACCATTCTCAGTACCCCGGTGTCTACCACCTGAGCGACATCGTCTACGAGACGGGCGAGGCGGCGGCTGCGCACGCCGATAAGTCGGGGCTGGTCGCGGGCGCCGAAGCCTCCCATATGGTCTACGACTATTTCGGCGGCACCTATATCCCGACCCTGGCGAGCAAAAACAACGCGGGCATCAACTATCTCCTCGGCAAGGGCGTAGCGGGCAGGCAGTCCGTGACCTTCACCGTGACCCCGCCGGCGGGCTCCGCCTCCATGAACGGGCTCGCCGTCAAAGCCGGAAATCATATGCTCTACGTCCTCGCGAACGCCGCGGGCGAGGTGCGGCTCTTCACCGAGGCCAACGCTACGGATAACAACTGGGCCGGCGGCACCGTGGAGACACTTTCCGAGGGCGCGTCCGTCTGGGCGGACGGCAAGACCGTCATCACCGCCACGGTGGACGGGAACACGCTCTACATCAGCTTTAACGGCAAGGAAGCCCTGTCCGTCCCGCTTGACGGCGACTGGCTGCACTACGGTTCGGGCGAGATTAAGCTCGGCGCCGCGTCCTACATCCCGAAGGACGGCGCGGCGAGGTTCGGGAAGTTCAGCTACAAGACGGGGGACGACGAACCTGCTTCCACAACGCCGGAGAATGACAATGTTTCCAAACCCTTGGATGCTGAATCTGACTCTAGCCGCAATTTTTTTGAACTGTTAATTTCCAAATTAGCTGAGCTATTCAAAGTATTCGTGCTCTTCAGATAACAAGATATTTTTTGAGTAAGCCATTTCTTCCCTCTTAAACTTCTTCGCCACTCTTGTGAACATTCGCATGTAGTTTTGCCCCACTCCTCCCCCGTCGCTGCGGGGGAGGGGGGCGACTTCCCAAACTTAGTATATGGAAAAGAGTGATGCTTATGGAGGCAGCGGTGACACCGCTAAAGGCGAAGCGCCGGAACTCGGGCGGGCTTTTCGCCGGGATAATGGCCTTTATCCCGCTGTTGGGGTTCCTTATTTTCGGCGCGTTCCCTCTTGTCGCGTCGGCGGTGCTCTCGTTTACGGAGCTGCACACGACGGAACTCAGTTCGGCGCAGTTCGTGGGCTTTCGCAATTTCCTCACGGTTCTCCTTAACCGCGACAACCGCACCTACGGCTCCTACTTCTCGACGCTTGTCTATATGATAAACGTCCCGGTGTGCATGGGGATATCGATCTGGATTTCCGTGCTTCTCAACCGCGTGCGCTTCGGCAAGGGCTTTTTCCGGGCGGTGTTCTTCATCCCCTACGTCTGCTCCACCGTCGTGGTGACGCTCGCTTTCCGCACGCTGCTCCTTGATTTCCAATCCGGCGCGGTCAATACTATGCTGGATAAACTGGGTTTCGAGCCGGTCGGGTGGCTCGTCTCCTCGCCCTGGCTGTTTATGTTCAGCGCGACTATCCTTTCGGTGTGGAAAGGGCTCGGTTGGTGCATAGTCCTGTACCAGGCGGCACTCTCAAATGTGGATAAGACCTACTACGAGGCCGCCTCCATAGACGGCGCGACCCCGGGGCAGATGTTCCGCGACATCACCTGGCCCGCCATCTCGCCCACTACGGCGTACATTCTCGTCATCAAGATTATGGGCTCGCTGCAGGAGGTCGAGATGATGATGATGCTTACCCGCGGCGGCAGCACCGGGGCGGCTCCCGTGTGGCCGTTCGGGCAGGATGCCTGGGTCAGCGACACCGTCGTCAAGCACATTTACAATATGATCTTTGAACGCACCTTCGTGGACGGTTACGGCATCGCCTCCGCCGCCGGGTGGGTCCTCGCCATAGTCATCTTCATAGTCACCCGGCTGATTATGAAGAGTCAGGATAAGTGGGTGTGCTATGATTTTTAGAATATCGTATGCTCATACCGCTAATCGTGCTGAGAGGAGGTCCGCGCTGTGAGAAACGACACCCTGCGCTTAAACCCCGCTCTCAAGGTTTACAAGGTCCTCTACTCCTTCCTCAAGCCCCTGCTGATAGTGGTCGCCGTGGTGGCGGGTCTGCTGTCCCTCCTTAAGCCCAAGCCCGGCAGCCCGTCCAAGATCATCGCGATAGCCGTCTTCGCCGGGTCGGTGCTTCTTGTGGTGTTGGGGACGCTGCTCAACAAGACCCTCACCAAGCGGGACGTCTCCTA
>CAYOSS010000086.1:0-6366 GCA_964406705.1 uncultured Eubacteriales bacterium
CCCCCCCCCCCCCCCCCCCCCCCCCCCCCCCCCCCCCCCCCCCCCCCCCCCAGCTATAAGATCGGTAATCACGGTAATATGGTCTCCATTATGGATTTAGCAAAGACTATTGCCGACGTCGTGGGCTACACCGGGCGGATAGTCACCGATACATCCAAGCCGGACGGCGCGCCCTCCGCCCCCGTCAATTCCGACAAGATGTACGGCATGGGCTGGCAGCCCTCGTACACCCTCGAACAGGGCTTGAGGGAGACTTACGCCTGGTTCCGGGAACACGCGGGGGAATACGAATAGCGAGCGCTCGGCGCTTAAAAGGGGAGATGATAGTTTGAAAAAGACTGTGGAGGAGCTTGAGGCGGCGGTCCGCGATATCAAGCGGGACCTGTTGACGCTTTGTTCACGTAAAGCGATACATATAGGCGGCGACCTCTCCTCGGCGGAGATTATGACGGTGCTTTGGCAGTACGCGATGCGCTACAATCCGCGCGACACTCTCGACGAGAGCCGCGACCGTTTTGTACTGTCCAAGGGGCACGCGGCGGCGGTGATGAGCCTCAATCAGGCGGCCATAGGCTGTTTTGGCCGGGAGGAGTTTTTCGCGGAGTACGCGGAGGACGGCGGGCGTTTCTCGATGCACTCCTGCAAGCTTGTGAACCCGTATGTGGAGGTCTCCACCGGGAGCCTGGGGCACGGGCTGCCTGTAGCCTGCGGTATAGCGGAGGGCTTGCGGCGGAAGGGCAATCGCTCCTCGCGGGTCTACACCCTGATGGGGGACGGCGAGCAGTGCGAGGGTTCCGTCTGGGAGGCGGCTATGTTGGCCGTTCATCTGAAGCTTGGCAACCTTGTTGCGGCGGTGGACCGCAACCGCGTCTCGGCGGACGGGAGCACGGACAAGCTGACCGCCCTCGGCGATGTGGGGGAGAAGTACCGCGCCTTCGGCTGGAACGTCGTCGAGGTGGACGGGCACAGCGTCCCCGCGCTGGTCGCCGCGCTGGATTCCCTGCCCGCGCCAACCTCGGACATCCCGACGGTGCTCATTTGCCACACGGTGAAGGGCCACGGGGTGAGCTTTATGGAAAACGACGCCGCGTGGCATTCCGGGAAGCTATCCCCGGAGCAATATTCTCGGGCGATGAGAGAAGTTTTGGGGGAGGTGGCGTAGCTAATGGCAAAACAATGGGCGAGGGAAGTCGTCGGCCGGCATATGGCGGACATAGCGGAGAGGGACCCCTCTGTCGTGGCGGTGTCGGCGGACCTGTTCCGCTCCTGCAGGATGGAGGAGTTCTTCGAGAGGTTCCCCGACCGCGTCTACAACGTCGGTATAGCGGAGCAGTCGCTGGTGAGCTTCTCGGCGGGGCTCGCGCACGAGGGGTTCACCCCCTTCGCGTTCACTATGGCGGCATTCCTCTCGATGAGAGCTTGCGAGCAGTGTCGCACGGATATAGCCTACGCCTGGCTTAACGCGCGGTTGGTGGGTTCCTACGCCGGCGTGTCCGGGGGGCTCGCCGGCGCCACGCACTGGGCCATAGAGGACTGCGGGATAATGCGCTCCATTCCCGGCATGACCGTCTTGGAGCCCAGCGACGCGGCGGTCGCAAAGGGGCTTTTGGAGGCCACCTTGAGCTACAACGGGCCGATTTATATGCGGCTCAGCGTCGCCCCCAGCGAGGATATTTACGGGGGGGGGGGGGACTTTCTTATGTAGAAAACCCTCTCATAATAGGACGGGCGTTGACGCCCAGGGAAGGCGACGACGGCGCCATAATAGCGTCCGGCGTTGTGGTACAGTACGCCGTGGCAGCGGCGGACGAGATCTTCGCGGAGACGGGCAAACGCGTGCGCGTGGTCGATATGCACACGCTGAAGCCGCTTGATAAAGACGCCGTAATATCCGCCGCGAAAACGGGGTACCTGTTGGCGGCGCAGGACCACAATATTGTGGGCGGGCTATGCTCGGGCGTCGCGGAGGTGCTGGCGGAGAACTGCCTTTCCCCGCGCTATGGCGCGGCGGGTGTGGACGACAGGTTCGTCCCTATGGCGCGGCCCGCGACGCTCTACGCTATGTTCGGGCTTGACACGGCGGGGCTCAAGAGAAAAATGTACGAATTATTCGGAGGTACGGAATATGGATGAGGAAACTTTGCGCCAAAAGGTGCGGGAGGCTAAAATCCGCACGCTGAAGTTATGCATAAACGGCGGGTACGGGCACCCCAGCTCTGCCTTTTCCTGCGCGGAAATCGTGGCCGAGCTTTACTACGAGGTGATGCGTTTTCACCCCGACGACCCCGACTGGGAGGGTCGTGACCGCTTTTTGATGAGCAAGAACCACGCGAGCGTGATGTTATACCCCATTCTTAACGACCTGGGATTTATCCCGGACGACGAGTACGATGGCATTATGAGCCAGGGGAGCGAGAGAACCTACCACACCAACATTAAATTTGCCGGTATGGACTTCACCGGCGGGGCGCTGGGGATCGGCATCGGTATGGCGGCGGGGTACGCTATGGCGGCGAAGCTGCGCCGCGCCGATTGGCTCACCTTCTGCGTGGTGGGCGACGCGGAGTGCTGCGAGGGCTCCGTCTGGGAGGCTGCAATGTTCGCCGCGCACAACCGGCTCCGCAACCTCGTGGTGATAGTCGACGACAACAATATGGGCGTGACCGATTACACCGAGAATATGACGGATCTGGAGCCCATGGACGCGCGGTGGGGCGCGTTCGGCTTCGAGACAAGGCGGGTGAACGGGCACAGTATCCCGGAGCTGCGCGAGGCGCTGCGCGATGTCAGGACGCGCACCGACCCCCGCCCCCTATGTGTTGTAGCCGACACGGTGAAGGGCAAGGGCGCGTCCGTGATGGAGAACAAGCTGTTCTGGCACGGGCGTGTGCCCACCGAGGCCGACGCCGAGGCCATATACCGCGAGTTAGAGGAGGAAAACAGATGAACGTGCGCGATCGGTTCTTCAATACCCTTTACGAAAAAGTCGGGGGGGGGGGGGAGCATATCACCCTTATAACGGGTGACTTGGCGGCTCCCAGCCTCGACAGGTTCCGGGAGGATTTCCCCGGGAATTACTACAGCGCGGGGATTTCCGAGCAAAACCTCATTTCGGCGGCGAGCGGTATGGCTGCGGCGGGGGAGAAGGTCATAGCCTACGCCGCGAACCCGTTTCTCATCACCCGCACTATGGACCAGCTTTACAACACCGTCGCCCTGATGAACCTGCCCGTGCTGATTGTGGGCTTCCAGACGGGGCTTTCCTCCGCGTCCTCGGGTGCGACCCACGTGGTGATTTCGGACATCGCGCTTGCCCGCACCCTGCAAAACGTGGTGACCCTCACCCCCTCCGACCTCTCGCTCGCGGAGGAGCTGTTCGCCGAGGCGTTCCGCTTCGATAAGCCCCGCTATCTGCGCTTTGATAAAGACGTTAACTACACCCTGCCCCGCGCCCGGACAGACCTCGCCGCCGGGTACTCGCTCGTCACGCCGGGCGGGGAGGGGGCCGTGGTCACCTGCGGGCGGCATGTGGAAATACTCCGGGAGATTATCGCAGAGATGCCCGCGCCCCGCCCCGCGCTCTACGACGTGTTCCGCGTCCCCTTTGACGGGGATAAGCTCGCCGGGGAGCTCTCGCGCTACGGCAAAATCTTCACCGCGGAGGAGCAGGTGCTGCAGGGCGGGCTCGGCTCGGCGGTCTTAGAGTGTCTGGCGGATCACGGCGTCGGGCGGCCTGTCCGCCGCGCGGGGATAAACATCGAGCGCGGCTACCCGGAGGTTTTCGGGAACAGGGCGTATATGCAGAGGCTCTTGGGGCTGGACGGGGAGTCCCTCGCGCGCTCGTTAGCCGGGTTCTTCGCGGAGTAGTCACGCGCGGCACTTCACCAATCAAATTTTGAGGAGCATATTGGTATTATGAACATAATTCTTCTCTCGGGAGGCTCGGGCAAGAGGCTCTGGCCGCTCTCCAACGACGTGCGCTCCAAGCAATTCTTAAAAATCCTGCGCTCGCCGGGCGGCGGGTACGAGTCGATGGTCCAAAGAGTGGCGCGGCAGATTCGCTCCGCCGATCCCGACGCGGAAGTTACCGTGGCGACCTCCAAGAGCCAGGTTTCCTCTCTTCGCAACCAGTTGGGGGGCGGGATAAGCCTTTCCGTCGAGCCTTGCCGGCGCGACACATTCCCCGCCATAGCTCTCGCCACGGCTTATTTAAGAGACAAAAGAGGAGTCCCGGAGGACTCCGTCGCGGTGGTATGCCCCGTGGACCCCTATGTGGAGGACGCCTATTTCGCGGCCCTGCGCGACCTCGGCGCCCTGGCGGAAACTTCCGGCGCGAACTTAGTGCTGATGGGGATCACTCCCACTTACCCGTCGGAGAAGTACGGATATATCCTCCCCGAAACGGAGGACACCGTCAGCCGCGTGAGCGAGTTTAAGGAGAAGCCGTCCGCCGTCGCTGCGAAGGAATACATATCCCGCGGCGCCCTGTGGAACGGCGGCGTGTTCGCGTACAGGCTGCGCTACGTCCTCGGCAAGGCGGAGGAACTGCTCGGCTGCTCGGGGTACGACGAGCTTTTGGAACGGTACGGCAGCCTGCCCAAAATCAGCTTCGATTATGCCGTTGTCGAGAAGGAGCCCAGCATCAGGGTGATGAGGTTTTGCGGCGCGTGGAAGGACCTCGGCACCTGGAACACCCTCACCGAGGCCATGGAAGACCCCGTGATAGGCGACGGGATCCAGAGCGCCTGCGAGAACACGCACATAGTCAACGAGCTGGATATACCCGTCCTCGCGACGGGGCTCCGCGACTGCGTAATTTCGGCGGGCCCGCAGGGGGTGCTCGTCGCGGACAAGGACCAGTCAAGCTACATAAAGCCCCTCGTGGACAGGATTACCGACAGGGTGATGTTCGCGGAGAAGAGCTGGGGGAGCTACCGCGTCATTCACGTGGAGCCGGAGAGCCTCACGGTCCGCGTGGAGCTCGCCGCCGGGAGCTCTATGAGCTACCATAGCCACAGCAACCGCGACGAGGTCTGGACGGTGATCTCCGGCGAGGGGGAGACGGTACTCGACGGCGTGACGACCCCCGTCCGCGCCGGGGACGTGGTCAAGATCCCCCGCGAGGCGAAGCACACGGTGCGGGCGACCTCTCCGCTGAAAATCATCGAGGTGCAGTTGGGCGAGGACATCCGGGCGGAGGATAAGAGGAAGTACCCGTTCCCGGAGTAGCCACGGGTTACCCCGAGCAGCGCAGAGCGACACCGGGTTGCTCCGAGCGGTTTAGTGTATCCCCGAGTTAGCAGGGTGTTTCAGAGTATTTTTTATTTACCCGCGTAGCTGGGGTGGACCCGGGTAGTTCGAGTTGCCGGAGTGCCCCTGAGCAGTCCGGGCGAGTCCCGGTAGAGCCCCCCGGCGGCGCTTCCGGGCGGCTAAATATCCCCCGGTGCTCGCCCGAATCCCGCTCCTCGGCCGCGCGAATGTTTTCCACAGCGATACGCACAGCCGGGATACAAAGAACCCCCGATTTTCAATTATCGGGGGTCTTATTGTGTAATACTCTGTTCAAAAGTAGCAAAAGTACCCTTGCGTTTCGTTATCGATGATACCCGGCGGGGGTATTAGGCGGAGGATCAGGGCTTGGTCTGGCTGTCGAGCGGCAGGTCGAAGCTCGGCATAAATTCTTCTAAGAATACCTTCACGGCGGGAAGCTCCAGCGCGTCCACGGCGGCCCGGAGGGATTGTTCGGCGGCGGTGAACTCGCGGTTGCCGAGGCGGAGTTCGTCGCGGCACTTGATGAGCGCCTGGATCTTGTCCGCCGCGTGGACAAGCTCGCGCGTCGCCGGGTCGGGAGAGAATAACTCGGCGTAGTCCTCCCGCATATCCTCCGGCAGCAGGAGTAGGAGGTTCGCCTTGGCCTCGCCCTCTATTTTCCCGTACGCGGACCGTATCTCGCCGTTGTAATATTTGACGGGCGTGGGTAAGTCCCCTGTGACTATCTCGGGCGCGTCGTGGAAGAGCGCCGCCGCCGCGACCTTTTCCGCGTCGTAGCCCCCGCCGAACCGCCTGTTGGATATGACTGCGAGCGCGTGCGCCACAAGAGCCACCTCGAAGGAGTGGTCGCTTAAGTTTTCCCGGAACATATTGCGCATCAGCGCCCAGCGCTCGATGTTCTTCATCCTGAACAGCATCGCGTAGAAGTGGCTCATAGGGGGTCTCCTTTCCCTGCGGAGGAGTAAAATTAGAGAGCCGGGGCGGCGACGCTCCCGGCTCATCTGGCGGAGAAGGGGAGATTCGAACTCCCGCGCCGGTTACCCGACCTACGCCCTTAGCAGGGGCGCCTCGTCACCAACTTGAGTACTTCTCCAA
>CAYOSS010000087.1:0-6173 GCA_964406705.1 uncultured Eubacteriales bacterium
TAACCTGCGAGCCTTTTGTACCGGACACGGAAAGTCCGGAATGAATACGGCGGGGTCCCGGAACCGGCGTCGGGGGTACATCCGGGCTTCCCCCGCGTCAGCAAGCCGCCGGGCTACCCGATAGGGGCTTGCTGCACACCCGCGAGCTTACCCGAACCGATAGGCAAAAGCTACCCGGAAGCGCCGAGCTCCGAACGACAACGGCAAGCTTTCCCTAACCCGCAAGGCTTTTGCATCGGGCTCGGTAAGCCCTGAATGACCCCGGCGGGGTCTCGGAGCCGGCACCGGGGGGTACATCCGGGCTTCCCCCGCGTTAGCAAGCCGCCGGGCTACCCGATAGGGGCTTGCTGCACACCCGCGAGCTTACCCGAACCGATAGGCAAAAGCTACCCGGAAGCGCCGAGCTCCGAACGACAACGGCAAGCTTTCCCTAACCCGCAAGGCTTTTGCATCGGGCTCGGTAAGCCCTGAATGACCCCGGCGGGGTCCCGGAGCCGGCGCCGGCGGGATCTCCGGGCTGCCCCTCGCGCAGGCAAGCTTCCGGACTCCCCCGGCAGGGGACCGCTGTACATCCGCGCGGCTCCATGAACCGGCAGGCAAAAGCTGCCCGGAATCGCCGAGCCGCGAACGACAGCGGCGAGCCGCCCCCTAACCTGCGAGCCTTTTGCATCCGACTCTGCGAGGCGGGAATGAATACGGCTGGGTCCCGGAGCCGGCGCTGGCGGGATCTCCGGGCTACCCTCTTAGGCACAGGAGCAACGGTATAGGTGGCGGCTACCCCATAACCTCTCAGCGTTCGGCGTTGGAGTAAGCCGGCGCGCTGAACTTCTTTTCTGTCCGCTTTTCATAAGGGACCCCCGCGGCGCCGTAAGGCGTCGTGGGGAGAGGAGGAGCAGTGGAATGAGCGAGCTTTTCACGCTTTAGCGTGGAAACGAGCGATATGGAACTTGCGACGACGAAGCCGCGCCGGAGCGGCGCAGAGAAGAAAAGCGGACATCGTTCCCCAGCCCAGCTGGGAAAGATTGGAAAGCCAACCTCACGGTAGCGGGAAGCAGCCCCCGGGCTCCTGGCAGGGGCTTCCCGCACATCCGCGAGCCTACCCGAACCGGTAGGCAAAAGCTACCCGGAAGCGCCGGATCGCGAACGATATCTGCGAGCCAGCCCGAACCCGCGAGCCTTTTGTACCGGGCTCGGTAAGCCCCAAATGAACACGGCGGGGTCCCGGAGCCGGCGCCGAGGGTACATCCGGGCTGCCCCCGCGTTAGCGAACCGCAAGGGCAACAGTACAGGTGGCGGCTACCCCGTACTCTCTCAGCGTTCGGCGTAGAGGTAAGCCGGCGCGCTGAACTTCTTTTCTGTCCGCTTTTCTTCTTTCAGCCGCGCCTGTCGGCGCAGAGAAGAAAAGCGGACATCGTTCCCCAGCCCAGCTGGGAAAAACGGGAAAGCTGACCCCGCGTAGCGAGAAGAAGTCCCCGGACCCGGACGGAGCAAGCTCCCGGCCCCGCAAAGCCGCCCCGAAGCAGGTAAGTCTGCCAAGCCGGGCGCAGCCGAGCAAGCTCCCTCCCCCGCAAAGCTTCCCCGCGCAGCGGGAAGAAGCCCCCATAGCACGGCGAAGCCGGGAGACCAAAGCCCCCCGGCTTCATCAAACCGTCCCCGCGCAGCGGCACCCGATCGCCCCATCATCGGCCAAAAAGCGCCGCCCTCACTCCCACTCTATGGTCGCCGGGGGCTTGGAGGTGATGTCGTAAACCACCCGCCCCACCCCGGGGACCTCGTTCACTATCCGCCGGGAGACGGCGTCGAGCACGTCGTAGGGTATCCGCGCCCAGTCGGCGGTCATAAAGTCGGAAGTGGTCACCGCCCGCAGCGCGACCACCCTGTCATAGGCCCTCCCGTCGCCCACCACGCCGACGCTCCTCGCGTCGGTCAGCACGGCGAAATACTGGTCGGCGGCGCGCGAGAGCCCCGCTTTCGCCATCTCGTCCCGGAAGATGAAGTCCGCCTCGCGCAGGGTGTCCGCCTTCTCCCGGGTCACCTCGCCTATTATCCTCACCCCGAGCCCGGGGCCGGGGAAGGGCTGCCTGTAGACCGTCTCCTCCGGCATACCGAGCCGCAGCCCCACGGCGCGGACCTCGTCCTTAAAAAGGTCCCTCAGTGGCTCTATAATCTCGTCGAACTCCACGTGCTCGGGCAGACCCCCCACGTTGTGGTGGCTCTTGATCAGCGCCGCGTCCCCGACGCCGCTCTCTATCCTGTCGGGGTAAATGGTCCCCTGCGCGAGGAAGTTCACCCTGCCGATTTTCCTCGCCTCCTCCTCGAAGACGCGGACAAACTCCTCGCCTATAATCCTCCTCTTGCGCTCCGGGTCGGCGACGCCCTTTAACTTCGCGAAGAACCGCTCCGACGCGTCCACGGACACCAGCCTCACCGAGTACTTCTCCCGGAACAGCCGCTCGACTAAGGTCCGCTCGTCCCGGCGAAGAAGCCCGTGGTCGACGAACACGCAGGTAAGATTGTCCCCCACGGCCGCGTGAAGCAGCAGGGCCGCCACGGCGGAGTCGACGCCCCCCGAAAGGCCGCAGAGCACCCGCCCGCCGGCTATTTTCTCCCTGAGCTGCGCGACGGTGCGCTCGGTGAAGGCCTCCATCGTCCACTCTCCCCGGCAGCCGCAGATATTCCGCACGAAATTCGATATTATCCGGGCGCCGTACTCGGTGTGCTCCACCTCGGGGTGGAACTGCGTCGCGTAAAGCCGCCGCGACGCGTCCTCCATAGCGGCTACGGGGCAGGCGTCAGTCGCCGCCGCAGTGACAAACCCCTCCGGCATTTTCGTTATACGGTCGGTGTGGCTCATCCAGCAAACGCTTGTCGTCGGCACCCCCTCGAGCAGCCGCCCGCCCGCCGCCGTAAGGGTAACTTTGCCGTACTCGTTTACCCCCGGGGCCACCTCGCCGCCGAGAACCTTCGCCATCAGCTGCGCCCCGTAGCAGATCCCGAGCACGGGCACCCCGAGCCGGAACAGCTCCGGGGAGCACAAGGCCGCGTCCGGGCCATAAACGCTGCGGGGACCCCCGGTAAGAATTATCCCGCTGTACCCGGCGGCGGCTATCTCCTCCACCGGCGCGGTGTAGGGGCGTATCTCGGAGTATACGCTGTTCTCCCGCACGCGCCGGGCTATCAGCTGATTGTACTGCCCGCCGAAGTCGAGCACCAATATTTTATCCACGAATGTACCTCCTCAATTTCTCCAGGCGTCCGGGAGGAAGGACAGCAGCAGCGGGAATATCTCCAGCCGCCCGGCTAACATATCGAGCATAAACACGAACTTGGAAAAAACGCTAAAATCCGCGAAGTTGCCGGCGGGACCTACCTCCCCCAGCCCGGGGCCTATGTTGTTAAGCGTCGCCGCGACGGAGGTAAAAGCGGTGGAAAAGTCGTCGCAGTCGAGCGAAATCAGCAGCACCGACCCCGCGAACACTGCCAGATAGCAAACAAGGTAGGTCAGCGCCGAGTTGATGGTCTTGTGCTCCAGCGGCTCTCCATCCACGGTGAGTATCTTGACCCGCCTGGGGTGCAGCATACGGGAGAACTCCCGGCCCGCCACCTTGCCGTATATGATGAACCGCGAGACCTTCATCCCGCCGCCCGTGCTCCCCGCCGACGCGCCTATGAACATCAGCCCGACCAGCATCACCTTGGAGAACAGCGGCCAGAGGTTGAAGTCGGTCGTGGAGTAGCCCGTGGTGGTCATCACGGAGGCGGTCTGAAAGGCGGCGTCGAGGAAACTCGTATGCCCGTTTACGCGCCACAGCTGCAGGGAAATCAGCCCCGCCGCGACGAAGTACACCGTGAGGTACACCCGCAGCTCCGCGCCGCTAAGCGCCTCCTTCCACTTTCTCCGCAGCAGAAGGAAGTAGACGTTGAAGTTCACCCCGAAGAGAAGCATAAACACGGTGATTACCACTTTTTGGTAAGACGTGTAATCGGCGCAGCTGGAGTTCAGCACCCCGAATCCGCCCGTGCCCGCCGTGCCGAAGGTAATGCAGCACGCGTCGAACACCGGCATCGACCCGCATACAAGCAGGACAAACTCCGCCACGGTCAGCACGCTGTATATCACATAGAGGAACACGGCGGTCCGCCGCGTCCCGGGGACAAGCTTGCCGACGTCCGGTCCGGGGCTTTCCGCCCGCATAAAGTACATATTCTGTCCGTCGGCGGAGGGCAGCAGCGCCAACACGAACACGAGCACTCCCATCCCGCCGAGCCAGTGGGTGAAACTCCTCCAAAGCAGCATACAGCGCGGCAGGACTTCCACATCGCGCAGGATGCTCGACCCGGTAGTCGTAAAGCCCGAGACCGTCTCGAAAAGGGCGTCAACGGGGTTGCGGATTGCCCCGCCCAGCACGAAGGGCACGGCGGAAATCAGGCTTATAACGACCCAGGTGAGCGTCACCGCCGCGAAGCCCTCCTTGGCGTAAAACACTCCGTTACGGGGTTTCCGACGGCACAGGAGCCTGCCCGCGAGAAAGAACACCGCCGCGCAGATGACGAACGCCCAAGCCTCCCGCTCGCCCGTAATCCCGCCGTAGAGAGCCGGCATCAGCATAAACGCGGACACCGCCGCGATCGACCACCCGCAGACATAACGGATTATGCCGTAATTCATCGCTCACGCGTCCCTTAGTATATCCCGGAGGTCCTTAAGCCCGGTATGAGTGGTGACAACCACGGCCGTGTCCCCCTCCTCGAAGCAGTCCCGCCCTGTGGGGGTTATGACTTTTCCTCCCCGGTTTATCCCGCAGACCAGAATGCCGGGCCGCAGCCTCATCCGCGAGAGCGGCACCCCTATGAGCCGGTCGGCGTCGGCGTTCCTCTTCACCGCGAACTCCAGCGCCTCCACCCGCCCGTCGCCCAGGCGGTAGAGCGTCTCCACGTTGCTGCCGCCCACGTTCTGGAGCGCCCTCACATAACGGATGATCCGCTCCGCCGTGATGTTCTTGGGGTAGACCACGCTGCCCACCGGGAGCTTGTCTATGATCTTCTCCAGAGCCAGCCAGCTGATTTTGGTGATCCTCTTCGCCGAGCTCACGCTGGAGGCGAATATGGAGAGCAGTATGTTCTCCTCGTCGATATTTGTAAGCGCCACGAACGCGTCGGTCTCGCGTATGCCCTCCTCCAACAGCAGCTGCTGGTCGGTCGCGTCCCCGCAGACGACGACAGCCTCGGGGAGGCCCTTGCTCAGCTGCTCGCACCGCTCCCTGTCCCGCTCAATAATCTTAACGGCTACCCTCGCCCGGATCAGCATCTTGGCGAGGTAAAACGCGACGCCGCTCCCGCCCGCCAGCATCACCCGCTTAATGCGCTTCGTGTGCCGGGTGATCTTACCTAACAGCTCGGCGGTCTCCGGCAGCGACACGCAGACGGTAATGCCGTCCCCGGCGCGCAGCACCGTGTCCCCGTCGGGGATTATCACCTCGTCGCCCCGCTCGCGGGTGCATATTAGGAAGCTTTGCTTGACCCTCGCGGCAAGCTCCGCCACTGAAATGCCGTCGGGCAGCGTCCCCGGCTCGACCCGCAGCCCCACCAACTGCAGCCGCCCCCGGGCGAAGGTGTCGACCTCCATCGCCGAGGGGATTTGGATCAGCCGCATAATCTCGGCGGCGGCGCTCCTGTCGGGGTTGACCGCCATAGAAAGCCCCAACTCTTCCTTTATATAGGAAATCTCGTCGTAGTAGTCCGGGTCGCGGACCCGCGCTATAGTCCTCGGGTGGCCCGCCTTGCGCGCCATCAGGCAGGAGAGCAGGCTCACCTCGTCCCGGCCCGTCACGGCTATGAGGAGGTCGGCTTCGGCGACGCCCGCGTCGGTCTGCGTGCGGTAGCTCGTGCCGCTGCCCAACACACCCTGCACGTCCAACGTGGCGACGCAGCGCTCCAGCACGGCTTTGTCGCTCTCTATAACGGTGACGCTGTGCCCCTCGCGGCTGAGCGTCTCGGCGAGCGCCGTCCCGACCTTCCCCGCCCCGACAATGATGATGTTCATTAGGGCCCGCCTCTCTTTGTGTGTTACGCTTATTATACCGCGTCGGGACGGAGGTTGCAAGGGGTTTTAGGCGGGAGGTTCTTTCCTTCTCCCCGTGAAATCTTTCCTGAAACGTGGTATAATAGCCCCC
>CAYOSS010000088.1:0-6103 GCA_964406705.1 uncultured Eubacteriales bacterium
GAAACAGCGAAGGCTTCATCCCGGCAGCGGTCGGCGAGGCGCCGCGCCGGGGGCGTGCGACGAGCCGGGCACCGCAAGGTGGGCAAAAGACTTCCAAACGCTGAAAGCCCTCAGTCATCACAGCCACCCCGCGCAGCGGGAACCAGCCCCCCCCCGGCGCCGGGCGAAGCCAGAACCAACCCCAAACCCCGCAAAGCTGCCCCCGCAGCGGGCAGCAGCCCCCGGAACCGGGCGAAGCCGACGCTCCCGCCTAAAAGCCGAACCGCCCGACCCCGTTAAGAGCCAGGCGGAAGAGAAAGGCGATTCACCCGAGAGACAGCCGGACGGCGCGCCGACCGGCGAGCGGCCCCGTCAGTTGGTGAGGGTCTTCTCGGTTTCCTTATCGAAGATGTGGATCTTCTGCGGCTCGAGGGCTATCTCGATGGTGTCCCCGGCCTTGGCGGTGGACGTAGGCGCGACGCGCCCGTTGATGGCGATGCCCTCGCAGTTGGTGTAGAGGTACTTCTCCGCGCCCATCAGCTCGGTGACCTCCACGTTGGTCTTGACTATGCCGTCCTTAAACTTCTCCAAGAGATCCGGCTCGTCGTGGACGTGCTCCGGGCGGACGCCGATAACCACGTCTTTGCCGACATAGGCGTCTAACTTGCCGCCCTCGGACTTGGAGGCGGGCAGCTTCACCTGATATTTGACCCCGGCCTTGGTGTCGGTGTCCTCCGAGCCGAACACGGCAAAGAAGTCTGAGCCGCTCTTCACGATCTTAGCGTCGATGAAGTTCATCTGCGGGGAGCCTATGAACCCGGCGACGAACATATTGTCCGGCGTGTCGTAGAGCTTTTGCGGGGAGTCGACCTGCTGAATGACGCCGTCCTTCATAACCACGATGCGGGTGCCCATCGTCATAGCCTCGGTCTGGTCGTGGGTGACGTAGATAAACGTGGTGCCGAGCTTTAAGTGGAGCTTGGAAATCTCCGTACGCATCTGGGCGCGCAGTTTCGCGTCGAGGTTGGACAGAGGCTCGTCGAGAAGGAAGACCTTCGGCTCGCGGACGATGGCGCGCCCCAGGGCGACACGCTGCCTCTGACCGCCGGAGAGCGCGGCGGGCTTGCGCTGCAGCAGGTGGGAGATGTCCAAGATCCTCGCGGCTTCCTCCACGCGGCGCTTGATCTCGGCCTTGGGGGTCTTGCGGAGCTTCAGCCCGAACGCCATATTGTCGTAAACAGTCATATGGGGGTAAAGGGCGTAGTTCTGGAACACCATCGCGATGTCGCGGTCCTTAGGGGCGACATCGTTGACCAACTTGTCCCCGATATAAAGCTCCCCCTCGGTGATTTCCTCAAGCCCGGCGATCATACGCAGGGTGGTGGACTTTCCGCAGCCGGACGGACCTACCAGAATGATAAACTCCTTATCCTCGATGTCAAGATTGAAGTCGGACACGGCCAGCACGCCGCCGGAGTACTTCTTGGATATGTGCCGTAACGAAAGACTTGCCATAAATTTTCCTCCCGATTTATATTAGGCCCGCGCGTCTCCGCGGTTGCCAACACATAGACCCGCTCTGCTCCGTTTAGAGTTTAAGTATTATAACACACACGCCGGGAAAATGCTATAGAGCGAATAGCCAAACTTTCGCGGGCGATTTTGTCGGATGTCACAAAATTGGGCGGCTGAACCGGCGTATTTCCAGTAACTGGGAGGGCGGCTCCCGCTCGCGGTCAGCGGGCAATACCCCCGGTAACCCGCGAGCCGCTCGCAAACAAGGCTGCTCCGGCAACGGGTAACACCCCCTCGGTAATCCATGAACCGCGCGGAAACGGGGTCGCGGGGTGGCGACGGCGCGTCCCCCGCGCCGTAAGCGGGGGCCATGAGCGAGGGTATAAGCCGGGGCTATAAACGAACGCTGTAAGCGGGGGTATGAGCCGACGTCATAAGCGAGCGCCTGTAAGCGGAGGTACGAGCCGATGTTATAAACGAGCGCTGTAAGCGGAGGTACGAGCCGATGTCATAAACAAGCGCTGTAAGCGGCAATAAGCGGGGGTATGAGACGGAGCTGTCAGCGGCTAATCGATCAGGGCGACGGCGTGGGCCGCGATGCCTTCCCCCCGCCCCGAGAAGCCCATTCCCTCCTCGGTGGTGGCCTTGACGCTGACCGCGCCCTCCTCCACACCCGCCGCGCGGGCTATCTCCCGGCGCATAGCGGAGATATAGGGGGCGAGCTTCGGCGCCTCGGCTATTACCGTCACGTCGATGTTGACAATCGTGTATCCTGCCCCGCGCACAAGGCTGGCCGTCTCGCGCAGCAGCTCCCGGCTGTCCGCCCCGGAATAGCGGGGGTCGCTGTCAGGGAAGAGCGCGCCTATATCCCCCAGCGCCGCCGCGCCGAGAAGGGCGTCGCACACGGCGTGGAGCGGGGCATCCGCGTCGGAATGCCCCAGCAGGCCCCGTTCGTAGGGGACCCTCACCCCGCCCAACACAAGGGGCCTGCCCTCCGCGAGGCGGTGCGCGTCGTAACCGTGACCTATCCGCATAATTACTTACCTTTAATAAGGGCCTCTACCAGCTCCATATCGGACGGGAAGGTGATCTTGATATTTCGCTGGTCGCCCTCCACCACCCGGACGGGCACCCCGGCGGCCTCGACTATGGAGCATTCGTCGGTGAAGCGGGAGAGGTCCCCGACCTTGGCTATGGCGCCCCGGAGGACGGCGGTGTCGAAACCTTGAGGGGTCTGCGCGGCTATAAGAGTGTCGCGCTTGGGGGTGGACATCACCTCGCCGCCCCGGACCACCTTTACGGTGTCCCTCACCGGGACGCCGGGCACCGCGGCGGGGGAAGTTTCCAACGCCCGCAGCACCCTCTCGATCACCTCGCGGGTGACCAGGGGGCGGGCGGCGTCGTGCGTCAGGGTGTAACGCGCCCTCACTCGGTCCAGCGCGGCGGCGACGGAGCCTTCCCTCTCGGCGCCCCCCTCCACTATGTCGGTAACCTTGGGGAAGCCCTCGCAAATCTTCTGGACGGCAAGCATATTCTCCCGCGAAGCCGCGACGACAATGGATGTGATTCCCGCGACGGAGGAGAAAGCCCGCAGGCTGTGGCAAAGCACCGGCTCCCCGGCGAGGTCGGCCAGCACCTTATCCGCGCCGCCCATACGGACGGCCCGCCCGGCGGCGAGTATTATCGCGGCGGCGCTGTGGTCGTCGTCCTCCGATACGGTGTATTCCAGCTTAAACTGAAGCTCGTTTGTCATAAACTGCCGACGAAGCTCCGCGGCGGACCCGCTACGCCCGCTCCATATACTCGCCCGTGCGGGTGTCGATGCGGATCCTGTCCCCCTCGTTCACGAAGAGCGGCACGCGGATCTCCGCGCCCGTCTCCAGCGTCGCGGGCTTGGTGGCGTTGGTGGCCGTGTCCCCCTTGAAACCGGGCTCGGTGGAGGTCACCTGCAGCTCCACGAAGGTGGGCGGCTCCACCCCGAAAATCTTACCCTTAAAGGAGAGGATCTTGCAGACCATATTCTCCTTGACGAACTTGAAGTTGTCGCCGAGGTCGCTCTTGTTGACGGGGACCAGCTCGTAGGTCTCCGGATCCATAAAGTAGTAGAGCCCGCCGTCCTCGTAGGAGTACTCCATATCCTTGCGCTCGACGTACGCCTCGGGGAACTTGTCGGTGGGGGAGAAAGTTTTCTCGACCACGCTGCCCGCTATCACGTTGCGGATCTTGGTGCGCACGAACGCCGCACCCTTGCCCGGCTTCACGTGCTGGAACTCGATAATCTGCCAGACGGCTCCGTCCATCTCGAATGTCACGCCGTTTCTGAAATCTCCGGCACTAATCATAGGTAAATCCTCCGCTTTCCTGTAGCTTTCCCTTGTGACCGCCCGACCCCGTCGGGAGGGGCTGTGGCGCCGCCCCCGGCCGGGCGCCCTGACCTTCCATTTTAATTATAACCGGCGCCGGGCGTTTTGTCAACGGGAAAATTGGGGCGGACCGGCGCCGCGCTGCTCCGGGAGCTACTTCTCGCTGCGCGGGAATGAAGCCGAGCGCGTCCGGTGGACGAAACAGCGAAGGCTTCATCCCGGCAGCGGTCGGCAAGTCGCCGCGCGGGGGTGTGCGACGAGCCGGGCACCGCAAGGCGGGCAAAGGCTTTGCGGGGCCGGGGGCTTGCTCCGCCCTTTTAGGGGAAGCCGGTCCTGCTTCACGGATAGATATCCAGCTTTTCCCAGCTGGGCTGGGAAACGTTTGTCCGCTTTTCTCTCCCGACCGGCAGGCACGGCGACCCCGCTGGCTCTGCTCCACCCGTCACAGATGCTTTCTTCTCGCTAACGCGAGGTTAGCCTTCTAATTTTCCCCAGCTGGGCTGGGGAACGATGTCCGCTTTTCTTCTCTTCGCCGACGGGCGCGGCTTCGTCGTCGCAAGTTCCATATCGCTCGTTTCCACGCTAAAGCGTGAAAAGCTCGCTCATTCCACTGCTCCTCCTCTCCCCACGACGCCTAACGGCGCCGCGGGGGCCCCTTATGAAAAGCGGACAGAAAAGAAGTTCAGCGCGCCGGCTTACTTCTACGCCGAACGCTGAGCGGTTACGGGGTAGCCGCCACCTATACCGTTGCCCTTGTGCCTACGAGGTAGGTGCAGTGGTTCCGCCAACGCCGGGTCCGGGACCTCGCCATATTTATTCCGGGCTTACCGAGCCCGGTACAAAAGGCTCGCAGATTTGGGGAAGCTCGCCGCTGTTGTTCAGGGCTCGGCGCTTCCGGGCAGCTTTTGCCTGCTGGTTGGGGGCGGCTCGCCATTATCGTTTAGGGCTTGCCGCTTCCGGGTAGCTTTTGCCCGCCGGTTCGGGTAGGCTCGCGGGTGCACAGGAGCCCCCGCCGGAGGGAGCCCAGAGGTTCGCCAGCGCAAGGATAGCTCAGGGGCGACAGGTAGCCCCCACACCGGAAGCACGGCGATTTATGGGATAGTCCGCCGGTGCCGGGGGGTTCCGGCTCCGCCCCATCCGCCGGGTGCGCGGCGGGTCGCCCCATACGGGGGGGGCTTGTAGTATATCCGCGAGCTACCCCCAACCGGCAAGCAAAAAGCTGCCCCGCAAAAGCCGAGCTCTGTTCGATAGCGGCGAGTTTGCCCTAACCGGCGAGGCTTTTGTACCGGACTCGGGATGCTCTGAATGATCCCGGCGGGGTCCCGGAGCCGGCGTCAGCGGGAACCCCGGGCTACCCCTCGCACCAGCGGACCTCCGGGCTCCTCGGTAGGGGCTTCCTGCGCTCCCGCGAGCCTGACTGAACCGGCGGGCAAAAGCTACCCGGAAGCGCCGAGCCCCAATCGATAGCGACAAGCTTACCCCGAACCTGCGAGCCTTCTGTACCGGACACGGTAAGCCCGGAATGACCCCGGCAGGGTCCCGGAGCCGGCGTCAGCGGGACCCCCGGGCTACCCTCGCGAAGCGAAGCACAAGGGCTGCGGTGAAGGTGGCGACTTCCCCATAAACTCTCAGTATTCGGCGTTGGAGCAAGCCGGTCCGCCTGAACTTTTTTTCTGTCCGCTTTTCATAAGGGGCCCCCGCGGCGCCGTTAGGCGTCGTGGGGAGAGGAGGAGCAGTGGAATGAGCGAGCTTTTCACGCTTTAGCGTGGAAACGAGCGATATGGAACTTGCGACGACGAAGCGGGGACCTTCCGGCGCAGAGAAGAAAAGCGGACATCGTTCCCCAGCCGCGCTGGGAAAACGAGAAAACTAACCCCGCGTTAGCGAAAAAAAGCCCCCGGTGCCGGGCGGAGCCGGAGCAAGCTCCCGGCACCGCAAAGGCCCCTCACGCAGCGGGAAGCAGCCCCCCAGCTCCCGGCAGGAGCTCCCCGCACTCCCACGAGCCTACCCGAACCGGCAGGCAAAGGCTGCCCGGAAGCGTCGAGCTCAAATCGACAGCGGCGCACTTCCCCCTAATCGGCGAGCCTTTGTACCGGGCTCGGTAAGCTCGGAATGAACACGGCAAGGCTGCACGAGCCGGCGCCGCCGGCACCCCCGGGCTACCCTCGCGTCAGCGACCGCAAGAGCCGCCGTACAGGTGGCGGCTACCCCCAAACCACTCGGGTGAGGGCGTCACAACATAGCTC
>CAYOSS010000089.1:0-6042 GCA_964406705.1 uncultured Eubacteriales bacterium
TAAGTCCGCCATAAACGGCGGGTCAAGAAGCCTCCCGGCATCGCGAAGCCCCCCCGAAGTAAGACAAGTCTCCCTTAATAAGTGGAGCCAAGCCCTCCGGCATCACAAGGCTATCCCGCGCAGCGAGAAGAAATCCGCTTTAACAGGAAAAGCCAGAGCCCCCGGCCCCACAAGGCTGCCCGCGCAGCGGGAACCGGCCCCCGGGCCGGACGAAGCACGAATCCCCGGCACCCCCGAACCTTCCCGCAATGCGAAACAAGCCCACCCGGACCGGCGGAACGGGGCGAGCCGCCCCCAGCCACCCGGCAGCGTGGGGATGTGAGCCGCCGGGGAGGGAACCCCCCGGTACAATGACAAACGGCCAACCCGAGCCGCGCCGCCCGCCGGGGGGTGAGAGAAATAACCTGCCGGAGCGCCACCCGACGAAACAGGGCAAACAGCGCCGCTCCCGGTGGGAGGAAACGCGTCGTCTCCCCGCCGGGTATCCCGGGACACAAGGCACACGAACTGTGGCGATCCGCGAGTGTCGGTCTCCTCTCACAAACCCCCAAAACCGAATTTTCACAATTTTCAAAAAAATTTGAAAAAAACACTTGCATTTTCCCGCGAGGTGTGATATACTGATAATTGTTCCGAGAGGGAGCGGTCCAAAACGCCGAATTTCCTCCGAGAGGAACGCAGTCGGTGTTAATTGCGGTGAGGGTCCACCCGTTCCCATCCCGAACACGGAAGTTAAGCTCACCGGCGCCGAAAATACTTGGCGGGAGACCGCCCGGGAAGATAGGGCTTCGCCGACACCATTTACAGAGATCACCCAATAGGGTGGTCTTTGCTTTTTATTGCGGCAGTACCGCCGCGCGCGGATCTCGACCGCGGGAGAAACCCGCCCGACTGACGCCGGAATGTCTCAACCGGCATTGGTCGCCATCCCGGTTTTTCCCCGCGCGGTCCCCGGCGGTGCCCCGGGTGGCGGCCCCCGGTTACGGATAAGTCAAGAGCTGGGGCACATCCGCCCAGCCCTGCCACGGCAAGACCGCCGGGCACGGGTAGGACCGGGGCGCTCGAAGAGGAATATTCGCCCAGGGAACCTTGTCACGGCGAGACCGCCGAGCGCGGATAGAGCCGAGCCACGCGGAGCAGGGGCATCTGCCATGCCCTGTTGCAGCGTGTCCACCGGTCCCGGAAAACACGGGAGCGCTCAGAGCGGCGCGACCGACCGGGCGGTGAAAATGGAGCGCCAGCCAAGCGCGGAAGGGTCAGCAACGCGCAGAGGGGGCGTGCCCCTCAAGCCCTTGTTTTGGCGTGCCCACCGGTCCCGGAAGGCGCGGGAGCGCTCAGAGGGAACCGCGTCCACCGAGAGAGCCCTGTCACGGCGTGTCTATCGGTCAAGGAAGGGGTGGGATCGCTCAGAGCGGCGCGACCGACCGGGCGGCGAAAATGGAGCGCCAGCCAAGCGCGGAAGGGTCAGCAACGCGCAGAGGGGGCGTACCCCTCAAGCCCTTGTTTTGACGTGTCCACCGGTCCCGGAAAATGCGGGAGCGCGCGGAGGGAACCGCGTCCGCCGAGAGAGTCCTGTCGCGGCAAGACCGCCTGGTACGAGCAGAGCCGGACCGCTCAGAGGGGGAGCTCATCCACCAAGGGAATCCCTGCCGCGCCGCGACCGCCCCCGGTGCCCTCCTCTACAAAGTAACGATCCTCGCGCGGGGCGTCCCGTCGCCTATGTCCACGACCGCGTAGGTGGGGCGCTTGCCCAGCGGCGGGCGACCGAGGGACCCGGGGTTCACGAACACCGCTCCTCCGAAATACGATATATCGGGGACGTGCGTGTGCCCGTAGAGGACGAGCGACGCGCCCGCCTCCGCCGCCCTGCGGTAAAGCGCCTCGAGGCCCGACTTAACCCCCAAGGTGTGCCCGTGGCAGAGGAAAATCCGCGCCCCGGCAAGCTCCACGGTGTCCTCCGCGGGGGCGAGACCCCCGGGGTCGCAGTTGCCGCTCACCCGGTGGATTTTGGCGGCGGGGTTCGCCCCGCTGAAGGCGGATAAGTCCCCCGCTCCGTCGCCCAAGAAAAATACCTCTTCCGCGCCCGGGCTCGTCGCGGCGAGGCGCGCCACCTGTCCCCCCGCCCCGTGGGAATCGGAGAAAACAAGGATTCTCACCGCGCGTCACCCCTTCCCGGCGCAAAATACGGTTGACAAGCCGCGCCGTTCGCCATATAATAGATGTAGGGCAATACCGCATAATCACCTGTATGCCGCTGTGGTGGAATTGGCAGACACAAGGGACTTAAAATCCCTCGGTAGCGATACCGTACCGGTTCGACCCCGGTCAGCGGCACCAACGGTTCCCCGTCGCGTGGGTAGTCCCCCTCGCGGCGGGGTTCTTTTTTTGGCGGGTAAATCCCCCCGGCGGGCGAGCCTGCCCACAGAAATTCCGGCGGTCAAGAATGCCCCGGCGGGCGAGGCTGCCCCGGCAGTTTTAACAGATAAAACCCCGGCGATCGAAGTCGCCCTCAGAGAATATCCGAAAGATAGAAGAACCCCCGGCACACGGAGCCGCCCCCGGGGGACTGTCTGGGGGAAGAACTGCCCCGGCGAACGGAGCCAGGCGCTCTCTAAACGGGTAATTATGTCCGGGAATAGAGCTCGCGGCAAAACGTCCCACGATGAGGGTCCTACACCACCGGGGAAAAATCTTCCGGCAGGTCGGCCACCCGCACAAGATCCCCGTCCACATCGAATGTCTCGCGGAACCACGCCCTTGTTTCTTCGGAAGGGTAAATTAGAAACACATAATCATAATGGCGAAACGTCTCGACCACAGTCTTGTTTGTTTCCTCGGGGGTATAATCGCTTCCCTGCGCCCACGAGTCGCCGGAATAAAGAAGGTACCGCGTCATAAACCAAAGATACCCGGTATCGCACCAGTCGCTGATCAACAGGCAGGAGGAGCCCTCCGGGATACGCTCCTCCGCGATAATTCTCTCGTACTCGGCTCTCCCTTTTTCCATATCGGGGTTCGCGCGTTCCGGAGTGATATACGCTTTCAGGGTCGGTCTTACGGTAAACAGCGCCGTCGAGACGGAAAGCAGCGCCAGCCCCGCCGCTATGACGTTCCTCGCGCGGGTTTTCCGGCTAAACGTAATCATCGGGAGAACGGGAACAGCGGCCGCGCCCGCGAGATAAAGCAGGATAGTCCCGTGATAGCGGTCATACGCGGCGAGGGCAAGGGCCTCGTTCGTGGGCATAGAGAAAAGGTACATCCCGAGCAGACCCGCGCAGTACGCGAGGTAGACCGCCGCTCCGAAAAGCAAAGGCTTCAGCGCGGTCTTAATCCCGCTCCGCACGCCCGTCCCCTTTTCCCGCCTTAATACAAGCAGTAGGCAGGCGACCACCGCCAGGGGAATCAGGTAAAGCGACATATTTCCGGGGGAAAAGGTTCTTTTTAGCATAAGGACGATCACGTTTTTGACATCGTCCGGCGTCTTGCCCGAGAACACCCCCGCCATATACCCGGGGGAAAGCGAATGTTTGCCGTTCATCCCGCCGGAAAACACTATTTTCACGTGCCCCTGCCAGACCGAAAGGGTGACTGCGGGAACCGCCGCCTGGAAAATGATTTCGCCCGCGTGGCGCCGTCTTTCACGGGTAAAATACCAGTAGCAGAACAGCGGCGGGAGGATAAAGAATATCCCGCTGTTCTTTATCGAAATTAAAAACGCCGTAAAAAGCGGGCATACCGCGCGTACCTTCGAGAGGCTGTCGCGATAATACACCGTTATAAGGAGCGCGGCCAGACCCGTCAGCGCGAGCGATTTGTCCACCAAAAGCGTATTAAACATTCTCCTGTCGGTCATAAGGCCGGCACAGAGTATCAGGGAAATCGCTCCGGCGGCTATGTTGCCCAAGACACTCTTGGCGTAGGCGAAAAGCGGCAAAGTCATCGCGAGGGTGAGCGCCGCCTGGAAGAACATCTGGCTCCACTCGAAATTAAGCCCCGCGCTCTTCTCGAAGAAATATATGAACGCCGCCGTCCCGGGAGGGTAAGACGGGAAATAAATGAGGCCCGCCTCCTCGAAATTCGGGAAACGGTTCTCTCGAAGGATTACCCTCAACACCGTCGCCCAATGGGAAAAATCGTCGTAATCGGTAAACTTCGCCCCGTATATCACGAACGCGAGAAGCGTCAGCCCTCCCGCGAAGAAAACCAGCGCGGGGCAAAAGAGCCGCCGCAAATTATACCGAGGGGGGGGGCACTCCTCAATTTAATTATTCGGCGCACAGCGAGAACCGCTCCCACCGCGAGAATACCCACCACAGCGAGCCGCATAATATTAAGGATCCCGGCTATGAACATCGCGGCGCCTATCCCCGCGAAAAGCACCGCCGGAGAAAACTCGGGTCTGAGGCGCTCCGAAATCCACCCGATATAGCCGTACAGACAAAACGCCAATATAGCAAGACGGACTACTACGATCGCGTAGCTCACCCCTAAAACTCCCCTTCCGCCCCGTAGTGCGCGAGCAGGTCGGTGTAGGCGGCCTCTATGTCCGCGCGGACCTCGGCGTCGGCGGTCGCGCTGCCGTAGGAAAACATAAAATTCCCCGCCATATGGTCCTGTTTGCCGAGGAAGAGATCGTCCTTATCGTAATTGTGCCCGGGGTCGGATAGGACCGCTTCCCTCAGCGATTTGACGGCCTCGGGCGTCGTGTCGGGGCATTTGGGGTCGAGGACGAACACCATCAGGCAGACGTCGTTCGCCCCGCTCACGTTCCATACCCCGCAGGACTCGTACACGGGCAGGCCCGCCCAGTAATTCTCGTGGTCCTGCAGCCAGTACTCGCAGTCGGCGGGGAACTCGACCGTCTCCCGAAAGTAATCGAGGAAATCCCCCGCGCTCCAGTCCTCGAACCTCTCCGGGAAAACGGAATAGTCGACCCCGCTCCCGGCGGGCTTTTTCTTACCGCCGCCCGTCCCGCCGCACCCGCACAGCAGGAGCGTCGCCGCCGCGAGGCAAAGCGTAATAATTCGTTTCATAACTAACTCCCCCAAACATCTGTATAAGCGGTACCGCGGGGACCCCGCCGGGCACGCCGCCGCGGGGCGTTCGCCCGGCGCCTTACCCCGAAGGACCCCCCGCGCCGCCCGCGCCGCTCCGCCGCCCCATCTCTCGGCGTCCATTATACCACAAACGGGGTGACACACGCAAGGGGTCGGGGGAGGAAATTTGGCGCGCCAAAAGGGCCGCCCCCTCCCCCGGGGCGACCCCTCATTGCCTTTGTCCGCCTGCCGATCCGCCCGCTACGCTATGGGCGTACCGTTCACCTTAACGGTGGGCTTGAATAACGCGCCGGTGAAGCTTTCGACATAGCTTTTGACGTTGTCGGCGGTAACTGCCGCGTCGTCGCTCCCCGTGCAGTTCACGAAGTCAACCTCAAGGTTATCCGTGCTCGCGCGGTACTTGAAGCCTTTGCCTAACTTGCAGCCGGTCAGGGTGACGTTGTAGTACACGGCGAGCTGGTTTTCCCTGCCGTTCGTCTCGAATGTCACGCCGTCAAATACGACAGCCCCGGTCGCAATGCTGCCGACGGACGTCTTGCCCCGCAGAGTGGTGTTTTTGACGGTAAGATCATAGTACTCGTCCGCCAGGATGGCGTGGTAAGTCCCGCTGATATCGCACCCCTCGATCAGCACCTTGGTGGTGGGTCTGATGATGTACACGCCCTTGCCCATTCCGGAAATCTTGCAGTTCCGCAGGGTCAGCGAGGTGGTAGTCGGATACGCCTCAACCGCCGTATCGTATTCCCCGGTGCTGTCGCCCTCGACGGTGACGTTTTCGAGAAGCACATCGCCGCCCGTTGCGTAGACCACTGTGTGGCCGCCCGTGACCGCCGTCCCGTCCACGGTGACGTTCTTCATAGTGAGCCCCGCTTTGGCGGTGATGCCCTGTCCCTCTTCGTCCGGCACGACGTGGATGACGCTCTTATCCTTGCCCCCGCCCTCGAAAAGGATCGGGGCGCCGTTGCCGTTCCTCTCGTAGTACTCC
>CAYOSS010000090.1:0-6006 GCA_964406705.1 uncultured Eubacteriales bacterium
TATAACAAACTTTACCGCACTTTTAAAGCGAAATTTTTTATGACGTTCACTATAGTATAACCTTTATCTACAACATCGAGCCCCTGTGCTGAGCCTTATGCGCGACGGTACGACATACGCGGGCGATATGCCCTGGCCGGTGAGGGGCGTTGTCGCGAACGACGATTACACGCTGACCGTCACATTCGCGAGCGGGGAGACGAAGCTCTTCGACTTTACGCCGTACCTCCGGATGCCGTTTTACTCCCGCCCGCGCAACAAGGGGTACTTTCGCCGGGCGAGGGCGGAGCGCGGCACGGTTGTGTGGGACGACGAGGTCGACTTTCCCGAGACCCTCTACGGGCGCTCCGTGCCGGTGTAGCGGGGTGGCGTGGCGCTCATAATTCCCCGCGCCCGGGGGTACCGCTTCGCCGGGCGGCTCGCAGCCTTCCCGACCTCGGGGCGCTCTTCCGGGTGCGCCGCCGGTCACCGTGTGCGTCGCGACCCCGGGCGCTCTTCCGGGTGCGCCGCCGGTCACCGGGTGCGCCGCGACCCCGGGCGCTTTGGCGGGGCGGCTCGCCGTTTTCCCGAGCCCGTGGCGCTTTTCCGGGTGCGCCGTCGGTCACCGTGTGCGTCGCGACCCCGGGCGCTCTTCCGGGTGCGCCGCCGGTCACCGGGTGCGCCGCGACCCCGGGCGCTTTGGCGGGGCGGCTCGCCGTTTTCCCGAGCCCGTGGCGCTTTTCCGGGTGCGCCGTCGGTCACCGTGTGCGTCGCGACCCCGGGCGCTCTTCCGGGTGCGCCGCCGGTCACCGGGCGTGCCGCGGCCCCGGGCGCTTTGCCGGGCGGCTCGCAGCCTTGCCGGTCCCGTGGCGGTTTGCCGGGCGAGCCTCCGGTCACCGGGCGAGCCGCGACCCCGGGCGTTCTTCCGGGCGAGGGCGCCGGCCGCCTGTTTCTTGACCCTCTACTTTTATTATAACATATTTCATATCGCTATGTCAAGGGGGTATGGTAAGATTATAGAATATTTTGTATCAAAACGGTTCCACAGGGCAACAATAGCCTCCTCAAAATCAGTTGGCGGCTACGCGAACGGGAGCGGTCCGCCGCGCCGCTCGCCATGCCGCCCGGAGAGAGCCGGCTTGGAAACACGAACTCGTCGGGAGGGAGTTGGGTGTTTCGGCCCGCTGCTTCAGTGGGTTGCGAACCCGCAGAGTGACCGGCGCCGCCCAAGAGCCGCCGTCGTGTGTGTTATTCCATGCCGCGCGACCGGCGCCGCCCAAGATTCGCCCGCCCCGATTTGCCGGTTGAAGCTCTGCGGGGAGTCCCTACTCGTGCTCTTGTTGGGAGAGCTCCGATTCGCTCCGAAGCTCCCGGTTTCGCGTCGCCACAGTAGGTGCGACCTTGCCGCCCGCCTTGAGCCGGCTCGGAAGGGGGACCCACGGTCCGCGAGCCGCCTGCCCCGATTTGCCGCCTGAGCTCTGTGGGAAGCCTTTATTCGTGCCCCGAGTGGAGGGAACCGCCGGATTTGCCCGGTCGTTCCCGGTCCCGCGCCGCCGCCGTAGTGGGCGCGAACCCGCAGAGTGACCGGCATCACCCGCGACCCGCCACTCTCCCGCCCGTCCCGGGGCGCCCGCGATAGCCGCGACAGGGGAGCGACCTTGCCGCGTGCCGAGAGCCGGCTCGGAAGGGGGACCCGCGGTCCGCGAGCCGGCGGCCCCCGCCCTGCAATCAATCTTCCCCGCGCGGCGGGAGCGGTCCGCCCGCTACTCCTCCTTGACGGCGCCGTTGAAGCGGTTCATCGCGGCGGGGACGCCCTCCGCTATAAGGCACTCTACCGCGTCGGCGGCCCGCCTCGCCCCAGCGGTCACGGCGACTAACTCATCCGGGGTGAACCTGCCCAAAACCCAGTCCGCGAGCGGGTAATCAGGGTTCGCGGGGCGACCTATCCCCACCTTTACCCGGGGGATCCGCTCGGTGCCGAGCGCGCGGCAGATGTCCGCGACGCCGTTATGCCCGCCGTCCCTGCCGCCGGGGCGGACCCTTATTCTGCCGAGGGGGAGCTCCGCGTCGTCGAAGAGCATCACCACGCGCTCGGGCGGCACTTTGTAGAACCCGGCAGCCTCACCCACCGCCGTTCCCGAGAGGTTCATAAACGTCTGGGGCTTGATTATAAGGCACCGCGCCCCGGATATGTCGGCTTCGGTCAGAAGGGAGTGGAACTTCGCCCTGAAGTCCCCCGCGCCGTGCCTCGCCGCCAACTCGTCCGCGCAGAGGAAGCCGGTGTTGTGGCGCGTCCCGGTGTAGCGGGAGCCGGGGTTGCCCAGCCCCGCTATTATCCAGATGCCGCGCTCCGTGTCGCTCATCGCGCCCCGCTCCTTTCCGGTTTTGTGTGTGATTTGGGCGAACCGGTCCGCCGGTCCCCGCGTTTTATGCGTGATTAAGGCGAACTGTCCCGCCGCCCCGCGATTTCGGTGTGTGACCCCGTCGCCGCTTGACCGGCGCCGCTCATTCCGCTATCCTCGCGGCTGTGATTGACCCCGCCGCGCGACCGGCACCGCCCGCGATCCGCCTCTCGCTTGTCTCCGGGGCAGCCGCACTATCCGTGACACAGGGAATCCACAGCCCGCGAGCCGGCAGCCTTGACCTCATCGCCCCAAGACTTGCGGGAAAAATTCACTCACGCCTCCCGGGGTAGCCTTGGCTTGTCCCGTTGTCCCCGGTCCCGCGCCGCCGCAGTGAGGGCGAACCCTCCGCCGGCCCCCGCTTGCCGCCAAACCATTCCCGCGCGCGGGGAGCGAGCCGCTCGCTATTACTCTGCCGCCGCTTGATCGGCACCGTCCGCGACCCGCCGCTCGCTTGTCCCCGGGATAGCTGTGTTATCTGTGAAAAAGGGGACCCGCCGCCTGCGAGCCGGCAGCCTTGACCTTATCGCCCCAAGACCGGCGGGGAAAATTCACTCACACCCCCGGGGAGGAGCCGCCGGATTTGCCCGGTGCTCCCGGGCTTGCTCTGAGGTTCTCGGCTTTGCCCCGGTGCTCCAGGGTTCCGCTTCGGCGTTGCCGGGCCCACTTCGCCGCCGTAGGCGCGAACCCGCAGGGTGACCGGCGCTACCCGCGATTCCCCGCTCTCCTGTTGGCTTCGGGGGGGCACCCGCGCAACCCGTAATACGGGAAATTTGCCGGCTGTGAGCCGTCTGTCCCGACGAGTCGCGTGTGCCCGCCGCCGCTCACCGTTCCTTTTGCGCCGCCGTAAGGTCCCGCGATACGCCCGCGAGAACCAGCCCCGCGAGGAGGGTCAGCACCAGCGAGGGGACCGCCGCCGTGTCCCCGTTCAGCAGCGTCACCACCAGCGCCGCCGCCGCGAGGACGACCTCGGCGAGCGGGGTCACCGGCCCGCCGTCGCGCGAGGGGAGCCCTCGGGCGAACAGTTTCCACAGTCTCAAATAATACACTGTGTAACATAACTCTATTAAGACGAACCCAATTAAGATCCCCCGCGCCGCGCCCGCCGGGACACCGAACCTCGCCCCCCGGGTGCCGCATATCGCGCCGAGCGCCCCTGCTAAAAGCAGATGTATCAGGGCGAGAGCGCCCGCCGGGATATGCTCCCGGCCTTTGCCCGCCGCCGCGAAGAGCAGTAATAACCCCGCCCCGCGAAGTGCCGTCAGCGCCGCCGCCCCGACACCCGGCGCCGAGAGCCTTCCCGCCGCCCCCGGGAATGTCGCCGCCGAGAGTATAACGCACACCCCCGCGAACGCCAGAGCGGGCTTTCGCAGCGCCGCCGCCGAGCGCCTTATCACGGGAAGCCTGAAGTCATCCGATGTCACCGAGCCACCTCCAACCGCCTTTCCGGCGTCTTAAAATGCTTGCCGCCGAGCTGCCCCCCGCCCGCCGCGCCTGGGTTATATGGATATTCGCCGTCGCGCTGCCTACAACCGCCGCGCCGTCGTCTTAGCTTTATTTGCCACCCTCGAGCAACACCCGGCCCCGCCGCCGGGAGCGCGGCCTGACCGGAACCGCCGCGCTTCTTCCGGCAGCCGCGCTGTCGTCTTAGCTTTATTTGCCGCCCCCGGTCAACCCCCGACCCCGCCGCCGGGAGCGCGGCCCGACCGGAGCCGCCGCGCCGCCTCCGGCAGCCGCGCTGTCGTCTTAGCTTTATTTGCCGCCCCCGGTCAACCCCCGGCCCCGCCGCCGGGAGCGCGGCCCGACCGGAGCCGTCGCGCCCTCTCCGGCAGCCGCGCCGTCCGCTTAGAAGTACTCACGGCAACTGAGCCGCCCTCCGTCCGCCGCGCTAATCGTCGGCGAGCAGCCGCGCCATCAGCGAGCAGCCGCGCTCGACGAACACCCCCGTGGCGGCGGCCCCGGCCTCCGTGAACACCCCGCCCGCCGCCGGACGCGCCGAATCGTACAGCAGATACGGCACCGGCTCGCCGCTGTGGGTGGCGGTTGAGAGGGGCGTCGGGTGATCCGGCATTATCAGTATTCTAAAACGCTCCGTCCCGAAATACTTGACCAGCGGTCCGGTGATCTTCTCGTCTATCAGCTCGATGGCGAGGACCTTGTTTTCCGGCTCACGGCGGTGCCCGCACTCGTCCGGGGCCTCGATGTGGATGTAGCAAAGCTCGCACCCGGCTTCGTACAGCGCCTCGGCCGCCTTCTCCTTGCCCGTGTAATCGGTATCTATGTACCCCGTCGCGCCGGGGACCGTGGCCACGTCCATCCCCGCGGCGATGCCTATCCCCTTGACTAAATCGACCGCCGAGACGACGCCCGCCCGTTTGCCGTAAAGCGAGGAAAACTCAGGCAGAGCGGGCCGAGTGCCCTCCCCCCAAAGCCAAATGGCGTCGGCGGTGTGTTGACCCCTCCCGCGCCGGGCGCGGTTGACGGGGTGGTCCCGCAGCAGGGCGACGCTCTCCCTCATCATACCGATAAGCGGCGCCGCGTCGGGGCTGTCGCACAGGTACGGGCCTATGACGCGCCCGCTGATGTCGTGCGGCGGAGTGAGCCCGGCGACATCCCCCGCCCCTCCCGCGACCTTGAGGCAGTGCCTGTAGCTGACGCCGGGGAAGAAGGAGTACTTTCCGCCCCCGAACGCCGAATTCACCGTCTTAATAATCTCCGCGCCCTCCCCGGAGGATATGTCCCCCGCGCAGTAGTCCGCCATAACCCGCCCGGCGAAGTCCCCCTCGCCGCCGAGGGTCACGAGGTTGCAGCGCAGCGCCGAGTCGCCGTCCGCGAGCTCAACCCCCATACTGACCGCCTCGAGCGGGCTGCGGCCGGTGTAGTACCGGGCGGGGTCGTAGCCCATAACCGAGAGGTTGGCGACGTCGCTGCCCGGCTTCATTCCCTCCGGCACGGTGCGCGCCAGCCCCACCTCGGCCTGGGCCGCGAGGGCGTCGGCGTTAGGCTTGCAAGCGAGCTCCATCGGTGTGCGCCCGCCCAAGAACCGCCCGTCTGGGACGTCCGCCATCCCATCGCACAGTATAACGGCGTATTTCATAATATCACGTCCTTCGCTCTTATTATACCACACCGCGCCGCCCGGTTGCAAGGGGTTTTCCCGATTTCGCGGCTGAAGGGTGGGTGTGGTTATAATATTTAGTATTTGGTTAATCAATAGTTGGTTATCAGCGTTTAATTGCGGCCGGTTTTCCATATCTGGGGACACCATATATGGGAAGTTCAGATGTGGGAAAGCCATATCTGGAGAAGCCATACCCGGGGGAGGGGGTCTGGCTTCGCGCGGCGTCGGGGGAATTGGCCTGCTGCGAGGGTAGCTTTGCGAGGCGAGGGGGCTCGCTTTGCTCCGCCCGGCGCCGGGGGGAGCTGCTCGCTGCACGAGGGAGGCTTTGTGGTGGCGGCGGCTCACTCCGGCTCCGCAAGGCTCGGGGGGAAGCCGGCTCGGCTTCGCGGATGGATCGGTGGTGCCGGGCGCTCCGGCTCTACCCCGTTATGGCGGATTTCTTCTCGCTTCGCGGGAATGAAGCCGAGCGCGTCCGGTGGACGAAACAGCGAAGGCTTCATCCCG
>CAYOSS010000091.1:0-6001 GCA_964406705.1 uncultured Eubacteriales bacterium
CAAAGCGCGAAATCACGCTCTCCGTGATAGTTCTTTTCATATGGCGGTCCTCCGGATAAAAAATATATCGCGGAAGCTTGCTTCTCCCGCGATAGATATTTTACCCGAAGATTGCCCGTTTGTCAGGCGCCGTGTGGCCGCTGCACCCGGCGGGGCCTGCCGAGCCGCTTCATAAGCAGGAAGCAGCAGTACCCGGCGGCGGCGAAGAGGAAGATTACCCCGAGAAGCTCCGCTACGTGAACGGCGGGCGGCAGGGAGTAGTCGAACATCACGAAACCCGTCCTGTGAAATAAGTAATCCGCTATGTGCCGTTTTATAAACGCGTATACCCCGTACCAGCACCCGGCGAGGGCGAGCCCCCGCGAGATCCATTTCGCCGCCGTGCTCCCCCGTCCGGCAAAGGCTGATCTCCGCGAGACCCGCTTTGAGGCTGTACTCCCCTGTCCGGCGAAGGTAGCCCCCCGCGAGACCCGTTTTGTGACCGCGTTCCCCCGTCCGACGCGGAGCAACCGCTTTAGCCGGGACAGGCTCGCGGCCCAGTGCGCCCCCAAATGTGCCGACATCAGGACCAGTCCCCAATACGCCGCGACAAGGTGTACCTCGCGCGCGAGCGCGGTCCCCCTCACCGGGAGAAACGCGAACACGTAGCGGGACATCGCCGCCCCGCTGACCGCCACCGCCGCCACGTCCGCCAACATCAGCAGGTTCAGCGCCGTCGTAAAGACCCGCGCGGGGGTGTACCCGCCCCGGAACAGGCCCCTCCACCAGCCGAGGTTCAGCAGATGGTGCGCCGTGAAGAGCACCGCGAACGCCGCCCCCAGCCACTCGTGCGCCCGCCGCCCGGTGAGGGCGCCCAACATCAGGGCGGGCAGCGCCGCCGCCAAAGCGAGGTCCGTGGCGGCCCTCAGCGCGGATTTTATCTTGGCGGTCCGGGGAGGGCCGGATTTCGCCGAGGAGTTTGCCCCGGCGGTCGGAGGAACGGCGGGTTCTGCTATTGATTTTGCCCCGGCGGTCCGGGAAGAGCCGGATTTCGCCGCGGAGTTCGCTCTAACGTTCGAGGGTGCGTCGGGTTCAGTCGCGGACGCGGAGTTTACCCCGGCGGTCGGGGCACAGTCGGACGGGTTCCCGTCGCGAGCGGGTGATTTTACGCGCATAATGCGGGGCCCTTCCCTTTGGGCTTAAGGTAACACCGCCGGGCGACCGCCTCACGGCTTCGAGCGTCTACCCGGCATTTATCCGTTTACCTCTCGCGAAAACGCTCGGCGGTACGGGAGAAGTATCCCCCCCCCGGTTCTTACCTTGCTTAAAGATAAATCTTGCGGCGGGTCCCGCGCGGGGTCTTACGCGGTACCGCCATAAAAAAGGGCGGCTTTCCCAGAAAACGGACAACCCCCTACAGCCTGACCTCCACCGCCCGCCCGGTGGACTCGTACTTCCGGCAGGCGACCCCCGCCGAGGAGAACATACGCTTGGCGGCGATGTCGCTGTCCGAGCCGGAGTACTTATCCGAAAGGTAGACGACCTCCGCGATGCCGCTCTGGATCACCGCCTTGGCGCACTCGTTGCAGGGGAAAAGCGTGGTGTAAAGCCGGCTTCCCTGAAGGCTCCCGCCGCGGTAGTTGAGTATGGCGTTCAGCTCCGCGTGGCAGACATAGGGGTACTTGCTGCCCACGGGCGGGGCGTCCTTCTCCCAGGGGAAATCATCGTCGGGGCAGCCGGTCGGCATACCGTTGTACCCCACCGAGAGAATGCGGTTCTGCCCGTCCACTATGCACGCCCCCACCTGCGTCGCCGGGTCCTTGCTGCGCCCGGCGGATAACAGGGCTATTCCCATAAAATACTCGTCCCAGGTGAGGTAATCTGTCCGCTTCCCCATAATTTACCTCCGCCCGACGCGGTTTCGGGCTTTTAACAGTGTCGGAAGAGCGGAGGGCGCCGCCGCCATAAAATCCACCCCGGCGAGTTCCAACTCGTCCTGCCCTCTGAAGCCCCAGAGCGCGCCGAGCGCCGTGGCCCCCATATTGTGCGCGGTGCGGACATCGACCTCGCTGTCCCCCACCACAAGGCACTCATCGGCTAAGACGCCGAGCTCCCTCGCGGCCTCGTTCGCGAGAGTCGGGTCGGGCTTCGGGGGAAACGGCTCGCGATACGCCTGTACCGTATCTAACAGTCCCGGGAACAGCGCGCCGGTAATCTTATTCGCTGTGAGAGCCGACTTATTGGTGACCACGGCGGTCTTGATCCCGTCGGAGCGGAGCGCCCTCAGCGCGTCGGACATCCCGGGGTACTCGCGCGTATTGTCGAGGCAGTGCTCCGCGTAAATCTCGGTGTAGACCCGGCTTATCTCCTCCACCCCCACGGGGGCGGGTCCGTCGCCCAAGGCACGGCGGATCATTACCTCGGTGCCGCCGCCCGCGTAGAGCTTAAAGTTGTCCGTCGGGCGGGGGGGCAGGCCGAACCGGGCGAACGCCGCGTTCAGCGAGTCCGCCAGATCCCGCAGCGAGTTTACCAGGGTGCCGTCTAAGTCGAATAAGACCGCTTTAATCAAGATATCTCCTCCGTTTTAAGGGCGGCTGCCGGGGGACCCCGCGTCCCCTCGCCGGGCCGCCCCGCGCCGTCGCTCTGTATCGGTACTCCGGCGAACGGGAACTCCGCCGTGCCGCCCGTCCCCGGGCCGCCCCGCGCCGCCGTCATATATCGGCATTATGGCATATGAAAGCTCGGTTGCCCCGCCGGGCGAGGGTCAGCCCCCGTATCATCCTATATGACGTTATCGTGTAAGTGGGCTCCGCCGTGCCGCCGGGCGGGGGTCGCTCCCCCGTATCGCTCTATTTCAGCGTTATCGTGTAATACCGGACATGGGCCAGCCCCCCTTACCGCTCTATATCGGCGTTATCGTGCAAGAGAACTCCGCCGGGCGGGGTCAGCCCGTAATATTGTACTATAACAGCGTAATGGTGTAGGAAAACTCCGCCGCGCCGCCGGGCTCGAGCAGCGTGGTGCCGCGCTTGTCCTCCAAGCGGTCGCCCTCGCTCGTCCGCGTGCCCGTCCCCGTCCAGGGCTCGAGGCAGACGAACGGCGGCTCCGGCACGGCGGGGTGCCACACCGCCAAAAACCCGAACCCGGGGAAGTCGACCCTCACTCCGCGCCCGGAGTTCGCCGAATAAAGCTCCACCGAAGTGGATTTCAGCCCCTCGAACACCAGCGTATCCGCTTCGCGCAGCGCCCCGCGAAGGGGGAGGGTATCCTCGCCACGCAGCACCGGGAAGGTGTGCTCGAAATCCAGCAGGCTTTCCGGGGTGACAAGGGGGCAGCGGACGGTTTCCCTCTTATTAAAACGCAGCCGGACGTCGTCTATCGTCTCGCCCTCCTCGAAGGGAAGCGCGAAGCCCGGGTGCCCGCCCACGGAGAAAGGCATCGTTCTCTTACCCCGGTTTTCAACGGTAAACGTCACCGCGAGGGAGCGGTCGCGCAGCGCGAAGCCGACCGAGAGCGAGAACTCGAAGGGGTAAATTCGGCGGGTCTCGTCATCCGCCGAAAGCCGAAACTCCGCCGCGTCGGCCCGCGAGGAGGTCTTGCGGAAATTTTTACCGGAAGCGAAGCCGTGTTTCGGCATATCGTAGCGCGCGCCGCCGTAAATGTAGGAGTCCCCGCGAAGAGCTCCCGCCACGGGGAAGAGGACGGGCGAGGAATGCCCCCAGTAAGCGGGGTCAGCCCGCCAGAGATACTCCCTGCCGCCGTCGTCGCGCAGGGATTTCAGCTCCGCGCCGAGCGAGTCGACTTCGGCGTAGACCCTGCCGTTGCTGATACTGAACAACATTCCGGTCCCTCCCGCGAAGATTTTTGTGCGAAGTAGCCGAATATCAAAAATACCGCTTGCAATCCCGCCGCCGGTGTGATATAATGAACGGACCGATAAGAAGAGTAAGGAGGTGCGGGGTATGGCAAAATGCGAGATTTGCGGCAAGGCGATCACGTTCGGGATCAAGGTTTCGCATTCGCACAGGCGTTCCAACCGTGCCTGGAAGCCCAATGTCCGCCGGGTGAAAGCGGTTGTAAACGGCACGCCGTGCAGGTTAAACGTCTGCACCAGGTGCCTGCGTTCCGGCAAGGTGAACCGCGCCGTATAACGCTTACTTACCGCGAAAGAATGTCGGGCGCCCTTAGCCGGCGGCCCGATTTCTTTTTGCCCCGGCGGGGGTCGCCGCTCTCGGGAGCCGCCCCGAAATCAGCCGCTTCCAACGGGCTGCCGTCCCGAGGCCCGCCGCCCTCTAAAAGCCGCCGCCTCAAAGCCGGTCGCGTCTATGGTGCCGCAGCCCCGGGGTTCGCCGTTCCTACCGCCCCGGAACTCGCCGCTCCCGCCGCCTTACCGCGCCCGTTCGCCGCTCCCGCCGCATTACCGCGCCCGCTCGCCGCTCCCGCCGCCCTGGACCTCGCCGCTCCTGCCGTCCCGGAACTCGCCGCGCCGAAGGGTTGTCGCGCCCGTCCGAGCCCCGCCGCCACACGGCCGCCACACGGGGAAGCGCGTGACCGCCGCCGCAGGGCGCGATCCTCTCCTGCCGCTTTATCGCGGGGAGTCTCTCTCCTACCGCTTTGTCGCGGGGAGTCCCTCTCCTACCGCTTTGTCGCGAGGAAGAATATGGCGAGCGTGCCGGGCCCGGAGTGCGCGCCTATCACCATATCCACGTAATTGACCACCACGGCGCGGGGGTGGAAGCGCTCTTTGATCTCGCTCACAATCGCCCTTGCCTCGTCCTCGCAGTCCCCGTGGATGACGTAGATCACCTGCTCCGAGGGCTTCACTATGGTCTCCTCCATACGCTTTAGCAGGGAGGAGACGGAGTTTCGGCGCCCGCGCACCTTGCCGAACGCGACCAGGCGCCCCTCGTTATCCACGTGCATCAGGGGCTTGATTTGCAGCATCGAGCCTATGAGCGCCGTCGCCCCGGAAATCCGCCCGCCCCGGCGCAGGTACTTGAGGTCGTCCACCGTGAAAAGGTGGCAGAGGCGGAGCTTGTTGTCCTCCAGCCAGGACGCGACTTCGTCTAAGGACTTCCCGCGCTGGCGCATTATCGCGGCGTAGGTGACAAGGAGCCCCTCGCCCATAGCCGCCGCGAGGCTGTCCACCGTGACTGCCCGCCGCTCGGGGTACTTCTCGGCAAGAGCGTCGAGCGTCGCTTTAACGGAACGCACTGTGCCGCTAAGTGCGGAGCTGAAACCTATATAGAGTATGTCCTCCCCGCCCCGGAGGATCTCCTCGAACATACCCCGGTGGGTCTCGCCGTTCGCCATAGCTGTCTTAGCGACCTTGCCGTCGCGCATTTTGGCGTAGAAATCCTTGTAGTCCGCGTCGGTAACGTCGGGACTGATTTGGTGGACCGTGCCGTCCATAGTGTACTCGAGCGGTATGACGGTAAGCTCCAGCCGACGGGCGAGTTCGGCGGGAAGATTGGCGCAGCTGTCGGTAATTATCCTGTATGGCATCGGGGCACCTCCGTAGCGTTCTATGCGGCAGCGCCGCCGGGTGACCGCCTAACGGCTCGTGGCGTCGTCCGCTGCCATACTATTATGTTATACTAAATCGCGGGGTTTGTCAAGGGGGTTTGTGGGCGGCGGGCGAGAAGCGCGACCGGCGGCACCCGGCGCTGGGGGGGTGGGGGGGGGCTTTATCTCGCTGCGCGGAGGGGGCTTACTCCGGCTCCGCCCGGCGCCGGGGGCCTCTTCCCGCTAACGCGAGGGTGGATTTGGGGTGCCGTTAGCTCTGACTTGCCCGTTATGGCGGGCTTGTCCTGTTTCGCGGATTGGCTATGTGCTGCCGGGGGCTCTGGCTCTGCCCGTCCCCGGGGCTTCTTCCCGCTGCATAGGATAGCTTTGCGGAACTGTCAGCATTGGCTGCGCCCATCTCCGGGGATTTCTTCTCGCTGCGCGAGGGTAGCCATTTTATTCCCCCAGCGCGGCTGGGGAACGATGTCCGCTTTTCTTCTCTGTGCCGGAACGGTCC
>CAYOSS010000092.1:0-5876 GCA_964406705.1 uncultured Eubacteriales bacterium
GGCTTCCCTCGCGTCAGCGAACCGCAAGGGCAACGGTACAGGTGGCGGCTACCCCCAAACCACTCGGTGAGTGGCGTAGAAGTAAGCCGGCGCGCTGAACTTCTTTTCTGTCCGCTTTTCTTCTTTCAGCCGCGCCCGTCGGCGCAGAGAAGAAAAGCGGACATCGTTCCCCAGCCGCGCTGGGAAAAACGAATAGGCTATCCCGCGAAGTGAGAAGAAATCCGCCTTAACAGGGAAAGCCGGAGCCCCCGGTACCGCAAAGCTCTCCCGTGAAACGCGAACCGGCTTTCCCCAATTGCCCGGTGGCTATTGCCTGCGGCTTTCCGTCTCCTTGACTTTTCCCGTCCCATGGAGTATAATAAGAGCCACAGACTGGGGGAGTGTTTATGATTAAAGTTACGATGCGGGGCGAGGCACGGGTGCTGCCCGATGGGGTCTCGGGCGCGGACGCGGCGCGGAGTGTAGGTGAGAGCTTATATAAAACGGCTTGCGCGGTCCGTGTTAACGGCGTAGAGCGCGACCTTCGCGATGTTCTGCCGGACGGGAGCGAGGTGGAGATCCTCACCTTCGAGAGCGAATACGGGCGCAAGGCGTTTCGCCACACGGCGGCCCACATAGTAGCGCAGGCAGTCAAGAGGCTTTACCCCGGGGTGAAGCTTGCCATAGGCCCCGCCATTGACGACGGCTTCTATTACGATTTTGACGCGGATTTCTCCTTTACGGCGGAGGTGTTAGCCAAAATCGAGGAGGAAATGCGGGTCATAGTTAAGGAAGATCTCCCCATCGAGCGGTTCACTATGCCGCGACCTGACGCGCTGGCGTTCTTCCGGGAGCGCGGGGAGGACTACAAGATTAAGCTTATAGAGGACCTCCCGGAGGACGATGAGCTGACATTTTACCGGCAGGGGGAGTTCACCGAGCTCTGCCGGGGGCCCCACCTGCTCTCTACCGGCGCGGTGAAGGCGTTTAAGCTGACCGGCGCCACCGGCGCGTACTGGCGGGGCTCCTCCAAAAACAAGATGCTCACCCGCATTTACGGGACGGCTTTCCCTAAAGCGAAGGACTTGGAGGAGCATCTGAAACGTCTTGAGGAGGCGCGGGCGCGGGACCACAACAAGTTGGGTCGCGAGTTGGAGCTCTTCACCACAAGCGACGTTATAGGGCAGGGCCTCGCGATACTGCTGCCAAACGGGGCGCGCGTGGTGCAAATTCTCCAGCGGTTTGTGGAGGACGAGGAGCAGAAGCGGGGCTGGCAGCTCACCAAGACCCCCTTTATGGCCAAGAGCGACCTCTACAAGATTTCCGGGCACTGGGACCACTACAAGGACGGTATGTTCGTGATAGGCGATGAATCCAAAGGGGACGTTTACGCCCTGCGCCCTATGACCTGCCCGTTCCAATATCAGGCTTACCTCAACAGACCGCGCTCCTACAGGGACCTGCCTCTCCGCTACAACGAGACCTCGACGCTTTTCCGTAACGAGGACTCCGGCGAGATGCACGGGCTTATCCGCCTGCGGCAGTTCACTATATCCGAGGGGCATTTGATGTGTACCCCGGACCAGTTGGAGGATGAGTTTAAGGGGTGCTTGGAGCTCGCCAATTATATGCTTGACACGTTAGGGCTTTTGGAGGACGTCACCTACCGCTTTTCCCAGTGGGACCCGGCGGACAGGGCCAAGTATATAGGCACCCCGGAGCAGTGGGACGAGGCTCAGGGCGTGATGGATCGCATACTAAATCATCTGGGGATCAATTATAAGGTCGGCATAGGCGAGGCGGCGTTTTACGGGCCCAAGCTTGACATCCAGATTAAGAATGTCTACGGCAAGGAGGACACGCTGATTACCATTCAGATAGACCAAATGTTGGCCGAGAAGTTCGGTATGGAGTACACCGACCGCGATGGCGCCAAGAAGAGGCCCTACATTATACATCGCACATCCATAGGGTGCTACGAGAGGACTTTGGCGCTGTTAATCGAGAAGTACGCCGGGGCGTTCCCGCTGTGGCTGGCGCCGGTGCAGGTCAAGGTTCTCCCGATAGCGGACAGGCACCACTCCGCCGCGTACGCGGTCCGCGACGAGCTCGCCGCCCACGGCATGAGGGTGGAGGTTGACGACCGCAACGAGAAGATAGGCTACAAGATCCGCGAGGCGCAGCTCGCCAAAATCCCGTATATGCTGGTGATAGGCGACAGGGAGGCGGAGAACGGGGAGGTTTCCGTGAGGGCGCGCGGTGTCGGGGACCTGGGCGCGATGTCGCTCGAGGCTTTCCGCGAGAGGGCGCTCCGGGAAATCGTGACTAAGGCTAAAGAGATTAAGGCATAAGGCACGGCAAATGAGATTAGACGAATTATTCGACTACGACAAATCCATAGCGGGGGAGTATCTGCGGGGGTTCGAGCGCCCGTGGGAGGCGCTGCCGGGGCTCGCGGATTATATTCTGCGGCTCGGGGCTACATTGCCGGAGGAGAAATTCTTTCACCCGGCGGAGGGCGTCTGGATAGCGAGGAGCGCCACGGTGGCGGGCAGCGCGAGTATAGGATCGCCCTGTATTATAGACGAGGGGGCGGAAGTCCGGAACTGCGCCTTCATACGGGGCGCCGCCGTGGTGGGCAAGAACGCCGTGGTGGGCAACTCCACCGAGCTTAAGAACTGCGTGCTGTTCGACAGGGTTCAGGTGCCGCATTTCAATTACGTGGGTGACTCGCTGTTGGGATGGGGGGCTCACCTCGGAGCGGGCGCCATAATATCCAACGTGAAAAGCGACAAGAGCGACGTCACCGTTCGGCTCGGCGGCGCGTCGTATAAGACGGGCCTACGCAAGTTCGGGGCATTGTTGGGCGACGGGGCAGAGGTCGGGTGCAACAGCGTCCTGTGCCCGGGGGCGGTCTTGGGAAGGCACTGCACCGTTTACCCCCTGTCCCGGGTGAGAGGCGCCGTCGGGGAGAACACCATCTACAAGTCGGCCGATAATATTGTGGAGAAGCGGCGGTAAGCCGCGCGAAAGGAGAGCCATGGGGAAATATTTCGGTACGGACGGGTTTCGCGGAGAAGCGAACAAGGAGCTTACCGTGGAGCACGCGTTCAAGGTCGGGCGGTACCTCGGCTGGTACTACGGCAAGGAGCACAAGTGCAAAATCGTGATCGGCAAGGACACGAGGCGTTCGAGTTATATGTTCGAGTACGCCCTCGCGGCGGGGCTTACCGCCAGCGGAGCGGACGCTTACCTGCTTCACGTCACCACCACGCCGTCGGTGTCCTATGTCGCGCGGACGGAGGACTTCGACTGCGGGATAATGATCTCCGCCAGCCACAACCCCTACACCGATAACGGGCTGAAGCTCATCAACAGCCGGGGCGAGAAGATGTCGGAGTCCATCATAGCGGACGTGGAGGCATACTTGGACGGCGAGGCTGGTGAGGTCCCCCTCGCCACGGGGGAGAACATCGGGCGCACGGTTGACTACGCGCTGGGCCGCAACCGCTACACCGGCTACATCATCTCCCTCGCGGTAAATTCGTACAAGAACATCCGCGTGGGGCTCGACTGCGCGAACGGCAGCACCTGGATGTTGGCCAAGAGCATATTCGACGCCTTGGGCGCCAAAACTTACGTCACCGGCAACGAGCCGGACGGGCTCAACATCAACCGGGGGTGCGGCTCCACGCACCTCGATAACCTGCAAAAACTGGTGACCGAGAACCAACTCGATATAGGCTTCGCCTTCGACGGGGACGCCGACAGGTGCCTCGCCGTGGACGAGCGGGGCAATACGGTGCGCGGGGAGCACATACTCTATATGTGCGCCCGTTATATGAAGCGGGCGGGGGAGCTGTCCGGCGACGCCGTGGCGACCACCGTTATGGCGAACTCCGGGCTCGCCGCGGCTCTGCGGCGCGAGGGCATATCCACCGTCATAACTGACGTGGGCGACAAGAACGTGTACGAGGCTATGGTGAAAGGTCACCTCAGCCTCGGCGGGGAGGAATCCGGGCATATAATATTCTCAAAATACGCCTCCACCGGGGACGGGCTTATCACGGCGGTGAAGGTTATGGAGACGTTGATCGAGAGCAAAACACCGCTTTCGGCGCAGTTCGAGGGGCTGACGCTCTACCCCCAGGTGACCGAGAACGTCCGTGTCGCGGATAAGGACGCGGCGGCGCGCGACGGCGACGTCCTCGCGGCGGTGGCGGCGGCGAGCGAGAGGCTTCGCGGCGAGGGGCGGGTGCTTTTCCGCAAGAGCGGCACCGAGCCGGTGGTGCGAGTCACGGCGGAGTGCGAGAGCGAGGAGCTTTGCCGGGAGCTGATAGCGGGCGTCGTCCGCGTCATACGCGAGAAGGGATACGCCTGTTAAAATATGCTTGCTTTCCCGCGCGGTTTGCGGTATAATAGCACCGTTATGTTATTTATAAGGGGCGGAAAGAGATGAATTTCCGGCAAAAGGTGAAGGAGTACATCAAGCGGCACGACAGGCTGTACACCGCCGCGATGTGCTTTAAACTCCGGGGCGACCCCACGCTGGCGAAGGTGATCCGCGGCTACTACGGCGGCTCGTACGAGGACAACCCCTACATCACCGTGCTCGCGACCAGAATTAACAAGGGCGAGACCAAGTACAAGAGCGTTTTTCTTATTGAGCAAAATAAAATTGACCACGAACCTCCCGCAGAGCGCTACTCTATCGGGCTTTGGGCGGATATGAGATTTATCCTCAATAAGGCGTATTTAGCTGATATTTTCGGCTTCACCCCCGTGGCATACATCGGCAAGGCATCCTACTATTATGAACCGTCCCTCAACGACCGCACTGAAAATGTTTATGAGTATTACTTTCTCCCGATGTCGGGCATTCCCTACAGCGAGACGGGGGACTGCGAGTTGGTTATGCGCGGCACGTCTAACTTTTCCCAGTCGTCTATGGCGCATGGTGGCAGCTCCGATTCTTACTACGCCGATGACACGGATGTTCGCAAGCTGTCGGTTGCCTACAGGAAGTATGTCCGCCTTCGTCCCGAGCTGCGGGAGAAGTTCACCCGCGAGATAGGTGAGATCAAGAGGGACGGGCGGGTGCTTGGCGTCCACTACCGCGGCACAGATTACAACTGCGGCTTCGCGAACCACCCCAAGGCGGTCGGCATCGAAGAATGCGTCGCCAAAGCCTCCGAAATGTACGGGGGGGGGGGGGGAGTATTCCCGAATATTTCTCGCCACGGACGACGGGAACGCCCTCGCCGCGTTTCGTGAGAAGTTCGGCGATAAGTTAGTCTACTACCCCGACACCCTTCGCCGCTCGGATCACGTGGGGGTGCACACCGTGCCCGCCGACCGCCCCCTGCACTATTATAATCTCGGCGTTGAGGTCCTGCGGGACGTTTACACCCTCGCCTGCTGCGACGCGCTTATATGCGGGATCTCCCAGGTGTCGTTCGCCGCGAGGTACGTTAATCTCGCGCTGTGCGAGCCGTTCCGAGAAGTTTGCGTCATAGACCACGGGATACTGACCGAGCCGGAGGCGGAGGCTAAAGAGCGCACCAGGGACTGGGGGCGCAAGTACCGCGCCGTTTATGGCAAAAAGTAGCCCGCCGCGAAAACACTTGCGTTCGCGGGTCGTTTATTGTATAATTATGGCATTACATCAGTGAGGGGGTGTTCGCGTGTCCAATCTGCCGGCGCCGCTGAGGAAAATCACGGCGAAGCTGCGCGAACACGACACCACCCTCTGCCTGCTCAAATTCTTAAAGCGCGACCCTCAGTTCCGGGACCTTCTGCACGGGTACTACCGCGAACCGGGCGACGTGAGCACGGTGGTTATGGCCCACCCCGGCGACGCGCTGCCCGACACACTGGTGATGAACGTCAACGCCAAG
>CAYOSS010000093.1:0-5655 GCA_964406705.1 uncultured Eubacteriales bacterium
AGAGGAGGTTCCCTGCATATCTGCGAGTTTACCCCGACCGACAAGCAAAAAGCTATCCCACAAGAGCCGAACTCAGTTCGATAGCGGCGAGCTTCCCCAAACCTGCGAGCCATTTGCATCCTACTCTGCGAGGCGGGAATGAATACGGCGGGATCCCGGAGCCGGCACCGGGGGTACATCCGGGCTTCCCTCGTAGGCACAAGACCTGCCGTTTAGGTGGCGGCTTCCCCATAACCTCTCAGCGTTTGGCGTAGGAGAAAGCCGGTCCGCCTGAACTTCTTTTCTGTCCGCTTTTCTTCTTTCTGCCGGACCGTTCCGGCGCAGAGAAGAAAAGCGGACATCGTCCCCCAGCATAGCTGGGGGGAAAATCAGGCTACCCTCGCGAAGTGAGAAGAAATCTGCCAAACAGGAGGAGCCGGAGCTGGCGGTGCCACAATGCTTTCCTGTGAAACGAGAAAAGTCCCCGGAGCCGGGCAAAGCCAAAGGCAGGGGGGATCGCCGCGCCCGTCGGCCGAGAGAGAAAAGCGGACATCGTTCCCAAGCCCAGCTGGGAATAACTGGAAGTTACCCCGCGCAGCGAAAAGAAGTCCCCCGAGCCGAGCGGAGCCAGGAACCCCCCGGCATCCACAAAACTGTCAGCGAAGCCGGACCGGCTCCCCCAGCCGACTGCCGACCGCCGGCTAAGCGGTTCCCTCTATGCCCATCGAGGCGTAGGCGTTAAGAGCGCTCCCGGCGGTGTGACCCGCCGCAAGCTCGTAATACCCCTGCACCGCGATCATAGCGGCGTTGTCCCCGCAGTAGCGGGGGTCGGGCAGGTACAGCTCCCGCCCGGTATCGCGGCAGGCGTCCGCCATAAGCCGGCGGAGCATACTGTTCGCCGAGACCCCTCCCGCGAGGGCGATTTTCTCCGCGCCGATGCTGTCCGCGGCGGCGAGGGTCTTGTCCCTCAGTATCTCGCACACGGTGCGCCGCAACGCCCCCGCGAGAGCCGGGACATCCGCCTCCCCGCCCTTCTGCCGGGCGGTGTTCACCGTGTTCAGCACGGCGGTTTTAAGCCCGGAGAACGAGAAATCGTACTCCCCGGCGGTAACGGGCCGGGGAAGCTTGTATAGCCCCGCCTTCCCGTCGTCCGCCACCCGGTCCAGCTCCGCCCCCCCGGGGTAGGGCAGCCCCATCGCGCGGGCAGCCTTGTCGAAACACTCCCCGGCGGCGTCGTCCACGGTGCGCCCCAACGTACGGAACTCCGTGTACCCCTCCACCGCGACCAACTGGGTGTTCCCGCCGGACACCGTGAGCGCCAGAAACGGCGGCTCGAGCGCGCTTTCAATGTAATTAGCCGCGATATGCCCCCTCAAATGGTGGACGGGCACCAAGGGCACCCCCAGCGAGAGCGCCAGCCCCTTGGCGAAGTTCACCCCCACGAGCAGCGCGCCTATCAGCCCCGGCGCGTAGGTGACCGCCACGGCCGAGATGTCGGAGTAGTCCGCCCCCGCCCGGGACAGCGCCTCCCTCGTGACGGCGGTGACGTTCTCGGTGTGGCGGCGGGAGGCAATCTCCGGCACGACGCCCCCGTATTTGCGGTGCTCCGCTATTTGCGAGGAGACCACACTGGAGAGCACCTCCCGCCCCCTCGCCACGGCCGCCGCCGTGTCGTCGCAGGAGGTCTCAATACCTAATATGAGCCCGCTCATCCCGCGCTGCCGTCGGGGGGTTCTGAGGTCGCGTTGCCGTCTGGGGGTTCCGCGACCGTGCTGTCATCGGGAGGTTCTGCAACCATGCTCCCAAAAAGAGGCTCCGTGGCTGCGCCCCCGCCACATCCCGCGCGCCCGAGGGGGGATTCTGAGGCAGCGCTGCCGCCATATTCCACGCTCTCAGAAGAAGGGTTTGCGGATGCGTTCCCGTCGGCGGGCTTTGCGTCCGCGTTCCCGGTGGGGGGTTCCGCGCCCGCGCCCCCGGAGAGGGCTTTTGTAAGAAGCAGGGCGTCCTCGACGGGGGCCTCGTAATATTTTCTTCTCAGCCCGACCCGCCTAAAGCCCAATTTCCCGTAAAGGGAGAGCGCGGCGGCGTTGGACGGGCGGACCTCGAGGGTGATCTCGCCCGCCCCCTCCCGCGACGCGGTGTATATCAAAGCCGAAATCAGAGCCCGGCCGATCCCGCGCTCCCGGTACTCCTTCAGCACCGCGACATTATCGATGTAAGCCGTCTCCTCTATGACCTTTACCCCGGCGTACCCCGCCGGCTCGCCGCCCGACCTCGCCATTAGGTACACCGTCCCGCCGGAAAGCGAGCTCGCTATGGATTCCTCCGACCAGGGGCGCGAAAAGCACTCCCGCTCGATTTCGGCGGCGGCTTTTACGTCGCCTTCCTTAAAAGGCAGCACGCTGTATCCCGAAACCCTCTCCGCTATGCCCGGCAGAGCGGCGAAAAGCGCCCTCAGGGTCTCCCCGTAGCACTCCTCGTCCCCCCCGTAGGGGTCGGGTATGTTAAGGCATGTGAGCTTGCTTTCGGGGACCCCCGCCCGCCTTAACACGGCTTCCTGCCCCGCGCTCATCACGTATATGTAATCGGCGGCGCTTAAGTCCTCCGGGCTAAGGTTCCTCGAGCGGCGGGAGGGAAAATCAATCCCCGCCTCCTTTAGCGCGGACACCGCGTGGGGAGCCGTCTCCTCGCCCGTCGCGGCAAGGCCCCGGCTCGAAACCTCCACCCCGTCCTCGCCGGTGAAGCGCAGATACTCCCTATAAGCCGCCTCCGCCATAGGGCTGCGGCAGGTGTTCCCCGTACAGATAAAAAGTACGCGCTTCATCGCTTCGCCTCGTACCAGGTGCGCCCGGTGTGAACGTCCACCGTCAGCGGCACGGAAAACTCCACCGCGCTCTCCATCTCCTCACGCAGTATCCGGGCGGCGGCCTGCGCCTCGCTCTCGGGAGCCTCCACTATCAGCTCGTCGTGCACCTGCATTAACAGCCTCGCGGCGGGGATTTCCCTTTTAAGCCGCCCGTAGACCCTCACCATAGCGATTTTGATTATGTCCGCAGCCGTGCCCTGTATCGGCATATTCCGCGCCACACGCTCCCCGAAAGAGCGCGTTCTCGCGTTGCCGGAGCGCAGCTCGGGCAGCATCCTCCGCCTTCCGAACAGGGTGGAGACGTACCCGTCCGCCTTGGCCCGCTCCACCACGTCGCTCATATACCGCGCGACGCCGGGGTAGGTCTCGAAATACGTATTGATGTAGCTTTCCGCCTCGGCACGGCTGACGCCCAGGTCCTTTGCCAGCGAAAACGCCCCTATCCCGTAGACAATGCCGAAATTCACCGCCTTGGCGCGGCTTCGCATAGTCGGGGTGACGTCGCTCTCCGGCGTCCCGAACACCCCCGCTGCGGTCTTGGCGTGAATGTCCTCGCCCGCCAAGAAAGCCGCCCTCATAGCCTCGTCCCCCGATACGTGCGCCAAGACCCGGAGCTCTATCTGCGAGTAATCCGCGTCGCAAAGCAGGTACCCCGGGCTCGCCAAAAAGTACCGGCGAAGTTCCCTTCCCTCGGGGCGCCGGACGGGGATATTCTGCAGGTTCGGCTCCGCGCTGCTGAGCCGCCCGGTGCGGGTCTCGGTCTGGTTAAGAGTGGAGTGCACCCTGCCCTCTCCGTCCGCCATTTCGGGCAGCGAGTCGCAGTAGGTGGATTTTAACTTGGATAAGTGCCGGTACTCCAGCAGATCCTCCACTGCCGGGTGAAGCCCGCGAAGGCTTTCCAACACTTCGGCGTTCGTGGAGTACCCCCGCCGGGTCTTCCTCCCGCCGGGCAGTTTCAGCTTATCGAAAAGCGCCTCGCCCAGCTGCTTGGGTGAGTTGAGGTTGAACGGCTCGCCCACAGCCTCGTAAACGCGGCTCTCCAAGGCGTCGATTTTGCGCTGAAGCTCCTCCCCGTACCGGGATATCCCCTCGCTGTCGATTAAAAAGCCGGTCTCCTCCATCTCGGCTATTACCTCGGCGAGGGGGATTTCCACCTCGCGAAGCAGTTTCTCCTGCCCCGCCTCGGCGACGCTTCTCTCCATAGCGTCGCAGAGCAGCGAAAAGCGGGCGGCGTACCTCTCCTCCTCGCCGCCGCCCTCCACCTCCGGGGTGCCTATGTGGTACCCCGCCAAGAGCCGTTCCTCGCTGTAGTCGGGGGAGGACGGGTCGAGCAGGTACCCCGCGAGCCGGGAGCAAAACTCCACTCCCCCGGCAGTCCTGCCCCTCTCGGCCGCGTAGCGGTAGACGGATTTCGCGTCGTTCACCCGCTTGCGAACATTCCCGTCGGAAATTAAATCAAGCAGCCACGACTCGTCAAATGAGCTGTGGCAGATTTTCCCCTCCGCCACCGCGTACACCCCCTCGGGGGTGAAGAAAAGGTCGACGGCGGCGGGCGCGACGGGCGGTTCCGCGCATACGGCGAAGACCTCCCCGCCCGTCTCCTCCTCGGCGGGGGGAAGCTCCAACTTCTCCAAGATGGAAAAGAACTCCAGCCGGGTGAAGAGCCGCCGCAACTCCGGGTAATCGGGCTTCGCCGCCGCTATATTGTCGGGGGTGACCCCGAGCGGCACGTCCCGGCGTATCTCGCCCAAGTCCCGGCTTAAAAAGGCGCTCTCCCGTCCGGCCCTCAGCTTCTCGCGGACGGTCTCCCGGACGTCGAGTGTATCCAAGTTAGCATAAATCGTCGCTATGTCCCCGTAGCGGCGGACCAGCTCCCCGGCGGTCTTCTCGCCGATACCCGGAACCCCGGGGATCTTGTCGGACGTGTCCCCCTGGAGAGCCTTGATCTCCAACATTCCGGGCGGGGTGACCCCGTAGCGCTCCATAATCACGGCGGGGGTGATCTTCTCCAGAACGGGCGCCCCGCCCTTGCTTTTGGTAAGAAGGACCGACACGCTGTCGCTTACAAGCTGAAACGCGTCGCGGTCCCCCGTGGCGATGGCGCACTCGTACCCGGCGCCGGTGGCGAGCGCCGCCACGGTGCCTAAAATGTCGTCCGCCTCGTATCCCTCGCGCTCAAGGACGACGACTCCGCAGTCGCGGAGGGTCTCCTTGGCCAGGGGCACCTGCCGCGCCAACTCTTCCGGCATGGGGCGGCGTCCCGCCTTGTAGCCGGGGAATTTTTTGTGCCGGAAGGTGGGGTAGGGCAAATCGAACGCCGCGCAGATCCCGTCGGGGCGCTCTATATCGGTAAGTTTGCCTAAAATACGCAAAAACGCGTACACCGCGTTGGTAAATTCGCCGGATTTTGATGTAAGCACCGGCGTCGCGTAAAACGCGCGGTTGAGAATGCTGTTCCCGTCCAGCGCCAGAATTTTCATCGACAGTCTCCCGTTAATCCGTCGCTATTGCCCCGGTTCGGCCAGCTCACGTCGGTCTGTGCCGGTCCGCGCCAGCTCACGTCGCTCCGCATCGGTTCGCTCTGATCCTTGCCGGACCGTGCCGGTCGTCATCTGTTCGCGCCCGTCCGCGCCGGTCCGTGCCGGTTCCCGAAGGGGGACCCGTCTCCCCCGCCGCCTCTTCCTTTGCTCGGGGCAATCCTCCCCTTGTAAATCGAGTGCTATTATAGCACGGCGGACGGATACTGTCAAGGGGGTAGGGGGATTTGGTTCTTTCCTTTTCTCCGTGAAAACTTACGCGATGACCTGCGG
>CAYOSS010000094.1:0-5638 GCA_964406705.1 uncultured Eubacteriales bacterium
TTGTACCGGGCTCGGTAAGCCCTGAATGAATACGGCGGGGTCCCGGAGCCGGCGCCGGCGGGACCTCCGGGCTGCCCTCGCGAAGCGAAGCACAAGGGCTGCGGTACAGGTGGCGGCTACCCCGTAACCACTCGGCGGGGGGCGTCACCGGATAGCCTCCGGGAACCACTCAACCTTTCGGCTGCGAGCTGCCGGAACAGCCCGGTGAGGGGTTGGCGCGTGAGCTCCTTTTCTTTTGCGAAGCTTTTCTTTTACCTCTCTCCCCATTCTCCCGGTATGTTGCCGCGGGAGAGAGGAAAAGAAAAGCGTCGATAGCGGGAAAAACCACTCGGGTTTTCTCCCGGTAGGGAACAGACCGGCTCACCCGGACCACGCGGAGTAAGACCGACGGTATCACTAAGCCTCCCCCGCGCAGCGAGAAAAAGCTCCCGGGGACGGGCGGAGCCAAGAAGCCCCCGGCACCGCGAAGCCGCCCCCGAAGCAGGTAAGTCTGCCAAGCCGGGCGGAGCCGGAGCAGACTTCCGTCACGGGGTCCCTATCCGCGCGGCGAGCAACCGGGCCCGTTCCAATCACCCCCGAACCGGCGCGTCCGACGGCTTTTACCTGACCTATCGCGAAGGGAGAAGGGAACCGGGCCGAGGAGATCAGCCCTTGACATTTTGCCGCGGTTTCTTTATAATAGACGATGGCAATTCGGCTCTTCGCGAAATAAAATACGGAGAAGAATTTATGAACGATTTTAACGACTACCCCGGCGCGGACAGAAAGGATTACCTGAGCTTAGATTCCAAAGTGGTGCACGGCGCGTCCGGGATCGACCCCGTCACCGGGTCGGTGAGCTTCCCTATTTACCAGACGGCGACGTTCCGCCACCCCTCCGTCACGGAAAAGACCGGCTACAACTATTCGAGGGTCATCAATCCCACCCGCGAGGAGCTGGAGCGCACGCTCTGCATATTGGAAGGCGGCACCCGGGCGTTCGCGCTGACCTCCGGGATGGCCGCCGTTTCGCTTGTTATGACGCTGCTGCGCCCCGGCGACCACGTCATTCACTCCGACGATATCTACGGCGGCACCTACCGATGTATTAACGAGACTCTTCGCGATATGGGAGTCGAGAGCACGGGGCTCGACCTTTCCGACCTCGACAGGGTCCGCCGCGCCTTCCGCCCGACCACCAAAATGGTCCTCATAGAAACTCCCACCAACCCGATGATGAAGGTCGCGGATATAGCCTCGGTATCGAAAATAGCCCACGGGCACGGCGCGCTTTCCGTGGTCGACAACACATTCCTGACCCCGTATTTCCAACGCCCCCTCGCGATTAACGACGACGGGGCGGATATTGTTATACACTCGGGGACAAAGTATCTCGCGGGGCACAACGATGTCCTGGCCGGGGCGGTCGTCGTGAAGGACCAGGAGCTCGGCGAACGGTTGGAGCTGCAGAACCGCGTAAGCGGCGCGGCGCTTTCCCCGATGGATTCCTGGCTGGTGCTGCGGGGGATCAAGACGCTCGCCCTTCGTATGAGGAAACACGAGGAGAACGCCGTAAGGGTGGCGAACTGGCTCCGCCGCAACCCCAGGGTGCAAAAGGTCTACTTCGTAGGCTTCCCCGACCATAAGGATTTCGCCGTGACGAAGAAGCAGACGACGGGTTTCGGCGGGATGATTTCTTTCAGGGTGGACAGCTCCGCCACGGTCAACAACTGCCTGGAACGGCTGCGGCTAATCACCTTCGCGGAATCGTTGGGCGGCGTCGAATCGCTCATAACCCACCCCGTAACACGCACCCATACCGAGATTTCCGAGGAGATCCGCGAGTCGCTGGGGATTACGGACACACTGCTGCGTCTCTCGGTCGGGATAGAGGACTGCGACGACATTATCGCGGATCTCGACAGGGCCTTAAGGTAAAAAGGGGGCGAAAGCGGTGAGATTTACCAAGATGCAGGCGTTCGGCAACGATTACGTTTACATCGACGGGGTGAGGCAGAAACTTTCGCGGTACGCCGAATTGGCTAGAGCCGTCAGCGACCGGCACTACGGCGTGGGCTCGGACGGAATGGTGCTGATACTCCCGTCCGAGAAGGCCGACTTTATGATGCGCATATTCAACCCCGACGGCACGGAAGGCGAGATGTGCGGAAACGCGTTGCGCAGCACCGGGAAATTCGTCTACGAGCACGCGATGACGGACAAGACCGAACTTGCCATAGAGACAAAAAGCGGGATCCGCTCGGTGCGGCTCTTTGTAAAAAACGGAGCGGTGGAGGATATAGAGGCGGATATAGGCGCACCCGTGTTCGACACCGGGCTTATCCCCGTCTCGACGCCGCTGCCCGAGTTTGTAGACCGCCCGGTGCGGATACTGGACAGGGAGTTCCGCCTTACCGCGCTTTCCTGGGGAAATCCTCACTGCGTGGCGTTCGTAAACGACCTTGACACGCTGGATGTCGCTGCTTACGGACGCTCCATCGAGCATAAAACAGATTTGTTCCCCCACAGGACAAACGTGACTTTCGCGGAAATCATCGATCGCGGGCATATAAGGATCCGCGAGTGGGAACGCTCCGCCGGGGAGACTTTAGGCTGCGGCACGGGGTGCTGTACCGCCGCCGTCGCCGCCGTATTAGCCGGCAAATGCGACCGCGACATAGACGTGGAGCAGCCCGGCGGCGTTCTCCATACCCGCTGGGACGAGCGAAGCGGGTCTATGATAATGCGGGGACCCTCCCACACGGTGTTCGAGTCGGACATAGACGTCTCGTCCGTATTGGGGAGGGACGAAAACCGCGAGCACAATCTCCTCCGGCTGCTGGACGGGGTCGAGTACACCGTCATCGGCGGAACGCCCGAGGGAGTGGAGATAAGCGACATACGCTACGATTCCCGCCTGTGCGAGGAGGGGGACCTGTTTGTGGCGAGAGTGGGGACTACGTCGGATTCCCACTCGTTTATCCCGGAGGCGGTACAGCGCGGCGCCAAAGCCGTCGTGGTTGAAAGGGACTGCGAAGTGCCGGAAGGCGTCGTCGCGATTAAAGTACCCTCCTCCGCCGCCGCGCTCGCCCTTCTCTCGGCGGCATACTTCCGCCATCCCGCTTCGCGTATGACCGTAATCGGGATAACCGGCACCGCCGGGAAAACCTCCGTGTCCTATATGGTTAAGGCTATACTGGAGCGCTCCGGCGGGAAGACGGGTCTTATCGGCACTACGGGTGCCATTATCGGAAACAAGCGTATCGAGCTCCACAACACGACGCCGGAAAGCTACGAGCTGCAGAAACTGCTCTCCCAAATGGCGGACGAGGGGTGCCGCTACGCCGTAACGGAAGTCTCCTCGCAGGGGCTAAAAATGCGGCGCGTGGACGGCTTCACCTTCGACTACGGTGTGTTTACCAACATTTCCCCGGATCACATAGGCCCCGGAGAGCACGCGGATTTCGAGGAATACCTCGCCTGCAAAAGTCTGCTGTTCAGGCGTTGCCGGGTGGGCGTGGTAAACGCCGACGACCCGCTCCTCCCCGAAGTGCTAAAAGACCACACCTGCCGGATTGTAAGCTACGGGTTCGGGGAAGAAGCGGACGCGAAGGCGAAAGATCTCCGTCTGCTCTCGACAGGCGGCTTCCTGGGGAGCGAATTTTCCGTGACCGGCGCGGTTACGGGCAAATTCACCGTGGGCGTCCCCGGCAGGTTCTCCGCGTATAACGCTTTGGCGGCGGTAACCGTATGCGCAGAAGCCGGGGCCGCCCCGGAAATAATGAGCGACGCGCTCACCGACGTGGCTGTTCCCGGGCGGATGGAGACCGTTTACTCCGACAGCCGCCGCATAGTGATAATCGACTACGCGCACAACGAGGCAGAGATGGAGAACCTGATGGAAACCGTCTCGGAATATCACCCCAAAAGGCTGATATGCGTCTTCGGATGCGGCGGCAACCGCGCCAAAGCCCGCCGGTACGCTATGGGCGAGATAGCGGGGCGCTACGCGGATTTAATCATTCTCACGGCGGACAACCCCCGCTGGGAATCTCTGGACTCCATCAACGCCGACGTTATAGAGGGCATAGAGCGCGCGGGAGGGCGCTATATCCGCGTCGACGACCGCGCCGAGGCGATAAATACAAGCCTGCGCGGCGCCCGCGACGGCGATGTGATACTGCTTATCGGCAAAGGGCACGAGAAGTATATGGAAGTTCGCGGGGAGCGCGCGTTTTGGGACGAACGGGCCGCCGCGCTCGAGGCCGTGAAACTGCTTCCGAATTAGAATGGCTCTCACCGGGGGCAGAGCATAGCGCCGGCTCCGCCCCTCTCCGGGGGGTTGCTTCCCGCTGCGCGGGGGTAGCCAATTTATTTTCCCAGCGCGGCTGGGGGAACGGTGTCCGCTTTTCTTCTCTGCACCGGAGCGGCTCGGTGGTCCCACCACCTTTGGCTTCACCCTGCGCCGGGGGCTGCTTCCCGCTGCGCGGGGTAACTTTGTGATGCCAGGGACGCTGGCTCCTCCCGTTTTGGCGGACTTCTTCTCGCTTCGCGGGATAGCTTACCTGTTTTCCCGACTGCGCCGGGGAACGATGTCCGCTTTTCTTCGCTGCGCCCGGGTTAGCGCGGCGGTCCTGCTGGTCTGCTCCGCCCGTCCCCGGGGCTTCTTCCCGCTGCGCGGGGTAGCTTTGCGGTGCCGTTAACTCCGGCTTCGCCCGTCCCCGTTGCTTTCTTCTCGCTGACGCGAGGGTAGCTTGATTTTCCCCCAGCTATGCTGGGGAACGATGTCCGCTTTTCTTCTCTGCGCCGACTGGCGCGGCTGAAAGAAGAAAAGCGGACAGAAAAGAAGTTCAGCGCGCCAGGGGGCTCGCAGATTAACACGGGGTTACCCCTACGCCGAACACTGAGAAGTTATGGGGTAGCCGCCACCTGTACCGTTGTCCTTACGGTCGCTAACGCGGGGGAAGCCCGGAGATACCCCCGGCGCCGGTTCGGGCAGCCTCGCCGTATTCATTCGAGGCGCTCGCCGAGCCCGGTACAAAAGGCTCGCAGGTTAGGGCAGGCTCGCCGATATCGTTTAGGGCGCGGCTCTTGTGGGATAGCTTTTTGCTTGGCGATTGAGGTAAGCTCGAGAATGAACAGCAAGCCTCCCCCTCGTATGGGGCGACCCCTCGCGCCCCCCGGCGGAGAGGACAGAGCCGAGCGAGCTGCTTGTCGCCGCCGGGCTATCCTATAAACCACTGCACTCCTCGGGGTGAGGATTGCTGGTCTCCGCCGGGCTACCCCCTCGCGCCGGCGAGCCGCTGGACTCTACTGACAGGGGCTTCCTGTACTTCTTCGAGCTTCACCGAACCGGCAGGCAAAAGCTACCCGGAAGCACCGAGCCCAAATCGACGGCGACGAGCTTGCCCAAACCTGCGAGCCTTTTGTACCGGACACGGTAAGCCCTGAATGACCCCGGCAGGGTCCCGGAGCCGGCGCCGAGGGTACATCCGGGCTGCCCCCGCGTCAGCGACCGCAAGAGCCGCCGCACAGGTGGCGGCTACCCCATAACTTCTCAGTGTTCGGCGCAGGGGTAACCCCGTGTCAACCTGCGAGCCAACTGGCGCGCTGAACTTCTTTTCTGTCCGCTTTTCATAAGGGGCCCCCGCGGCGCCGT
>CAYOSS010000095.1:0-5548 GCA_964406705.1 uncultured Eubacteriales bacterium
GAAAAGCTTCGCAAAAGAAAAGGAGCTCACGCGCTATACCTTAACCGAGTTATTCCGATAGCTCGCAGCCGAAAGGCTGAGTGGTTCCCGGGAACTATCAGGTGACGCCCCCCCCCCGCTGAGTGGTCTGAGGGTAGCCGCCACCTATGCGGCGGATCTTGCGGTCGCTGACGCGGGGTAGCCCGGATGTACCCCCGGCGCCGGCTCCGGGGCCCCGCCGTATTCATTCCGGACTTTCCGTGTCCGGTACAAAAGGCTCGCAGGTTAGGGCAAGCTCACCGCTATCGAATTGGGCTCGGCGTTTCCGGGTAGCTTTTGCCTACCGGTTCGGGTAGGCTTGCGGGTGTGCCACAAGCTCCTACCGGGGAAGCCCGGAAGCTTGCCGGCGCGTAGGGCAGCCCGGCTATCTCCGGCAGTTCGCTCTGGCTCCGCCCGTCCCCGTTGCTTTCTTCTCGCTAACGCGAGGTTAGCTTTCTAATTCTTCCCAGCTGGGCTGGGGAACGATGTCCGCTTTTCTTCTCTGCGCCGACGGGCGCGGCTGAAAGAAGAAAAGCGGACAGAAAAGAAGTTCAGGCGGACCGGCTTACTCCTACGCCGGACACAGGGAGGTTAGGGGGTAGCTGCCACCTATGCGGCAGCTCTTGCGGTCGCTGACGCGGGGGAAGCCCGGATGTACCCCCGGCGCCGGCTCCGGGACCTTGCCGTATTCATTCCCGTCTCGTAGAGTCGGATGCAAAAGGCTCGCAGGTTTGGGCAAGCTCGCCGCTATCGATTTGGGCCCGGCGCTTCCGGGCAGCTTTTGTCCGCCGGTTCGGGAGGCTCGCGGGAGCGCAGCGCGCTCCTGCCGGGGGAGTCCGAAAGTTCGCCGGCGCGAGGGAAAGCCCGGCGGCGAACGGTAGCCCCCACCCCAGAAGCGTAGCGGTTTATAGGATAGCCCGGCGGCGACAGGCAGCTCGCTTGGCTCCACTCCGTTGCCGGAGATACGGCGGTTCGCGGGGTAGCTTGGCGGTTCCGGGGTTCTGGCTCCGCCCTGCCCGCCGGGAGACTGGCGGCTGCCCCACACGGAGTAGGAAGGCTCTCTGCATATCTGCGAGTCCACCCCGACCGATAAGCAAAAAGCTGCCCCACAAGAACAGAGCTTCAATCGACAGCGGCGAGCTTTCCCAAGCCTGCGAGCCTTTTGCATCCGACTCTGCGAGCCCCGAATGAATACGGCAGGGTCCCGGAGCCGGCGCTGCCGGAACCCCCGGTCTTTCTTCGTAAGCACAAGGGCTGCGGTATAGGTGGCGGATACCCCCAAACCACCCGGTGAATGGCGTTCGAGTAAGCCGGTCCGCCTGAACTTCTTTTCTGTCCGCTTTTCTTCTTTCTGCCGGACCGTTCCGGCACAGAGAAGAAAAGCGGACATCGTTCCCCAGCATAGCTGGGAAAAATCAGAAAGCTAACTTCGCGTTAGCGAGAAGAAATTCCCGGCACTGGGCGGAGCCGAGAGCAGCGAGGATAGTCGCGCCGTTCCGGCGCAGAGAAGAAAAGCGGACATCGTTCCCCAGCCCAGCTGAGAAGAATTAGAAGGCTAACCTCGCGTAGCGAGAAGAAGTCTTCGGGGATGGGCGGAGCCGAGAGCAGCGAGGATAGCCGCGCCGTCGGCGCTGAGAAGAAAAATGGACTACGTTCCCCAGCCGTGCTGGAGAAATTAAATAAGCTAACCTCGCGTTAGCGAGAGGAAGCCAACTGGAACGGGCGAAGCCAAAGGCAGGAGGTCCGCCGCGCCCGTCGGCCGAGAGAGAAAAGCGGACACCGTTCCCCAGCCCAGCTGGGAATGAAGCCGAGCGCGTCCGGTGGACGAAACACCGAAGGCTTCATTTGTGCAGTGGTCGGCGAGGAGCCGCGCGGGGGTGTGCGACGAGTCGGGCACCGCAAGGTGGGCAAAAGACTTCCAAACGCTGAAAGCCCTCAGTCATCGCAGCCTACCTTGCGCAGCGAGCAGCAGTCCCCGGCGCCGCGCGGAGCAGAGCGGGCCGCCGCCGCGAAACTCCGACTTACCACTTGACACCTGAGGGTCGGAGTTTTATAATTAACCTTAGCAAAACAACGAAAGCGGGAGTTACAATGAGCAAAAAAGTTATCCTCGACACCGACATCGGGTCCGACATCGACGACGCCGTCGCCCTCTCCTACCTGCTTGCCCGCCCCGACTGCGAGCTGCTCGGCATCACCACCGTGTCCGGCGAGCCGGTGGAGCGCGCCAGGCTCGCGAGCGCGCTGTGCACCCGCGCGGGGCGCGGCGATATCCCGATTTACCCCGGCTGCCCGAAGCCCCTGCTCGGCGGGGAGGTGCTGCAGCCCGCCGCTCCGCAGAAGGCCGTGCTCGCGCGCTTCGCCCACAGGGACGACTTCCCGGCGGTGGGGGAGCACTTGCGGTTTATGGCCGAGACCGTTCGCCGCTATCCGGGCGAGGTGACCCTGTTCGCCATCGGTCCTATGACCAATGTCGCCGCGCTGTTCGCCGCTTACCCCGATGTGCCGGAGCTCTTGGGCGGGCTCGTAATGATGATAGGCTGCTTCGGCGAGGAACGCGCCTGCGGGGGGCTCGCGGAGTGGAACGTCCGCTGCGACCCCTACGCCGCCGCCGCCGTCTACTCCTCGCCCGTAAAGAGCCGGAGCGTGGGGCTCGACGTTACGCTTAAGGTCACTATGCCGGCTGACGAGGTTCGCCGCCGCTTCACCGTGGGCGCGCTTCCGGTGGCCCTCGAGATGGCGGAGGTTTGGTTCCGCACCGCCAAGGTGATAACCTTCCACGACCCCCTCGCCGCCGTGACGCTGTTTAACGACGATGTTTGCGGGTTCGAGCGCGGGGAAGTTTCGCTGGACCTCTCGTCCGCCTATTTTAAGGGCGCCGCCCGGTTCACCCCCGACCCCGCCGGCCGTCACGAGGTCGCGGTGTCCGTCAGTCCCGAGCGGTTCTTCGACGCGTATTTCGGGGAATTCGGGGGGAGGAAGTAGGGGGCACTTCCTCATCTCCCGCCTTTTCCAGAAGGCGTTGCTACGCGAGGGAATAGCCCGGCGATGATTGGCAGACCCCGTAGCCGGAGACGTGGCGGTTCGAGGAACAGCTTGGCAGCTATCGGTGGCTCCGGCTCCGGAAATTTCTTTTCGCTGACGCGAGGATACCCTTCTCGCTTTTCCCGGCGCGGCTGGGCAGCGTGTCCGCTTTTCTTCTCTGCGCCGGAAGGCCCCCGCTTCGTCGTCGCAAGTTCCATATCGCTCGTTTCCACGCTAAAGCGTGAAAAGCTCGCTCATTCCACTGCTCCTCCTCTCCCCACGACGCCTTACGGCGCCGCGGGGGTCCCTTATGAAAAGCGGACGGAAAAGAAGTTCAGCGCGCCGGGAGGGCCGGGTGGTTGCTTAACGCCGAGAGGAAACGCCCTCACCCGAGTTGTTCGGGGGTAGCCGGTTCTTCTCCGTTGTCCTGCCGCTCGCTAACGCAGGGAAAGCCCGGGGGTACCGCTAATCCCCGGTATGGGTGCCGCGCAGGTGTCGTTTAGGGTTAACGCATAGGGGGTAGAATTGAGTCTGCTCGTTCGGAGGGCTTGCGGATGTACAACGGGCCCCGCCGGGAGAGCGCGGTAGTTCATTTTCGCGAGGATAGCCCGGCGGCGACAGGCAACCCCGCCCCCGGTAGCGCGGCGGCTTGAAGGACAGCCCGGCAGTGACCGACAGCTTGCCCGACTTCTTCTAACTTGTCGGGCGGTCCACCGGCTGCCCCTAAACCACTCAGCGAGCATCGCAGGAGTAGCCCCAAATTAAACCGTGGGTGCACTCCGCTTTGCCATACCCGTGAACTCACTCCCCTCCGCCATACCCGTGAGTGTATCCCGCTCTACCTTATCTTCGAGCGTACCCCGTCCCTCCGCGACCGCGCCCCCGCCCGCCGGGGAGCCCGCCGGACCCGGGCAGGACGGGCGGGGAGCGCCTTTTTCTTCGCCTGAAATACGCCAAATTAAGCACCATTTGCCGCTTGCACTTGCGGCAGGACACGCCGAGATGCCCGGCGGCGTCCGGGAACACGCGGGTCACTAAAAAGCCGCAGTACGGGCAGCGCACGTCGCGCTCTGTCAGGTCTTCCACCTCGTCGGCGGAGAGCCGCAGCTTCTCCCGGACGGCTTTGTCCCCGGCCGGGGGGTTGGTTACCCGGTTTAGCGAAGCCGGGTGACCCGCTCCGCTCAGAGGAGGGGGAGCCGCCGCGCTTTTTTCGGATGGGCAGATCGTCCCGGTCGGGGGTGTTCGAGCCACTCTATTGCTCTCGGAAGGGTAGCCCGCGCCGCCCGGGAGTGTGTAAACCGCCGCGCTTCTCGCGGTCGGGCAGTCCGCCCCGCCTCCGGGAGGGCACTGCGCCTTGCTTTTCCCGGATGCGCAGATCGTCCCGCCCGGGGGAGGGGGAGCCACCCCACTCAGAGGAGGGGGAGGCGTCCCCCTCAGAGGAAGGGGAGCCGCCGCTCTGCTCGCGGTCAGGCAGCCCGCGCCGCCCGGGGGAATGTGTACCGTCGCTCCGATTGTAGCCGGGCGGTTTGTCCCGTCTTGGGAAGCGTGACCCGCCGCCCGGGGCGCCAAATCTCCGCTTATCTCGCCTGTCATTGTGCCGTCTCCTTTCCCGTCGCCTTGAAGTACCCGTCCCAGGGGCGGGGAGCCGCGAGGCCGCAGTCCCTCACCTGGATCGCGAGTGTGGGGTACGATACCCCCAACTCCTCCGCCAATTCCGCGAGCGCCGCCCTGTGTCTCGGCAGGAATACCCGCCCCCCGTACACCGGGATCTCCCGCGAGCCGAACCGCCGCGCGAACGCCGGCAGGAGCGTGCCTCTCGGCATCAGCAGGAACGCCGCCCCCGTGTCCGCGAGGATCTCGCCGTAGCGCAGGTGCCGGCGAAGCTCGTCTATCGTGGTCTCGCTCCCGTCCGAGCGGGCGGCGGGCGCGGCCCCGGCCCCGTCGCAAAGCTCCAACAGCAGGTGCGCCGTCTCGTGCGCTAAGGTGAACCGCCGGTAATGCTCCCTCCCTTTAAGGTAATTATCCAACACCGCCGTGCGGGCGGGGATGTCGAGCGTCACCACGGCGCCTCCCCGCGAGACTCTGAGCGGCGCGCCGCCCCCGGAGTAGAAGCCCACCGCGTTTTCCTCCGGGGCGATGTTTTGGTAGACCACGCTAAGTCCCAAGTGTGCCGCGACGCGGTCTATGTCCACAGTTTCGGGGAAGACGCCCCCGTAGGCCGCCGAGACCGCCCCTTCCGCGACCGCCGCGATTTCGGGTTTAGTAATGAACTGTCTCATAATTCCTCCTTCCGATCCGCCTGAAGCGGTCTGTCTTATTATAATATGTTGTGTAATGGATTGGCTGAATTTCCGTGTTGCGGGGCGGGGGAGTTTGCGGTATAATCGAGCGTGGACGAGGGTCCTCCCGATTAGCCGATTTTCAGCGGAAAGGTGCGTGGCGTATGCCGGCAATTATAGTAAACGACATTAATATTTTCACCAAGTAAAAGAACACAATGGTGAAA
>CAYOSS010000096.1:0-5456 GCA_964406705.1 uncultured Eubacteriales bacterium
GGAAGCTCGCCGCTGGCGATTGGGGCTCAGCGCTTCGGGGGTAGCTTTTTGCTTGTCGGTCGAGGGCGGCTCGCCGCTGTCGTTTGGAGATCGGCTCTCGTGGGGTAGCTTTTTGCTTAGTGGTTGGGGTTAGCTCGCGGGTATGCAGGAAGCCCCTGCCGGGGGTGCCCGGAGACTACTTCTCGCTTCACGAGGGCAGCTTGCTTTTTCCCCCAGCTATGCTGGGGAACGATGTCCGCTTTTCTTCTCTGTGCCGGAACGGTCCGGCTGAAAGAAGAAAAGCGGACAGAAAAGAAGTTCAGGCGGACCGGCTTAATCCAACGCCGAATGCCGAGCGGTTTGGGGGTAGCCGCCACCTGTACCGTTGCCCCTACGGTTCGCTTCGCGAGGATAGCCCGGATGTACCCCCGGCGCCGGCTCGGGCCGGCTCGCCGTATTCATTCGGGGCTCGCAGAGTCGGATGCAAAAGGCTCGCAGGTTAGGGTGGGCTCGCCGCTATCGTTCGGGGCCCGGCGCTTCCGGGTAGCTTTTGCCTGGCGGTTCGGGCAAGCTCGCAGGTGTGCAGCGGACCCCTGCCGGGGAAGCCCGGAAGCTTGCCGACGCGAGGGGTAGCCCGGATATCTCCGGCAGGTCGCTCCGGCTTCGCCCGTCTCCGCCCGTCTCCGTTGCTTTCTTCTCGCTAACGCGGGGATAGCTTTCCAATCTTTCCCAGCTGGGCTGGGGAACGATGTCCGCTTTTCTTCTCTGTGCCGGAACGGTCCGGCAGAAAGAAGAAAAGCGGACAGAAAAGAAGTTCAGGCGGACCGGCTTGTCCCAACGCCATTCACCGGGTGGTTTGGGGGTAGCCGCCACCTAAACGGCGGGTCTTGTGCCTGCGAGGGTAGCCCGGATGTACCCCCGGTGCCGGTTCGGCAGCCTCGCCGTGTTCATTCCCGCCTCGCAGAGTAGGATGCAAAAGGCTCGCAGGTTCGCCGGCGCGAGGGGCAGCCCGGTGGCGAACGGTAGCCCCGTTATCGGGAGCCCGGCGGATTACTGGGTAGCCCTGCATAACCGGGGCTCCGGCTATGCCCCGCCTACCGAATAGCGTGGCAGCTACCCTATACGGGAAGGGAGGTTCCCTGCATATCGGCAAGCCGCCCCTGACCGGCGGGCTAAAAGCTGCCCCACAAGAACCGAGCCCCAATCGACAGCGGCGAGCTTGCCCTAACCCGCGAGCCTTTCGCATCCGACTCTGCGAGGCTGGAATGAATACGGCGGGGTCCCGGAGCCGGCACCGGGGGTACATCCGGGCCCTCCTCGCGAAGCGAACCGCAAGGGCTGCGGTATAGGTGGCGGCTACCCCCGGACCACTCAGCGAGGGGCGTCACCTGATAGCTTCCGGGAACCGCTCAGCCTTCCGGCTGCGAGCCGGCGGAACGGATCGGTGAGGGTATAGCGCGTGAGCTCCTTTTCTTTTGCGAAGCTTTTCTTTTACCTCTCTCCAAATCCCTCCCTTACGTTGCCGCGGGAGAGAGGAAAAGAAAAGCGTCGATTGCTAAGGAAAACCACTCAGTTTCCCTCCCGGTAGGGAACGGACCGGCTCGCCCTAACCGTTCGGAGCAAGCCCTCGGCACCACTAAGCCTCCCCCGCGCAGCGAGCAGCAGCCTTTGGAGCCGGGCGGAGCCGGAGCAAGCCCCCCTCCACCGCAAAAGCCCCCGTGAAGCGGGCCACCTCCCCCTAACCGCGCGGAGCCGGAGCCCCCGGCACCCCCGAGCCGTCCTCAAAACGCGGCAAGTCCGCCGTAACGGGCGAAGCGGGACAAGCCGTCGCCCCCCGGTAAACCTCCGGTTTCTTGACACCGCCGCCGGAGGGCGTTATTATAAAGCGTGCCGCGCGGGGCGGCGCGGTATTGCCTTAAGGAAAACCGACGCGAAGGGGGAACCGTTGTGGATTTAGCTAAAATCGGGGCTCTGATAGCCGCCCGGCGGCGGGAGCTCGGCTACACTCAGGAAACGTTGGGCGAGGCGCTCGAAGTCACGGGTAAAGCCGTCTCAAAATGGGAACGCGGGCTTTCGTCGCCCGACATAGAGAGCCTTCACCGGCTCGCGGTGACGCTGAAGCTTAATATCCTCTCGCTGCTGACGGGGGAGCCGGCCGACCCCCCGCGCGGGAGCAACGACGCCCCGCCCTACGACGAGTCTATGGCCCGCTTGCCGGAGGAGGACCCCGCGGTCGGGCTCGCGCCGGGCTCCCGGGCGGTCAGCCCGCTGCTCTTCGGCACCAACTTCGAGCATTCCCGCGCCAATATAGCGGGGGGTATCTCCGCCCAGATGCTGCGGAACAGGAAGTTCGCCGGCAAACCCTCCCCGCGCGGGTGCGCCGCCGAATGGGAGCCGCTGGGCGAGCGGGCCTTCTTCTCCCTCTCCGCCGCCGACGCCTACACCCGCCACGACCCCGAGCACTACCATATGGTCCGCCAAAACGAGCGCTTCTCGCTGAAGATAGTGAACGCCTCGCCCGGCGGGGTCTGCGGGATAGAGCAAGGCGGGCTTACGGTTAAAGGGGGCGAAGAGTACGGGTTCGCGGCGGTGGTCCGCGTCTCCCGGCCGATTGTCTTAAGAGTGGAGCTTACGCGCGGGGGCGAGGCGCTTTGCGGCGGCGAATTAGCCTTATCGGGCGACGGTTGGACCCGCTACACCCTGCCGCTCACCCCCTCTTCCTCGGGAGAGGCGACACTGAGGATCACCTTCAGCGATACAGCTCGTATCATAATAGGCGCGGTATCCCTGATGCCGGCGGACAACTTCCGCGGAATGCGCCGCGACGTGGTGGAGCGCTTACGCGAGTTGGGTATTAAGATGCTGCGCTGGCCGGGGGGCAACTTCTCCGGGGAGTACAACTGGTTCGACGGGCTGCTCCCGGTGGACGAGCGCGCCCCCTTCGCCTCGGCCTTGGGGCTCGAAACGCAGCCCTACACGGGCGGCTTCGACTTTCACGAGATAAACACCGACGACTTTATAGCGCTCTGCCGCCGCATAGGCGCGGAACCGTTCATCACCGTAAACCCGGCCTGGTGCACCCCGGAGGAGAACGCCGCCTGGGTGGAGTACTGCAACGGCTCCCCCGACACGCCCTACGGGAGACTGCGGGCCGAGCGCGGCTTCCCCGAGCCCTACGGGGTGCGCTTCTGGTCGCTGGGGAACGAGTTCGGATACGGGCATATGGAGGGCGATAATACCCCATTCGGGTATTGCGAATTGGCTCGCGACCACATAGACGCGATGCGCCGCGCGGCGGACGGCTTGGTTTTCTGCGTCTGCTCCCCCTACCCCGACAAAGCCTGGATAGACCACGTGCCGAACTCCCTCGCGGGACGGGCGGACATCGTCTCCACTCACCTTTATCTGCCCGCCAACAGCCCCGATGACGAGACCCCGGCGGCGTTAAGGGCCAATTACCTGCGCTGCGTAAAGGGCGTCTCGCGGGCGAAGTACGTGATAAAACTGCTGCGTTCCTACTTAAAGCCCGAGATTAAGATTTCCTTCGACGAGTGGAACCTTTGGGAAGCCTGGTTCCGCCCCTCGTCCGTGACGGAGGGAATGGCGACCGCGCTGATGCTGCACTTCCTCATCTGCGGGGCGGAGGACGCCGGGATCCTAATCTCCTGCCAGTTCGAGGCCGGGGAGGGGTTAATCGAGGTCGGGGGATCGGGCTCGCGGCTCACGGCGGCGGGGCAGATGTTTTCCGCCGTATCGCGGCACGCGGGGGGAGTGCTGCTCCACGCGAGCGACCGCGCCGTGGCCACGCTCTCGGACGGGCGCGTCACCGCGACCCTGCTCAACCCCGATTACGACGAGCCGCGGGATATATTGTTGCGGACCGCCGAGCGGGTGAAAGAGTCGACCCCCAACCCCGACCGCGGCGAGTCCCGGGATGTGCCGCTGTGTACCGGTAACCACGCGGGGGAGGCTTCGCCTGGCCCCGGGTATAGCGGGCCCCGGGATGTGCTTCTGCGGACCGCCGGGCGGGTAGAGGAGGCTGCGCCTGGCCCCGGGTATAGCGGGCCGGAAGATGTGCCGATTAAGGCGGGCGGGGCGAATGACCGCGTCATGGAGGCGACCCTCTACCGCGGGGACGACGTTCTCCCCGGCTCGCGCTTCTCCGAGGAGCCCCTCCCCCTCGCGGCGGACGGCGACGCCCTTCGCCTGACCCTGCCGCCCCGGAGCGCGGCGGTGGTGGTGTTGGACGCAGGCCGGTAGCCCCCCTTGGCGGTGGTGGTGGTATCAGACGGCGAACGGTAACCCCTCTTAACGATGGCGGCGGTCGGCTGTCGGCGGGCGGTCGGGCGCCCCACTTGGCGGCGGCGGTATCAGACGGTGACGGTAGCTCCTCCCGACGGCGGTAGTGTTGGACGCAGGCCGGTAACCTCTCTTAACGATGGCGGCGGACGGCGGCGCCCTCCGCCTGACCCTGCCGCCCCGGAGCGCGGCTGTGGTAGTGTTGGACGCAGGCCGGTAGCCCCCCCTTAACTGCGGTAATGGTGTTTGATTCCAACCGGTAGCTCTTCTTGTCGGCGGCGGTTATCTGCCAACCGGCGGTCCCCGCGTCCCCCTTAAAAGATCTTGTCCCGCTCCTCCTCCGCCTCCGGGTCGCGTTCCTGCCCGTCGTCGCTGTTGGAGGAGAAGATCCTGTCTAACTCCGGGTCGCGCTCAGGTTCGGCGCCGGTGTGGGAAGAGAAGATCTTATCCAACTCCGCCTCCACCTCCGGGTTATACTGCGGCTCGTAAAAGCGCCTCTCATCCTTTCGGGAGCCGTTCCCGGAGCCGCCCCGCGCCCCTTTCGGCGCCGCTCTGGGCGCGTTCAGATACCCCTCGAACTTGGGCCCGAACAGCGTCTCGGGGCGCAGATACTTCTCCCACTCGGTGCCCCGCCACTCCTCGGTTTTCTTATCGATAACGGCCTTGAAGCTGTCCAGCCCATACCCCTCGGCTATTCTCGCGTTTATGTGACGCTGTGTAGCTTTATTGTCCGGGCGATAGCGGGAGCCCGTTTTCTCGTTCAGGTAAGCGATAACGGATGAGCGCGTTTCTTTATTATTATCTTTACTATCTTCTTTATTATCTATATCTTTATTATTAGGTAAACTTTGTTTAATACCCCCCGTTAAACTTTCTTTACCACCCCGTTCAACTTTGTTTACCGCCCCGTTAAACTTTGTTGCATAGTATTCGCAAAACTTTACCCCCGACTCGAGCCTCTCGCCCTTCGCGATATACCCCTTTCGGACGAGCGACTTTAAGCAGGATAAAACGCTCTGTTTCGTACTGTTTGTCCACTCGGCGAGATAGCGCAGGCTCCCGCTGAAAACCCCGCCTTCCGCCTTGGTGAACCCGTACACGCAGGCGAAAATCAGCAGCTCGTTCCCCTTAAGCCCGAGCTCGGTGACCATCCAGCTCTCGATTACGAGGAAGTTGCC
>CAYOSS010000097.1:0-5411 GCA_964406705.1 uncultured Eubacteriales bacterium
CCCCCCCCCCCCCCCCCCCCCCCCCCCCCCCCCCCCCCCCCCCCCCCCCCCGTGTCAGGTATTGCCTTATGCCTTGATCCCCTCCAACTCCAAAAACTGCGCGGCGGTCATACATCTCGGACGTTCCATATTTAGGCTTAAGAAATCTTTATCCCCGGTAAGAATGACGTCTACGTCGTAAGAAATGGCGGCGTTCAAGATAGGCTGATCCGTCGTGCCGCGTATCGGCTTTTCGAGACGAGAAACCGCCGGAATTAGCTCGTAAGACAATTCAGCGAATAGCGTGTTTGCGGCGGGCAACAGGTCCGGAGCTTTTCTTCTTAGGACTTCCCGCAGTTCTTCTATATTGCGGTCGCACAGCACAATTTTGTGATTGGTTATAGCGTGGAGTAAAGCCAGCGCCGGTTTTGAGTTAGGGAACAAAATGGCGGAGAACAAGACGTTCGAGTCCACTAATATCCGCATCGTATCAGTTTGACCCGTGCCGCACTTCGTCGATGAGCTTTTGCGCGTCTTCCTCGCCGGAGAGATTCATCCGCTCCGCGGCGCCGTCGAACGCGGCCTGCGCCGTGAGGACCGCCCGTGTGGAGGCGTTGTCTATTACAATCTCCCCGTTCTTGTTTTGCAGGAATAAAATCCTGTCGCCGGGCTTTAGCCCCAATAACCGTCGGATTTCAGCCGGGACAGTGATCCCGCCGCCCGAGGAAACCTTAGCAAAATTCATAGTACTATCCTTTCTATGAGAGCCGACAGCCTTATGGCGCGAAGCCCCGCGCGGCGGAAGATTATGGCGTGAGAGCGGCGGGCGGTTTTTAGCCGCTCTGCCGTCGTTTCAGTGCTTCCGCCCGCTTTACGACCGACTCCGTTATCGCCGCGGCGCGGTCGGCGTCGATGTATTCCCCGGAGGTGTCGCGCGAGAACACGTTCTCTATGATAGCGGCTATATCCTCCGGCGCGCCGAAGTCGAAGCGGGAGAGGTTTCCCGCAAGCTCCAACTGCTCCGTGTGTGTCCGGCGAAACGGTTTGCAGACGATGTCTTTCCCCAAGCGAATGGTGGCGGAGGTTTTGTTAAAGCCCAAAGAAGAGCCGCTGTCGTAGAGGGGGGCGAAGCCCAGCCAATTCAGGGTTTCCGCGTCGCGGAGAACGCCGAAGTTGCCGAAATGCCTGTCCTCGTTCGCTATAATATAGTCGAGGACGATCATTCCGCTAAGGAATTCAGCGGCGTTTTTGATGCCGAGCGCGTCGCAGCACCGCAGGAAGTGGGTGTAGACGGAGTCGCTGTTGCTTTTCTTCAGCGTTTTGTAAATCCCGTACGCGGGGACAAGCTCGGTGTCCCGTGTGACGAAGTCCCCGCAGACGCAGTAGGGGCGTTCTTTCAGGAAGACGAGCGTATACTTAACGTGGGGGATACCTAAGAGCGTCGCTATCCTATAAGCTATAACCTCGCCAAAGGGCTGCTCCCGGAAGGGGGGCGTTCCGCCTTTTACCAGGCAGCGTTTCCCGCCACGGATTACCCAGCGTTTGCGCAGGGCCCCGTCCGAGGTCGCGTCGGGCGAGGAGATGTCGGGGTCCGCCGCCGCGCCGCCGAACAGTATATCCCCGATGTCCTCCCCGAAATCGTTGTCGAAGAAGTTGACATCCTCCCAACGAAGAGCCGAGCCGGCGGGGCGAAGCCAGTATTGGTCGGTGAGGCTGAGCCCTAAGGACAGCGCGGCGAGGGCGGCGGGATTCGGGACCCCGAGAGCGGCCAGCAATTCGGCGAGCCCGGGGCGTTCGCGGGGAATGGAGCGGGAGAGCCACCAATCGCCAAGGTCGGCCCGCAGATTAAAGCTTACGGGCGACACGCCGACGGGGAGCAGGGCCGCGTCGTGTACCGCCGTTACCCGTTCGATGTACCCGGACTCCGAGTTCAGCGTTATGTCCGCTACGGGGTGCTGCCGGTGACAAAGGGTGTACTCCCCGCCGAAGTCCCGCGCCACCGACATCGCCTCCCGCTATGATATGCCACGTTACATTATGCCCGGCACACCGCGCCTTGTTTCGCTCGGCGGCGGTATGCCCTATGCGAATTGCGCCCCGCGCGGCGCCGCCCCCAAACCCGGCGCCTTAGAATCTGTTAAACACCTCGTGCCCCTCGCGGATCCGACCGTCCTTCGTGATAAACGCGAGGTTTCCCGGACCGCCGTAGGGGCCGTCCCCCTCGCCGTGAAGGTCCGCCACGTGGGACCAGTGCAGGGCGTGGGCGAGGTACCCGATACGGGCCTTCTTGTGAGCCGTCAGCGTCCGCTCGACGATCTCGGCGCGGACCCGGTCGCTCCCCGAGCCCCAGCAGGTCTCGGTGGTCAGCACCGGCTTCCCGTACTTTCGCGAGAGCTCGCGGCAGCGCTCAAGCAGCCTGTCGAACCCTTCCGGCGGCAGGTTCCGGGCATCGTCGTCGCTGTAATAGTAGTACGGGTGCACGAGCAGAATGTCGGTGAAATCGGCGGTCTTCTCTATCCACTCGCTCCCCGGATCCTTTGAGCTCGCGTAAACGCTTATCCCGCGGGGCTGCTTCGCGCCCGCCTCCCGGCACATATCGGCCATACGCCGCAGCCAGGCGGTCTCGTGCGGCTCCATAAACTCCCTGTATTCCCTGTTTCCGCCGTATGAATACGGCTCGTTGCAAATATCCCATATAAGGATCCTGTCGTCGTCAGCGTGTCTGCTCACTATCTTTTCAAAGTAGGAGTCGAATCTGCCTGTCGTCGCGCTCCAGACGCTGCCGTCTATCATCTGCGGGTGATAGATCCCGCCGTTGTCCATTACCGAGTCGTGCCAGCAGTTGAACAGGCAAACGACCGCCTTCAGCCCGTATTTAGCGCAGATCCGCAGAGCCGTCTCGAAGTTCTCCGCCTGCCTGTCCTCTTCGTACCGAAAGGCGTCGTAGGACAGCCAGAGCCTGACGGTGTTCATTTTCGGGAAATACCGCTTTCCGAGCGCGATTTCCCTCTCGATGACGCCGGAGTCGAACAGCCGCCACGTCTCATAGGAATTCCAGGCGTAGGAGGGGTGGTAGTTGAAGCCCACGATGTCGCCGTAATCCCGCATATTCCGCTTTCCTTCCGCGATGTCAAGGCCGCCCGGCGGGGCGCCGCCTGTCTTTATTATACAGGGGCGATGAGACAGTATCAAGTGTTTTTTGGAGGAAAAAGCCGGAGGGGGAGCAGGCAAGAGCCGGCCCGGGGGCAGAAAGCCGGGCGAGACGGACCGCGAAAGGCGGGGCGAGATGGGTCGCATAAAGCCGGGCGAGCGGCCCGGGGCATAAAAACAGCCGGGAGAGCGGCTCCCGGCCAACTGGCGGAGAGGGTGGGATTCGAACCCACGTGACGTTGCCGTCAAACTGATTTCGAGTCAGCCCCGTTATGACCGCTTCGATACCTCTCCGTGCCCCGCCGGACTTCCCCGGCAAGTGTAATTATACCCGAACGGCAGAGGTTTGTCAAGGGGGTTAGGGGATTTTGGGGACAGCTAGGGGCGGGCCGCGCCGTCCGCTCCCGCGAGAAAAGCCCGGCTCCCCCGAAAATCTTCAAATTTGCCCTTGACATAAGGGGGGGGGGGCGCGTTATAATAAACAGCATAATCCGTTCCGCGCCGGGGGAAGAGCCCTCACCGGAAAGGCGCCTACCGGGGGGCGACCGCCCGGGATAACCACCGGGAACACCGTCGGGGTGATCGTCGGGAAGGTGGCTGTCGTGGCTTGCCGGGGCAAGCGCCGGGAAAACGGACACCGGTACCCGCCGGGAAAGCGGCCGCCGAGTCGGCCCGGGGTATTCGCCGGGAACGTGGACGCCGGTGCCCGCCGGCTCCACCTCCGGGAAAGTCCCGTGCTCTCACCCGCGACGGAGATCTTAGTACGGAGTGTGCTGTTGTGAAGAAAATAGCCTTAGTGACCCTTATAGACTTCGCCAATTTCGGCAACCGTCTGCAAAACTACGCCCTGCAGGAGCTGCTGCGCTCCTTCGGCGCGGAAGTGGAGACCCTGCGGCTCCATTCCGGTCTGCGGCCCAAAATCCGCAACTTCGCGAGGGCGCACCTGATCAAGAACGAGACCACCCGCGTGAGGCTTTTCAACAGGCGGATCAACTGGAGCCGCTACGACGTGTTCGACAGCGTCCCGGCGGAGGAGTTCGACTACTTTGTCGTCGGCAGCGACCAGGTGTGGAACCCTTTCTTCTATCAAAAATACCCGGAGAACCTGCTGCTCACCCGCGTCCCCCCGGAGAAGAGGATTTCTTACGCCGCGAGCTTCGGCGGAGCAAGCCTCGGCGAGTACGAGCCGGTCTTCCGCCGCGAACTGCCCCTCTTCAAGGCCGTATCCGTCCGTGAGACGGGAGGGGCGGAGCTTATAAAGAGCCTCACGGGTCGGGACGCCGAGGTTGTGCTTGACCCTACGCTGACCTTTCCCCGCGAGTATTGGGAGCGGATTTCCCTTCCGCCCGAAAATGTCGATCTGAGTAAGCCCTACATCCTCAGCCTTTTCTGGGGGGATTTTCCTCCCCGCGCCGAGGAGGACCTCGCGAGGTGCGGGGGCGAGCGGCGGGTGCTGCGGCTGTTCGACAGAAGCGAGCCCGAGCTTTTCTACAACGTCGGCCCCTCGGAGTTTATCCACCTGATAGCCCACGCCGACCTCGTGATTACCGACAGCTTCCACGCCAGCGCCTTCTCCGTGCTGATGGGCACCCCGCTGTTGGCGTACGGGAGAGTGGGCGAATCGGCTAATACCGGGAGCATTTCGCGCATCGCGACGCTGCTGCGGAAGATCGGTATGGAGCGGCGCATCGCGACAGAGCGCCTTCAGTGCGACCCGTACGAGCGCGACTACTCCGCCGCCTACGTGCGGCTCGACGCCGAGCGCGAAAAAGCGAGGGAATTTTTGAGGAAGGCGCTCGGTTAGGGCGCGGCGGACCTCCTGCCTTTGGCTTCACCCATCTCCGGGGATTTCTTCTCACTTCGCGAGGGTAGCTTTGCGGTGCCGGGGGCTTGGCTCCTCTCGGCTTCGGGGGGCCGGTTCCTGCTGCGCGGGGGTGGCTTATTTATTCCGCAGCACGGCTGGGCAGCGTGTCCGCTTTTCTCTCTCGGCCGACGGGCGCGGCAATCCCCCTGCCTTTGGCTGCACCTGTCCCCGTTGGCTTCTTCTCGCTACACGAGGGTAGCTTGATTTTCCCCCAGCTATGCTGGGGGAACATTGTCTGCTTTTCTTCTCAGCGCCGACGGCGCGGCTATCCTCGCTGCTCTCGGCTCCGCCCAGTGCCGGGAATTTCTTCTCGCTAACGCGAAGTTAGCTTTCTGATTTTTCCCAGCGCGGCTGGGGAACGACGTCCGCTTTTCTTCTCTGCGCCGACGGGCGCGGCTGAAAGAAGAAAAGCGGACAG
>CAYOSS010000098.1:0-5379 GCA_964406705.1 uncultured Eubacteriales bacterium
AAGCGCCGAGCCCCGAACGATAGCGACGAGCTTCCCCGAACCTGCGAGCCTTTTGCATCCGTCTCTGCGAGCCGGGAATGAACACGGCGGGGTCCCGGACCCGGCGCCGGGGGTATCTCCGGGCCCTCCTCGCGAAGCGAACCGCAAGAGCAACGGTACAGGTGGCGGCTACCCCGTAACCACTCAGCGAGGGGCGTACCTCCCGGCTTTCGCGAACCGCTCAGCCCCTCGGCTGCGAGCCGGCGGAACGGACCGGCGAGGGGTTGGCGCGTGAGCTCCTTTTCTTTTGCGAAGCTTTTCTTTTACCTCTCTCCAAATTCCTCCCTTACGTTGCCGCGGGAGAGAGGAAAAGAAAAGCGTCGATAGTGAGAAAAACCACACAGGTTTCCTCCCGGTAGGGAACAGACCGGCTCGCCTTAACCCGGCGGAGCAAGACCGACGGTATCACTAAGCCTCCCCGCGAAGCGGGATAAATCCCCCCGCCCCCGTGCGCATCCGAGAGCGCCCCTCCGCCTCCCCGGACCCCAAAATTTTTCCCCGAACCCCCTTGACAAACCGTTACGCAATGTGGTATAATAGAAGTAGAGGGTGAAACAGTACATTTCGTTTCACCCAGCCGGGAGCGGGGCGCCAAAACCCGCCCGGAAGAACGGGTACCAGTCCCTGCCCCGCCGCTGAGCGGGCACCACACTCTGCTCACAGGAAAGTGAGCGTCAGTCCCTACCCCGCTGGTATGCGGGAGCCAAACCCCGCCCGGAAGAACGGGCACCAAACCCCACCCGCCGCCAGAGCGGGCACCTCATCCCACCCGCCGCAGAGCGTGTACCAATTAAATCCGACCAACCGAGCAAGCGGAGACGGGCTTTCCCCCGCCGAGGGGAGACCGGTGAGACCCCGGCATAGGCCGCCGGCATCGGGCCCGAGCTACCAAGCGCCGTACGTCAGACAGAGTGACGGGAGAAATCCCGCCGCCCGGTCTCTCGCGCGGCGCTTTTTGTTTGCCCCCGGGGAGGGGACCGGTTATATTACGGGAAGGAGCGTTTTAGAATGGCTGTCTTCAGAGCGGTAAGGACGAGCGGCTTTACCGTGATGTCCAACACGCACTTGCGGGATAAAAACCTGTCCCTGCGGGCGAAGGGGCTTCTCTCGCTGATGCTGTCGCTGCCGGAGGACTGGGATTATTCCGTGGGCGGGTTGGTCTCAATCTGCCGGGAGAGCAAGCAGGCGGTTGACGGGGCCTTGCGCGAGCTGAAGACCGCCGGGTATTTGGTCATAACGAAGAGGCTGCCGAGCGAGACGGCGAGCGGGCGTATCGAGTACGAGTACTGTATTTACGAGCAGCCGCGGGTGGACACGCCGGAGCCGGATCCCGGAGAACAAGACGCCGCGATACAAGACACTGTAGAACAAGACCCTGAAAAACAAGACCCTGAAAAACAAGACCTTGAATTTCAAGAGCTTGAAAACCAACCACAATTAAATACTAAGATACCAAATACTGATGAATCAAATACTGATAAACAAAATAAAGAGAAAGAAATATATTGTGCCGTTATCACACACCTGAACGAGAAAACGGGCTCCCATTATCGCCCGGACAATAAAGCTACACAGCGTCACATAAACGCGAGAATAGCCGAGGGGTATGGGCTGGACAGCTTCAAGGCCGTTATCGATAAGAAAACCGAGGAGTGGCGGGGCACCGAGTGGGAGAAGTATCTGCGCCCCGAGACGCTGTTCGGGCCCAAGTTCGAGGGGTACCTGAACGCGCCGAGAGCGGCGCCGAGAGGGGCGCGGGGGAGTTTGCGGGGCGATATGTACGCCGCTTACGATAAGTCGCCCGAGCTGTTTATAGACGACGAATAGGGGCGGGATACGGCCCGGTCCCGGCCGGTCAATGAGTAAGAGTGGCATAGCCCGGCTCCCCGCCGGTCGGGGGATAAGAGCGGGAGTATGGGTCGGCTCCCCGCCGGTCGGGGAACAAGATCCCCCCGCCGGAGAAGGGAAAGGGGCGCGGCGAGGGGAAATATCAGCCTATCGGCGGGGCAAAACCGGTAGCCGGAGGGACAATCAGCCGATTAACGGGGCAAATCCCGCTCACCCGAGGGGTAATCAGCCGATTAACAGGGCAAAAAGCCGGTCCTTTGTGGGACAATCAGCCGATTGGCGGGGCGGCCTCACCCCGTTGCCCGGCGAAGAGCGGCTACTGCTCGTCTTTTTCCGCCTTGAAGGTGTACTCCGCGCCGTCCTCCACCAGAACCTGGCTCACCCCGACGGAGGAGTAGGCGTCGCCGACGTAGAAGGCCCAGTACATCCCGTCATCCTCGTATTTCAGCGTCTCGCCGTCCACGAAGGTGACGAACAGCCCGTATTCCGTCGTATCGCCGTCAACGATGCCCTCGGTCTGCAGGGCCTCGCCCAAGTTCTCCTTGCTTGTGGACACGGCTATTGTGCGCTCCGAGCCGTCCGAGTGCACGACCTTCACGGTGAACTCGGTTTGCCCTATGCCGACCTCCATCGAGGAGAGCACGCTTGTGGCCGAGGACGCGTCCCCGGGCTGCGAGCCGCTCTTTCCGCAGGCGCCGAGCAGGGCGGCCAACATTAACACCGAGAGAACGGCGGCTAATATCCTGTTTGTTTTCATTTTACCCGTTACCTCTTTCTTAAGTTATAAGAGTATATTATAACCGGAAGAGGCATCAGGGCAGGCCGTAGCGCAGCAGGGTCACACCCTGCGCGGGGTAGTTAAGGCGTCTCATAATGCTAACCCGTCTCCTTCGCGACCCTTTTCAGCGTCTCGATAATCTGTATCTTCTGCGGACAGACCCTCTCGCACTGACCGCACGCGACGCAGTCGGAGGGCTTACCCGAGCCGGGGGGAAGGGGAGAGGGCGCCCCGCCGCGCAGCTTCTCGTTATACGCAGCGAACACCTGAGGGATGGGGATCTTTTTGGGGCAGCCCGGGGCGCAGTAGGCGCAGCCCGTGCAGGGGATGGCCCCCTCCCCGCGAATGACGTTCGCCGCGCGGAAGTCCAGGGCCACCTCCTCTTCGGTGAGGGGGGCGAAGTTCTTCATCACCCGGATGTTGTCCTCCAGTTGCGCCCTGTCCGACATCCCCGAGAGCACCATTTCCACGCCGGGCAGGCCCGCGGCGAAGCGCAGCGCCCTGTTGGCGGGGGAAAGAGTCGGGTCGGCGCCGCGGAACATCTCCTCCACCTCGCCGGGGACGTTCGCCAGAGTGCCGCCCTTGACGGGCTCCATCACGATAATCGGCTTGCCGTGCCGCCGCGCGGTCTCGTAGCACTCCCCGGCGCGGACTTTGGGACTCAGCCAATCGAGGTAGTTGATTTGAAGCTGGACGAACTCAAGCTCCGGGTGAAGTGTCAGCACCTTGTCGAGCAGCTCCGGGCTCCCGTGGAAGGAGAACCCCGCGTGGCGCACCAGCCCCGCCTCGCGCTTGCCCAACAGCCAGTCGAAGCAGCCGAGGTCCTCGTACTTTTCGTACAGCCCCTCTTCGACGCTGTGCAGCAGGTAATAATCGAAATACTCCGCGCCGGTTTTGCGCAACTGCTCCGAGAAAATCCGCTCCCTGCCCGCCGCGTCGGCGAAGAACCCCCCGTGCAGCTTGGTCGCTACGGTGAAGCTCTCCCTCGGGTGCCGCTTGACTAAGATCTTCTTCACCGCGTCCTCGCTGCGGAAGCGGCAGTACATCCACGCGGTGTCGAAGTAGGTGAACCCGTGCTCGAGGAACAGGTCCGCCATCTCCTCCACCGGGGCGGTGTCTATCCGGGAGAGCGGGCCTCGCCCCCTCATCGGAAGCCGCATCAGCCCGAAGCCGAGCCTCGGCGCGTCGCCTCTAAAGCACATAGTTTTGCTCCTTTCCGTGGTCCCCCGCCGGTTCGCGGGCGGGGGAGGGTGGGTCGTGTCGTGTTCTGAATATCCCGCCGGCGGCCGGGGGAGGACCGTCTCCGTGGGGGTGCCCGTGGTGCCGCGCGGGGGTCTGCGGCGAGGGGGCCGCGCATCGTCCGGGGCGTCGGCGAGGGGATTTCAGGCGAGGGAGCGGGGGACGGGGTAAGCCCGAGGCGAGCGGCTCAGCTCGGAGTGGGGGGTCAGCTCGGGGGGTTGCTCGCCCGGTGTACCGGGGATTGCTCGCCCGAGCCGGGGGGTCTTGCGGTGCCACCCGTGAGGGATTGCCGCCCCTCACACCGGGGAGGGTTCCGCTCCCGCCGGTATCTTCAGCCGACCCCCTGGGGTATCTGCCACGCCGTCGATACGCGTCCCCCGCGGGGGGTTCAGCCCGGAGTGGGGGGTCAGCCCGGGGGTTGCTCGCCCGATGTGCCGGGCTTGCTGCTTCCCGTGGCGGGGGGTTTGCCGCTCCACCCGAGCCGGGAGAGGGTCTTGCCGCTCCGCCCGTGGGGTCTTGCGGTGCCACCCGTGGGAGAACGCCACCCGTGGGGGATTGCCACCTGTGGGGGATTGCCACCTGTGGAGGGGATTGTCGCCCTCAGTGCCGGGCTTGCCGCTTCCCGTGGCGGGGATTGCCCCCTGTGGAGGGGACTGCCGCTTGACGCGCGGGGTGGCGGCTTCAGCCCGGAGTGGGGGGGTCAGCCCGGGGGATTGCTCGCCTGGTGTGCCGGGCTTGCCGCTTCCCGCGCTGGGGTTGCCGTTTCACTGGTAGGGGGGTGCCCCCTGTGGAGGGGGTTACCGCGTGGCGTGCGGGGGACGGGGGTTAGCTCGGAGTAGGGGGTCAGGCACCCTGTGTCGGCGGGTTCCCCGGCTTTGCCCGTGTCAACCGGGTTTAGCTCGCCCGAGCCGGGAGAGGGTCTTGCCGCCCTCTGCGTTGGGGCTTGTTTGCTCAGAACCGGGAGCGGGTCTTGCGGCGCCACCCGTGGGGGTTGCCACCTGTGGGGGATTGCCACCTGTGGGGGATTGCCACCTGTGGAGGGGATTGCCGCCCGACGTGCGGGGGACGGGGTCAGCCCGGAGTGAGCGGCACAGCCCGGAGTGAGGAGTTAGCCCGGGGTGGGGGGGTTAGCTCGGAGTGGGGGGTCAGCTCGGAGCGAGGGGTCAGCCCGGGGGTTGCTTGCCCGGTGTGCCGGGGATTGCTCGCCCGAGCCGGGAGAGGGTCTTGCCGCCCTCTGCGTTGGGGCTTGCTTGCCCAGAATCGGGAGGGGGTCTTGCGGTGCCACCCGTGGGAGAACGCCACCTGTGGGGGAACGCCACCTGCGGCGGGGATTGCTCGCCCTCAGTGCCGGGGTTGCCGCCCGACGTGCGGGGGACGGGGTAAGCCCGAGGGTGCGGCGGACGGGGTTAGCTCGGAGTAGGGGGGTCAGGCACCCTGTGTCGGCGGGTTCCCCGGCTTTGCCCGTGTCAACCGGG
>CAYOSS010000099.1:0-5306 GCA_964406705.1 uncultured Eubacteriales bacterium
AGCTCAGCTGCCCGCAGGTCATCGCGTAAGTTTTCACGGAGAAAAGGAAAGAACCCGGAGAGCGCGCGGTTTGCCCTGCCTTATCCCTGTTTCTTTAATATTTCCTCCACCACCTCGGCGGCCCGCCCGAGAAAGTCCGCCGGGGTGGAGTTGTTGCACAGTACGTAGTCGGCGCGGGCGTGGTAGAACTCGTCCGGCTTCCCCGCCGCGAAGCGCCTCAGGGCCGCCTCCCGCGAGATCCCGTCGCGCGCCGTTACCCGCTCTAAGCGGACATCTTCCGCCGCCAAGACCGCCACAACCGCGTTACACTCCGCGTCAAGCCCGCTTTCGTAGAGGGTCGGCGCGTCAAGGAGAATGTTCTCCCCCTCGTGCCGGGCGATTATGCGTCTGACCTCGGCCGCGATAAAGGGGAGAGCCGTCCCGTTCAGCCGCTCCGTCGCGGCGGGGGATGAGAAAGCCGCCGCGGCGAGGGCCCGGCGGTCGAGGGTGCCGTCCGCCGCCAAAATGCGGTCGCCGAATTCCCGGGTGAGGGCGGTGAGCGCCTCGCCTCCCGCGGTGACCTCGTGCGCTACGGTGTCGCAGTCCACTGTCAAGAACCCGCGCTCCCTCGCGGCGGCGGCGAAGAGGGACTTTCCCGCCCCGCTTTGCCCCGTCAGCCCCACTATGACCCGTTTCGGTTTGGTTTCCATCACATCACCCCATAAACCCGCGCCACCGGGAGGGTTTCGGGCGGCACCGCCCGGGCCCCGCGCCGGGCGCGCCGCCGGACTGTTGCCCGGAGAGGTTATCCTTACGCGGCACCGCGCGCGCTCCTGCGCCGCACCTGCGAACTGTTACCCAAAGAGGTTATCCTTACGCGGTACCGCGCGGGGCCCCGCGCCGCACCTGCGAACTGCCACTCAGCGGAATTACCTTTATTCGATACGGTATTTGCACACGCGAGGCACCCTCTGACTGTTGCCCGGAGAGGTTATCCTTACGCGGTACCGCGTGGGACCCCGCGCAAGGCTACGCGAGGCACGCCGTCACGCGATCACACGGCGGGGCCGGCCAAGTCAACTTGGCGGCTATCCCGCGCCGGGCGCGCCGCCGGACTGGCGTTCGGAGAGGTTGTTCTTAGGCGATACCGCGTGGGACCCCGCGCAAGGCTACGCGAGGCACGCCGTCACGCGATCACACGGCGGGGCCGGCCAAGTCAACTTGGCGGCTATCCCGCGCCGGGCGCGCCGCCGAATTGTCGCCCGGAGAGGATGTCCTTACACGGTACCGCGCGCGCTCCTGCGTCGCACCTGCGGACTGCCGCCCGGAAAGTCTGTCCTTAGGCGATACCGCGCGGGACCCCGCGCAAGGCTATGCGAGGCACGCCGCCACGCGATCACACAGCGCTGTCTCCCTCGCGATGTCACGCCTTTACAACGTTGAACCCGCACGCGCGGACGAGCCTGTTGTACACCGCGAGCCCTACCCCCGACTTCTCCGGCGCCTCGGCGTAGCAGAGGGCGCACCCCCGCTCGTCCAACTCCCGTAACGCGGAGAAAAGCCCGTTCGCCTGGGACGCCTGGTCGCGCTCCTCCCCGTAAACCACGACTGGGACGGCTAAGTCGGCAGCCGCCTCGGCGAAGCAGAGAGCGTACACCCCTTCCCCCGCGCGGGCGTTCACATACGCGACATACCGGTCCCGCTCCCCCTCGACCATCACCACGCGGCAGCGGGGGGCGTAGTGCCGGTACTTCATCCCCGGAGAAGCCACACGTTCTCCCGGGTCGGGCCGGGAGAGTACCGCCTTATCGAGGGCGACCTCGCCCAACACCGCTTCCAACATCTCCCGGGTGACGGCGCCGGGGCGCAGTATCGTAGGCACTTCACCTGTAAGGCTTATAACGGTGGACTCAACCCCCACGCGGCACCTGTCTCCCCAGACTATGCCGTCTATTCTCCCGTCCAAGTCCGCCGCGACCTCCTCCGGTGTGGTGGGGCTGGGTTTGCCGGAAAGATTGGCCGACGGGGCCGCCAAGGGCAGCCGGCAAAGGCGGATAATCTCCCTCGCCACGGGGTGAGCCGGCATCCTGACGGCGACGGTATCCAGCCCCGCGGTGACTTCGTTCGGCACGCCGGGGGATTTCGGCAGGATAACAGTCAGCGGACCCGGCCAAAAAGCCTCCGCCAACCGCGTCGCGGCGGGGGGGACCTCCCGCGCCAGAACGGGCAGCATATCGAGGTCCGCTATGTGCGCTATCAGAGGGTTATCCTGAGGGCGACCCTTAGCGGCGAAAATTTTCCGCACGGCGGCGGGGTCGAGGGCGTTCGCCGCGAGCCCGTACACCGTCTCGGTGGGAATGGCGCACAGCCCCCCGTCCGTCAAAATCCGGGCAGCTTCCGCTAAGTTGTCCGGGTAAATGCGCTCGGTCGTCACGGCTGCTCCCGGAGCGCTTCGGCCCTCTGCTTGGTGGCGAGCGCGTCAATTATCTCGTCCAGGTCGCCGTCCAACACCTGCTCCAACTTGTACAGAGTGAGCCCCGCGCGGTGGTCCGTGACCCGCCCCTGGGGGAAATTGTAGGTGCGTATCCGCTCGGAGCGGTCGCCCGTGCCCACCTGCGCCTTGCGCTCGCCCGCTATGGCGGCGTCCCGCTCCGCCAAAGTCCTCTCATAGAGCCGGGAGCGGAGCACCTTCATCGCCTTATCCTTATTCTTATACTGACTGCGCTCGTCCTGGCACTCCACGACCAGCCCGGTGGGGATATGTGTGATACGTATCGCGGACTCGGTCTTGTTGACGTGCTGGCCCCCCGCGCCCCCGGAACGGTAGGTGTCGATTTGAAGGTCGGCGGGGTTGATTTCGACCTCCACCTCGTCCGCCTCCGGGAGAACCGCCACCGTCACCGTCGAGGTGTGGATGCGCCCGGCGGTCTCGGTCTCCGGCACCCTCTGCACCCTGTGGACGCCGCTTTCGTACTTGAAGCGGGAGTACGCTCCCTCCCCCTCGACCGAAAAGCTTACCTCTTTATAGCCGCCGAGCTCCGTGGGGTTCTCGTTGATGATTTCAGTCTTCCAGCGCCGCGCCTCGGCGTACATAGTGTACATCCTGTAGAGCGAGCCCGCGAAGAGCGCCGCCTCCTCGCCGCCAGCGCCGGCCCTGATTTCCACAATGACGTTGCGATCGTCGTTGGGGTCGCGCGGCAGCAGGAGGATTTTCAGTTGCTCCGCCGTCTCCTCGCGGGACTTTTCCGCCGCGGCGAGTTCCTCCGCCGCGAGCTCTTTAAGCTCTCCGTCCGCCTCGGGCGAGGAGAGCAGCTCCCTCGCCTCCTCCTCTCGCTTACCCGCCGCGAGATACGCGCGGTAGGTCTCCACCACCGGCTCGAGGCGCTTATGCTCCTTGCTGAGTGAAGTGTAACCCGCCTGGTCGGCGAAGACGGCGGGGTCGGAAAGCCGGGCGGTGATTTCGTCGTAACGCTGGGCCACGGCTGCTAATTGCTCGAACATCGTTGTTGTCCTTTCTGTTTTTTGATGATAGCTTTTGGCTGGTGCAGGGGGGGTGGGGGGTTGTCCCGCCGTGCGGGGATAGATTTGCGGTATCGGAAGCTTCTTGGCTCCGCCAGTTTAGGGGAAGCCGGTCTGTTCCCTACCGGGAGAAAAACTGAGTGGTTTTCCTTAGCAATCGACGCTTTTCTTTTCCTCTCTCCCGCGGCAACGCTCCGGGAGGGATTTGGAGAGAGGTAAAAGAAAAGCTTCGCAAAAGAAAAGGAGCTCACGCGCTATACCTTAACCGAGTTATTCCGATAGCTCGCAGCCGAAAGGCTGAGTGGTTCCCGGGAACTATCAGGTGACGCCCCCCCCCCGCTGAGTGGTCTGAGGGTAGCCGCCACCTATGCGGCGGATCTTGCGGTCGCTGACGCGGGGTAGCCCGGATGTACCCCCGGCGCCGGATCCGGGACCTTGCCGTATTCATTCCCGTCTCGCAGAGTAGGATGCAAAAGGCTCGCAGGTTCGGGCAAGCTCGCCGCTATCGATTAGGGCCCGGAGCTTCCGGGTAGCCTTTGCCCGCCGGTTCGAGGGCGGCTCGCCGTTGTCGATTAGGGCCCGTGAGCGTGGGATAGCCTTTGCCTGCCGGTTCGGGGAAGGCTCGCGGGTGTGCAGCAGACCTCATTGCCTGAAGCCCGGAGGTCCGCCGGTGCGAAGGGGTAGCCCGGAGGTACTGGCAACCCCCGCCCCGGAAATGCGCTGATTTATAGGATAGCCCGGCGGCAGTCGGCAGTTCCGGCTCCGCCCCGCCCGCCGGGGGCGTAGTGGGCTCACCCATACGGGGGAAAGACTTGCCTTGTACCCGCGAGCTAACCTCAACCACTAAGCAAAAAGCTGCCCCACAAGAACCGAGCTCAGTTCGATAGCGGCGAGCCGCCCCCGGACCTGCGAGCCTTTTGTACCGGGCTCGGCGGACCCTGAATGAACACGGCGGGACCCCGGAGCCGGCGCCGGGGGGACCTCCGGGCCCTCCTCGCGAAAGCGAACCGCAAGGGCACGGTACAGGTGGCGGCTTCCCCATACCCACTCGGTGATCGGCGTAGGAGTAAGCCGGTCCGCCTGAACTTCTTTTCTGTCCGCTTTTCTTCTTTCTGCCGGACCGTTCCGGCACAGAGAAGAAAAGCGGACATCGTTCCCCAGCATAGCTGGGAAAAGCGAGAAAACTACCCTCGCGTCAGCGAGAAGAAAGCAATGGGGATGGGCGGAGCCAAACAAGCTACCGGCACCGCAAAGCCGCCCCTGCGAAGCGGGAAAAGCCCCCGGAGCCGGGCGGAGCCAAAAGCAGGGGGATAGCCGAGCCGTTCCGGCGCAGAGAAGAAAAGCGGACATCGTTCCCCTCGGCGCAGCCAGGGAAAAAGCAAGCGACCCTCGTGTTAGCGAGAAGAAAGCAACGGGGACGCGCGGAGCCGGAGCGAACTGCCGGAAATAGCCGGGCTATCCCTCGTGCCGGCGAACCTCCGGGCTCCTCGGTAGGGGCTCGCTGCACATCTGCGAGTCTACCCCGACCGGCAAGCAAAAAGCTACCCCACAAGAGCCGAGCCCAAATCGTCAGCGGCGAGCCGCCCCCGGACCTGCGAGCCTTTTGCATCCGACTCTGCGAGCCCCGAATGAATACGGCGGGGTCCCGGAGCCGGCATCGGCGGGACCTCCGGGCTGCCCTCGCGTCAGCGACCGCAAGAGCTGCGGTATAGGTGGCGGCTTCCCCATAACCTCCCTGTGTTCGGCGTTGGAGCAAGCCGGTCCGCCTGAACTTCTTTTCTGTCCGCTTTTCATAAGGGGCCCCCGCG
>CAYOSS010000100.1:0-5287 GCA_964406705.1 uncultured Eubacteriales bacterium
CAGTTGGTTAGAGTACCTGCTTGACATGCAGGGGGTCGGTGGTTCAAGTCCACTTGTCTTCACCAGCAAAAAAGCCGGGGCGAGATGACCGCTCCGGCTTGTTTTTATGCGTGACCCGCCCGGCGCCGCCTTTAAGCGGTCAGCTCCCGGAAAATACGCGCTTGGGCCCCCCCCGAGTAGTTATTTCCCGCGAGGATACACGCTTTTTGCACCCCCTAAAGCGGTCAGCTCCCCGGAAGATATGCGCGAGAGCGCCCGCAGAGAGGCCGCTTTCTCCAAACACGCGCCCGGCCGCCCGCCGACCGGCTGATTTTCCCAGGAAGAAGCGCGCGACGGTGCCCGCCAAACGGCAATTCCGCGAAGTCGCCGCCCGGCGGGCCCCTTCAGATATTGTAATCGTAGTCCGGCATAGTGCGCCGCAGGAACCGCTTGGCGGCGGCGGTGGAGGGCGAGCGGAAAAAATCCCCTGACGGGCGGTCCTCCGCTATCACTCCCTCGTCCATAAAGACCACGCGGTTCGCCGCGCCCCTCGCGAAAGCCATTTCGTGGGTCGCCACCACCATAGTGACCCCCTCGTGGGCGAGCATTTTCATCACGTCGAGAACCTCGCCGGTAAGCTCGGGGTCGAGCGCGGAAGTGGGCTCGTCGAAGAGGATTATCTCGGGCGAGGGAGCTATTGCCCTCGCTATCGCCACCCTCTGCTGCTGCCCTCCCGACAGCTGATCGGGGTAGTACTCCGCGCGGTCCAGCATCCCCACCTTTTTGAGGACGCGCAGCGCCGTCTCCCTCGCCTCTTTCGAGGGGATCCTCCTCGCGACGGTGAGCCCCTCCATCACGTTTTGAAGGGCGGTTTTGTTGCGGAAGAGGTTGTAGCTCTGGAAGACGAAGCCCATCTTCATACGAAGGCGCCGCACCTGCCGCCCTCCGACCTTGGTGATGTCGTGCCGGTAGTCGTCGAACACTATCTCGCCCGCGTCCGCCCTCTCAAGGAAGCTGACGCACCGCAGCAGGGTGGTCTTCCCCGCGCCGCTGCTGCCGAGCAGCGCCACGACCTCGCCGTTGTCCACCCGCAGGCTCGCCCCGCGCAGTACCTCGTTTTCGCCGAACTTCTTGTGAAGCCCGTTTACCTCCAGCATAAAGCCCCGCTACTCCTCGGGCTCTTCCGCCGGGATCTGGAGAATGTCGTTGAGGTAGTTGTTCGCGACCATCATCACGCCCATCGTCGTTATGGCGACTATTTCCTCCTCGGTGAACTCCTCCCGCATTCTCCCGAACAGCTCGTCCGAGACCTCCTTGGGGTGCTTCGCTATGACCCGCCCGTACTCCAAGAGCAGCTTCTCGCGGTCGGTAAACTCGAACGTGGCGAAGTCAATCCCGTTGCGGTGGAGCAGGTTCTCGAAGTACCTGGTGCACACCAGGCACTCGTTCTCCGCCGATACCGCGTACTCGAAGAAGTCCCCCGCCCGCTTGCCTATCAGCCGCTGGAGCTCGTCGTCGAGGGCGTAGGCCCCCTCCTCGAGCGCGTTGAACGCCGGGACGCAGTGCAAGAGCGTGCGCTTCTCCGGGGTGATCCTGTGCCCCGCCGCTATATGCGCCGCGACGGCGTCCTTTACGTTCCGGGGCGCGGTTTCGATGTCAATCTCGGATATTCTCGCCATAGTTACTTCTCCTTTACAAGCGGGAGACGGAAACGGCGCTTCCCGCGCGGCTTCCACTCCAGTTTTTTCTCCAAAAATGACTGCAAAAGGGTCAGCAAAGTGTTGAGCAGCAGGTACACCACCGCCGCCTCCAAGTAGAGGGCGAAGGGCTCGAAGTAGACGGAGGCTATCTGCTGGGCCGTCTTAAACAGCTCCACCACGGTGATGCTCGCGGCGAGGGAGGTGTCCTTGGTAAGCCCTATAAACGAGTTAAAGAGGTTGGGGAACGCGACCCTCGCCGCCTGCGGGAGGATTATCCTCCTCATAACCTGCCAGTAGCTGAGCCCCGCCATATAGCCCGCCTCGGCCTGCCCCACGGGGACGGAGAGGATCGAGCTTCTTATGGTCTCGGCGCTGTACGCCGCGGTGTTGAGCGAGAAGGCTATGACCGCCGCCGGGAACGCCTCGAGCGTTATCCCTATGGAGGGCAGCCCGAAGAACACTATGTAGAGCTGCACCAACAGCGGCGTCCCCCGGAAAATCCATATGTAGACCCTCGCGAACTGCTTTAACACCTTAATATTGAGTATCTGTACCAGCGCCAACAGGAACGCCAGCACCAGGCTCACCGCGAAGATGATTACGGTCAGCGGGATGGTAACTTTTACGCACGCCAACAGCAATTTCGGAAAGGAATCCGTCAGGATCCCGAGAAGTCGTTCACTCATCGCGTTCTCTCCCGATCCGGGGCGTCGCTTGACCGCCCGTTACTTTACTTCTTTCGTATAATCCCCGCCGACGTACTTGACGGAAATCTCGGATAATGTGCCGTCAGAGAGCAGCTCGTTCAGCGCGTCGTTTATGGCCTTCAGCAGCCGGTCCTCGCCCTTGCGCACGGGGATCGCTATCTCCTCGTAGGAGTCCGGGATCGCGAACGCCACCTTGAGGTTCGCGTCGGGGTGCTCGTCGAGGTAACACTTCAGCACCAGCGGGTCGAAGTTGACGAAGTCGGCTCTCCCCGAGAGCAGCAGAGACGCGGCCTCGGCGGGGGTGTCAATGCCCACGATCTCCGCGCCCCTCTCCTCGAACCAGGGGTTGAACACGTTGGTCGCGGTGGTGGCTATCTTCTTGCCCTTGAGATCCGCCTCGGTCTTGATCTCGTCGTTGTCCCCGCGCACCACAACCTGCTTCGGGATATAGAGGTACGAGTCGGTGAAGTCGTACTTCTCCTTGCGCTCGTCGGAAACGCCCACGTCGTTTATCACCGTGTCGAGCCGTCCGCTGTCCACGCCCGTCAGCAGCGAATCCCACGCCGCCTCGAAGAACTCCACCTCCACTCCCAATTTTTCGGCTATCGCCTTCGCGACCTCGATGTCAAGCCCGATCAGCTCGTTCGTCTCCTGATCGTGGTAGGTGAACGGCGGATAGGTCCCCTCGATGCCGACCACGATCTTGCCGGCCTTCTGTATCGCCGCCAACTGGTCGTCCGGCTCCCCGCCGCCGGAAGCCGAGCCGTCGGAAGCGGAGCCGCCGCTCTTTCCGCACCCCGCGAGCGCGCCTAAGAGCAGGACCGCCGCCAACACGAGCGATATCGCCCGAAACTTTTTCCCTTTCATAGAGATACTCCTTTTTAAGATACGGGACAAGCCCCGAAAATGAGGAACGGCAACTTTTACGCGCGCCGACGGCAATCCCGGGAAAGGAATCCGTCAGGATCCCGAGAAGTCGTTCACTCATCGCGTTCTCTCCCGATCCGGGGCGTCGCTTGACCGCCCGCTACTCTATTTCTTTCGTATAATCCCCGCCGACGTATTTGTTGGAGAGCTCGGCCAGGGTGCCGTCGGCGAGCAGCTCGTCGATGACGCCGTTCACCGCTTCCAACAGACGGGTCTCACCCTTGCGGATCGGAATGGCGGCGTCCTCCACCATACCCGGAATGTTAAACGCGACCTTGACATTGGCGTCGGGGTGCTCTTTGAGATAGCTGTTCAGCACGACCGGCCCCGTAACGGTGAAGTCCGCGCGCCCGGAAGTCAGCATCTGGAGCGCCTCGTCCCCCGTGTCTATCGCCGCGACCGTCGCGCCCTGCTCCTGCAGCCACGGCACAATGTCGTTGGTGGTGTTGCAGGCGACCGTTTTCCCCTTGAGATCCGCGATCGAGTTAATGCGGGTCTCATCGCCGCGCACCACGATTTGGCGGGGCACGAAGTAGTAGGATTTGGAGAAATCGTATTTTTCCCTGCGCTCATCCGTGGGCGTGACGGCGTTGATGACCGTATCCAGCCGCCCGCTGTCAATCCCGATCAGCAGAGAATCCCAGGGAGCCTCCACGAACTCTACCTCTACGCCCAATTTTTCCGCGATCGCTTTGGCGAGATCCACGTCTAAGCCGACCAGCTCGTTGGTTTTCGGGTCGTGGTACGTGTACGGGGGGTAGTTGCCCTCGATGCCGACCACGATTTTGCCGGCCTTCTGTATCGCCGCCAACTGGTCGTCCGGCTCCCCGTCGCCGGAAGCCGAGCCGTCGGAAGCGGAGCCGCCGCTCTTTCCGCACCCCGCGAGCGCGCCTAAGAGCAGGACCGCCGCCAACACGAGCGATATTACGCGAAATTTTTTGCTTTTCATAAAGTTACTCCTTTTTCAGCTCTAAGACAATCTCGAAAATGTTGTCCGCCACGGTGAGCACCGCCATACCCGTTATCACCGCCAACTGCCCGTCGGAAAACTTCTCCTTTAAGCGGGCCTTAAGCTCGGGGGATATCCCTTTGGGGTCCCTCGCCACGGCGCGCCCGAAGTCGACTATCAGCCGCTCCTCCTCGGTAAGCTCCGTCTTGCCGAACTCTATCCCGTGCTTCTCCATACACTTGGAATAGGCGTACAGGCAAAAGGGCGCCCCGAGCTCCAGCGAGACCGCGTACTCTAATAAGTCCCCCAGGCGGTTGCCGACCCGCGCCTGCAGCTCGTCGTCCATCCTGCAGCAGGGGACTTCGAGGTTCCTGTAGACCGCGGGGTTGATCAGCAGCGTCCCGAGCTTCTGCGAGACGGGCTTCTCCCGCCCGATTTCGTTCAGAACGGATTTAGCCTCCTCCGACGCGCTTTCGTATGTGACCGGCTTTAACCAGGGCATCGCGGTTCCTCCTTAAATATAATGCGGTTCCGGTGACCTTCGCCGCCGCGCCCCGGGGGTTTCGCTCCCCCGGCGGATAAGTAAGCGTTAACCCGCCACGCTACATCGTTCCCGGAGATATATCCCGCTTCTCCGTAACGGCGACGCGTCCATCCCGCTCGCCCCCTTCGGTGTTTATACGGGTATTATACCAGACCCGCCGGCAAATGTCCAATACTTTATATGTATAGCGGGGTATAGGAGGAAACTATATCACTGTTAAGGCTTTCACGGGGTCGCCCGTCACTGCAAATCCCCTCCGCGCGAGAAGAGTATCCTTTATTATTATCTTTACTATCTCTTTACTATATATCTTTATTATTAGGTAAACTTTGTTTAATACCCCCGTTAAACTTTGTTTACCGCCCCGGTAAAGAAAGTTGAATACCCCGGTAAAGATAGTTTAACACCGCCAAAGAATGTTTACCCCGTTAAGACCTCCGGAAGCCGCTCAAAAATAATTAAAAATACTACTTGACAGCGC
>CAYOSS010000101.1:0-5182 GCA_964406705.1 uncultured Eubacteriales bacterium
ACCGTTCCGGCGCAGAGAAGAAAAGCGGACATCGTTCCCCAGCATAGCTGGGGAAAATTTGAAGGACTAACCTCGCGTTAGCGAGAAGAAAGAAACGGGGACGGGCAAAGCCAAAGACAGGCGGATTACCGAGCCCGCCGCTGCAGTGAAGAAAAGCGGACATCGTTCCCCAGCATAGCTGGGGGAATAAATTGGCGACCCTCACGTAGCGAGAAGAAGCCCACTGGATCGGGCGGAGCCAGAACAATCCCCCGGTCCCGCAAAGCTCCCCCCCGCAGCGCGGCAAGTCACCCGTATACAGGCCGGAGCCGGGCGGCCGGGCTACCTGCCGGCAGCCTTCAGCACCCCGTGCATCATCAGGTAAACCGGAAAGCAGAGCGCGGCCGAGTACACCGCCGAGGCTATCCCGGACGCGGCCAAGTACCCCGCGAAGTCTCCGGCGGGGGCGTAAATTACAAGCCCTTTGGCGAGGAAGTAGACCGCGCAGGCGGCGAGCGTGGCGAGCAGCGCCGCCTTCCAGTTGGCGTTGAACAGATAGGTAAAGAGCAGCCCCACCGCGCAGCCTATTATAGTTAGCGTAACCGTGTTAAACACCGGCGAGCCGGCGGAGAACACGTCCGCGCCCACTCCCGCGAGCGCCCCTATGACGGCGCCCGGCACCGCTCCGAACCTCATCCCGCAGTAGAGGGTGAAGGCCAACATCAGCGAGGGGTAGCCGCCCCCTAATGTCGGCAGCACCCCGGAAAACTGCAAAAAAAGCAGCCCCGCCCCTATTAGCCCAGTGGCGAGGTAGCCGCGCCATTTGCCGGCGCGCCCGCTCATTCGCCGGCCTCGGGGGAGTAGCTCTCGCCCTGCCCGGTAAACGAGGTAATAATCATCACTTCGGAGAGCTCCCCGGGGTCGGCGGCGGGCTTCACTACGGCGTATACTGAGATGTCCGTTCCGCTGCTCCGCACCCGCTCCACCGTGCCGATTAACAGCCCTTCGGGGAAGATCCCCCCGCCGTTTGTCGCGAGCCTGTCCCCCACGGTGAGCGAGCAGGAGCGCGGAAGCCCCGACATCGCGGTGCGCCCGTCCTTGGCGTACCCCGCCCCGCCGGAGACGACGCCCACGTCGCCCGTCCGCACGTCCTTAGCCCCCACTTTTATGGCGGAGGAGAGCAGTGTGGTGACTTTGGAGTAGGTGAGGGCGACCTCGCTCACGTAGCCGACCAGCCCCGCGTCGGTTATGACGGGGTCGTGGAGCGAGACGGAGTCCAGCGAGCCGCGGTTCAGCACGAAGCCGCCGCAGACGTCGCCCTTGTCCCGCGAGATGACGGACGCGCGCTGGAACGTAAAGTCCGGGTGTTCCTCTTTAAGCCCCAAGTAATCCTTGTAGAACTCGTTTTCGCGAAGAGCCTCCTCGCCCGACGCCACCTCGCCGGTCAGTCGGTCAACCTCCTCTTTCAGCCGCTGGTTTTCCCTTTGCAGCCGCTGGTTCGCCCTTATGGAGGAGAAAAATCCGCCGACCGAATTTACCACTTTATGGAAAGCCGCCTGAACCGGCTCCGCCACCGCCCCGAAGATGTTCGACGAGGGGGACGCCGCCCCCGCCGCCGCGAGGGTCACGGCGACCGTCAACAGCACCGCCGCGACGATAATGAGTATCCGCCGGAACTGCTTACTGCGAAAGAAAAAACGCATACTCTTTACCTGAACTTCTTCCCGTGGCCGGTGACGTAGGTGTCGAAGGTGGTGGCGGTCGCGAGCCGTTTCGCGAGCCCCAGCGCGGCGCAGTCCATTGGGCCCGGGGCGAGGGTCACGGGCATCTCGGTCTCGCTCTCTAACATTCGGTCGAGCCCGCGCAGGTACGCGCCGCCGCCGCTGAGCGTTATGCCACGGTCCATAATGTCCGCCGAAAGCTCAGGCGGGGTTTTCTCCAAAACGCCGCGCACCCCCTCCACAATTTGGCGGATATCGTCGCGCAGCGCTTCCCTCACCTCGTCGGAGGTGAGTATGACGCTCCCGGGCAGGCCGTCCAAAGCGCCCCGCCCCCGGACCTGAAGCTCCCCCTCGTCGCTGGTGGGGGCGGCCGAACCCAGAGCTATCTTGATTTCCTCCGCCGTGCGCTCGCCTATTAAGAGGTTGTACTTCCGCCTGATATAAGAGGTGATGGACCGGTCGAAGTCGTCCCCCGCCACGCGAAGCGTCCGTCCCGTGACCATCCCGCCGAGCGATACGACCGCGATTTCGGTCGTCCCCGCGCCGATGTCTACCAACATACTGCCGGCGGGCGCGTTAACGGGCAATCCCGCACCGAGCGCCGCCGCCAAAGGCGCCTCCATAAGGTCAACCTCGGCGGCCCCGGCCTGCTTCGCCGCCCCGAACACCGCGCGCACCTCGACCTCGGTCACCCCGGCGGGGACGGAAATCAGCACTCTCACCCGCGAGAAGAGGTTGCCGCGCGTAGCCTCCCTGATGAACTCCCGCAGCATAGCGGCGGTCACGTCGTAATCCGCTATGACCCCTCCGCGCAGAGGGCGCAGCGCCACAAGGGAGCCGGGAGTGCGGCCTATCATCTCCTTGGCCTCGCTCCCGACGGCGCGGACCTCGTCGCTGCGGACGTCGTACGCTACCACGCTGGGCTCGGTGGTGACCCCCGCGCGCCCGCGCACGCATATTCTGGTATTCGCCGTGCCAAGATCAATCCCGATGTCCCTCGTAAACACTCAATCCGACCCCTCGCGCCTGTTCTTACCTATATTATACACGTTCAGCCGCGATAACTCAACAGATATTTTGCAAAATTTGCGGTTTACCCCTTGACAAACGTTCCGGCACCCGCTATAATAGGAGAAGTCGCGCGGGCATAGTTCATTGGTAGAATATCAGCTTCCCAAGCTGAGGAGGCGGGTTCGATTCCCGTCGCCCGCTCCAGCTTTTTGTACGCCTCGCTCCCCGGCGGTCGTGTGTGTCCGGGGGCGATGTATAAGCAGACCCGCCATTTACGGCGGGTTTTCTTATGGCAATACGGTGGAAGTATTCCCCCGGCTTTTTCCGCGTCTAGCAAGACCCAGCACATATCTGATGTGAAGTCTTATGCGGTATCACCTAGAGCACGCCGCTATTTCCCGAAAGAAAATCGTTCTCTGCGGCGGTTTTAGGTAATGCCGCACAGCAAAGACGTTGGGCGGTCACCCGACGGTGCCGCCCTACACATTCTCCTTGTATATCCTCACCGTGAACACCGCGCCGGAGCGGTCCTTACGGTTCGCGGCCTTGACCGTGCCGCCCTCCGCCGTTATGACCGCCCTCGCCAGAGCGAGCCCGATGCCGAAGCCCGCCCCGCCGTCCTTACCCTTATAAAACCGCTCGAAGACGCGCGGGAGGTCCTCATCGGCGAAGCCCGCCCCGGTGTCCGCCACGACAATTTCGCTGAAGAGCGGATTTTCCCGGGCCCGGACGCTGATTTCCCCGCCGGAGGGGGTGTGCTCGAGGCAGTTTTTGAGAATGTTGCAGAGCGCCTCCGCTGTCCAGGCTATGTCGCCGGTAAAGTCGCCCGAAGCGTCTGCCGTGAGCGTCACATCGCGCAGCTCCAAAGGCACTTCCAATACCCCGGCGGCGCGCTCCACCAGCGCGGAAAGCGGCAGGGTTTCTTTTTTTAAGCGGACCGTCCCGGCGTCGAACATCGAGAGCTTCAGCATCGCGGTGAGCAGCGCGTCGATTTTCCCGAGCAGCCCCTCGAGCTCCCTCAGCAGCTCCCGGCGGCGCCCCTCGGGCAGGTCCGGCTCTCTTAAAAATGAAAGCGCTAAGTTCGCCGAGGTGAGCGGGGTACGGATTTGGTGCGAGAGGTCGGCGGCGAGGTCGGCCAAGTACCGCTTGTCCTTTTCGAGATTTGATCTTTGCTCACGGAGCCGCACTGTGAGTTTGCCGATTTCGTCCCGAAGGACCGCCAACTCCCCTTCGCCGTAGTCCCCGATGGGAAGCGCGGGCTCCGTGTTGTGCAAAAGGCGGTCTATGTCGTCGGAGAGCCGGGATACTTCCCGCCGCTTTCGTCTGTCGGCTATCAGCTGGACGAGCAGCAGCGACCCCGCGACCGCACCCGTGAACACCCCGAACCGCGCGTTCCATATGGTCGCCACCGCGGTCGCCCCGGCGGCTATTGCCGCGCTAACTATCAGCGGGACGGCCTCTTTGCCCCTCGGAAGCGCCCTCATTCTCCCGCCTTGTAGCCCAAGCCCCGGGCGGTCTTGATGTAGCGCGGCGAGGCGGGGTCGTCCTCAATCTTCTCGCGAAGGCGCTTTATGTAAACGGTGAGGGTGTTGTCGCCGACGTACTCGCCCGACATATCCCAGACCGCGTCAAGCAGCTGTTCGCGGGTGAACAGCCCCCCGGGGCGGGACATAAAGGTGAGCAGCAGCCTGTACTCCAGCGCCGAGAGCGGGATCTCGCGGTCGCCCTTTTTGACTATGCCCCGCGCGGTGTCGGCGGTCAAGTCCCCTAAGCGGAGGAGCGTCTCGCCCCGGCTGTGGCGCAGGGTGTTCTTAATCCGGCAGAGCAGTTCCCGGGGGCGGAAGGGCTTCGCGATGTAGTCGTCCGCGCCGAGGTCGAACCCGGTGACGGCGCTGGCCTCGTCCGTGAGCGCGGTGAGGAAGATCACCGGGATGCCGTATTTCTCCTTTACCTCCCGGCAGACCGAGAAGCCGTTTCCGTCGCGCAGCGACACGTCCACTAAGGCGAGGTCGGCGCCCCGATCCTCCAACAGGCTCATCGCGTCCCGCTGCCCCGGCGCGGCGACCACCGCGTACCCCTCTTTGCGTAAAAACTCGCCGAGCGCGGCGGTTATATCCGCGTCGTCCTCCACGAGCAGGATCTTTGTCATTCTTTTTCCTCCTTGCCGCCCTTTTTGGCGGGGTTATTTGACGGGAGCTGATGGTAGGGGGGTCTCTTCTCGCTGCGCGAGGGGCAGCTTTCCAATCTTCCCTAGCTGGGCTGGGGAATGATGTCCGCTTTTCTCTCTCGGCCGACGGGCGCGGCGGTCCCGCTGCTTTTGGTTCCGCCCGTCTCCGCTTGCCTATTCTCGCTTCGCGGGGAAGCTTTCCAATCTTTCCCAGCTGGGCTGGGGGAACGTGTCCGCTTTTCTCTCTCGGCCGACGGGCGCGGCTTCGTCGTCGCAAGTTCCATATCGCTCGTTTCCACGCTAA
>CAYOSS010000102.1:0-5120 GCA_964406705.1 uncultured Eubacteriales bacterium
AGGGCCCCCGGATATGCGACAGTTTTCCTACAACCGATAACGCCCCCCCCCCCCCCCCCGAACTTCAAAATTATTCATCAGAAGAACGGCGGCGTAGATTCCGCGCGCAACGCCGGGCTTGACGCCGCGACGGGCGAGTTCGTCACCTTCGCCGACTCCGACGACTGGCTCCCCCGCGACGCCGTCCGCGCGCTCTATGAGAGAATGCGCGAAACCGGCGCGGACGTGGTGTTCGGGAATTATAAAAAGGTGCAAATTCGCGGCGCGCTGAAGAGAGGCTCTCACGGGCGGGACCTCATCGACGCGACGGACAGGGACGCGCTGGCAAACTTCCTCGAGGTGAGCTTCGGGGTCAACTCGGTACTCTTCAGGAAGCGGGTTATCGAGGAAAACGGGCTGCGCTTTCCCCTCGATATGTCGGGGCAGCGGGACGACACCTTCTTCGCTCTCCGCTACCTGCAGTGCTGCAAGCTCATCGCGACGATACCCGATAGCGTGTACTACTACAACGACTTGGTGGACACCTCTATCACCCGCTCCCGGCGGGCGGTGTGGATGCCCAGCGTCCGCAAGACAGAGGAGCTGCGCAGTCAGCTGTTCGAGGGCGGCGAGGTGCCGCTTGTCACCCAAAGAATGGAAGTCTCCGTATTCCAGTACTTCCTGCTTCGCAACGCGGACGAATTCACCCGCGAAGAGGGGACCGAGATTATCCGGGAGGGGTACGGGGAGGCGAAGGGGTTCTTGGGCAGGATCTCGCCCGAGGTCTACGGTAAATACCCCGACGACGAGGACCTGCGCTTCTACCGGAAAATCCTCCCCCTGCTCGACGCCGGCGACTGCGGCGCGGTGTACGACCTCTATCTCGAGCGCCGGCAGGCGGACGCGGGGGAGCGCCGCTTCAAGCGACTGGTGAGAAAAGTCCTGCTGCGCCCGGAGCAGTTCGTGCTGTTCCGCCTGCGGTGGTTCTACAAAAATTAGGGGAGCGCCGGGTACCGCTTCGGCGATAGCGCCGGGCGAGCCGACACCGAACACGCCGGGTGACTGGTGCCACCTTAAAATAGCGAGGTGCAGACGATGAGTACAACCGTATTTCCGACAGCGTTTAAGGAGCCGCGCCCCGTCCGTCTCAGCGAGGCGACGAGGGACTGGGCTATGCGCTCTCTTATGGGCGAATACGGGGACGAGGCCGAAGCTAACGGCTCGGTCCCGCTTGACGGCGAGCCGGGTTTCGAGGAGCTCAGCCTTACCGGGAAATACGACCTCGCGGTCTGCCGCATCGCCGAGAGGGCCCCCATACGGATCTGCCCGGAGGAGCGGCTCGCGGGCGCGGCGACCCTCGGCGGCGCGATACGCCACGTCGTCCCCGCGACGTACAGTGACGAGACGTTTATGCCCTCCGTGAGCCACCTCACCATACGCTACGACCGCGTCATCCGCGAGGGGGTGGGCTGCTACTCCCGTGAGATTGCCGAGCGGCTCCGCGACCCCGCTCTCACCGACGGGCAGCGCGAATTCCTCCGCAGCCTCGAGAACACCGTAGCGTCGATGAAAATCTGGCACGAGCGGTATTTGGCGGCGACAAAGGACACCCGCCCCGACCTGTACGAGACGCTTCTCCGCGTCCCCTTCTCCCCCGCGAGGAACTTCCGCGAGGCGCTTCAGGCGCTCTGGTTCACATTCGCCTTTACCCGGCTTTGCGGCAACTGGCCCGGCATAGGGCGGATTGACGCGCTGCTCGGCGACTACTTGGAGCGCGACCTTAAGAGCGGGGCGGTCACCCTCGACGAAGCGCGGGAGCTTATGGCGTCCTTCTTCATAAAGGGGTGCGAGTGGATCAGAAGCTCCGACACCATAGGGACCTTGCGCTCCGGGGACGCGCAGCACTATCAAAACATAGTGCTCGCCGGCGTGGACGAGAACGGGCGCGAGGTGACAAACGCCGTCACCTACTTGGTGCTCGACACGGTGGAGGAGCTGTCCATTTCCGATTACCCCATCACGGTAAGGCTCCGCAAGGACAGCCCCGCGCTCCTTAAGACCCGCGTCGCCGAGGTTATGAGGCACGGGGGAGGCACCGTCGCGGTGTACAACGAGAGCCTTGTGCTCCGGGCGCTAAGCGGCATTGGCTACCCCCCGGAAGTGGCGCGGCGCTTCGCCAACGACGGGTGCTGGGAAGTGCAAGTTCCGGGGGAGACCGACTTTTCCTATCTGCCGCTCGACAGCCTGCAGCTGTTTAACCGCGCTCTATGTCTTGACGGCGAGGGGGAGCCCCCCGATTACCCGGATATAGAGGCGCTCTACGCCGCTTTCCGGGAAGAGCTTCGCCGCGAGGTGGGACAGCTTTACTCGGGCGCCGTGGAGAAGGCTTTCACCCGCGACGAGGCGGGCTGGAGAAGCTCCTGGGAGGTGCACCCCACCTCCGTAGTGAGCCTGTTCGAGGACGGCTGCGTGGAGCACGCCCGCTCCTACCACGACGCGGGACCCCGGTACATAGTGCGCTCTCCGCATATAGGCGGGGCGCCGGACGTGGCGAACTCGCTCTGGGCCATCGAGAACCTCGTTTATAAGGAAAAGAGGGTCACCCTGCGGGAGTTGGTACTCCTTCTTCGCGGCAACTGGGAGGGGGACGAAGCGCTGCGCCTTTACGCCAAGAACCGCTACACCTACTACGGCAACGACTCCGAGGGCGCGGACGGCTGGCACGCGAGGATTTTGTCCGACTTCGCCGACGCGGTGGACGAAAAGAACTCCGGCAGCCCGCTTGTGAAGTTCATCCCCGGGGTGAGCACGTTCGGGCGGCAAATTGACTGGCTCCCGGCGCGGTGTGCCACGGCTTTCGGCGCAAAAAAGGGCGATATCCTCTCCGGCAACGACTCCCCCACCCCCGGCACGGACTTCGAGGGGGCGACCTCGGTCATCCGCTCCTACTGCAAGGCGGATTTGGCGCGAATGTCCAACGGAGCGGCGTTAGACGTGAAATTAAGCCCCGACTCGCTCGCCGGCTACAACGGCACCGACGCTCTGGTGGGGCTGATCGACGGCTTCCTGCGCCTCGGCGGATACTTTATGCAGCTTGACGTGGTGGACGTCGCCACGCTTCGCGCCGCCAAAGAGTGCCCGGAGGACTACAGGACGCTCTCGGTGCGGGTCTCGGGGTGGAACGCGAGGTTCGTCACCCTCAACGATGAGTGGCAGAATATGGTAATCGAGCGGGCGGCGGGAGGCGGAGCTTAGTATGCCGCTGCCCGTCACCAAGATACAGCGCTTCAGCACGGGGGACGGGCCCGGCGTGCGGACGACGGTCTTCTTCCGGGGGTGCCCCCTCCGCTGCCGCTGGTGCCACAACCCCGAGACCGCGAGTGACGCGCCCGCCGTGCTCTTTTCACCCAGACTTTGCGTGGGCTGCCGGGCGTGCGAGGCGGCTTGCCGGAACGGGGCGCACTCGTTCGGGGAAGCGGGGCACACTTTCGCCCGGAATAAATGCGTGGGCTGCGGGGCGTGCGCCGGGGCCTGCCTTACCGGGGCGCTGGAAATGGCCTTCACCCCCATGAGCGAGGAAGAAATCTTCCGCGAGGTGGCGAAGGACGCGGCGTTCTACGGCAAGACCGGCGGGATCACCGTCTCGGGGGGAGAGCCCACGCTGCAGGGGGAAAAGCTTATATCCCTGCTGCGAAGGTGCCGGGAGGCGGGCTTCACCACGGCCGTGGAGACCTGCGGGCTGTTCCCGGAAGCTCTCGCGGCGGGGCTCGCGGAGGTCACCGACTTATTTCTGTGGGACGTGAAAGACACCGACCCCGCGCGGCACGCCGAGTACACCGGGGCGCCGTTGGGACCCATCATAGACAACCTGCGGCGCGTGGACTCGCTCGGCGGCGAGACTGTCTTGCGGTGCATAATCGTAAACGGGGTGAACCTCACCGAGGAGCATCTGTGTAATATCGCCGCGCTCTACCGGGAGCTGCGGCACTGCCGGGGGGTCGAGCTGATCCCCCACCACACCTACGGCGCGGCGAAGAGAGAGCAGTTGGGGCTGCCGCCCGATCCTCACCCCGAATGGACCCCCGCCGGGGGCGATATGTTCCGGGCGAACGGCTTCCTCGCGCGGTACGTGCCCGTCATCAAGCACTAACGGACAAAAGACCCGCCTTCTCGGCGGGCCTTTTTTTGCTATGACACGGCACTTATTTAGTAGTTTCGCCTACCCAATCGGGGTTCGGATCCTGACCGTCAATCTTTATCGTCGTATCCGGAATTACGGGTAATCTGCCGGGCCCTTCTCCTCCGGTTTCTTTTCTGCCGTACCCCTCAAAGAGATGATGCTCTACATTGGATTTTACATATTTACACTCTGTAAAATTATCACCGTCAGAAGTAATCGTCAAATAGTAGTTACGAATCGTAAACCGACTAGGTCCCGAAAAGATATTTCCGGACATCCGCCAGTTTGTGTAAACATTTATTTGGGCGCCCGATACGGTACAATTTTCCATCGTGACGCCGCCGCCGATTACGAGCTCTTCCTCCGGTATAAGCTTTCCATTCTCGTCTTTTATAAAAGGCCAGGGTCTTGTCGCTTCTTGCTTGTAGCCCTGTTCAATGCCAATGTGTATTATGGCTAACTCATCAAGGAACCGACAGCCACGCAGGGTTACGTGCCCGTTAACACCTCCCTTTTTTATATCAAGAGGATATTCGACAGTGCTGCCAAACGTACAATCCTCGACAAGAAGCTCGCCGGTAATTCCATCCCCGGTGTTGTATATTCCGTTCCCGGATATGAAATTGCAGCCGCGAACGGTCGCGCTCCCGTCAACCATAATATTCCTTAGGGTGCTTCTCACCGAGCGAATGTCCGTAAACTCACAGTTTTCAATTACCGCGCCATTGGAGAGCTTAACTTGCGGCGGTATGCTATTCTTGGGATCCTTGAGATCCACTTTCTCGAACTTCAAGTCGGATAAAGTCCCGCCGGAGGAGGAAACGGCGTTATCCGCGACGTCGATCACCGTCTCGAGGTTGCCGTCATCGCCGCGGGTGCCCTGCACATCCACACCGGGCTGCAGGTCCGAAAAGTCGTCGGCGTCGTAGCTGCCGGGCAGCATATCGATCAGGTCGCCCTC
>CAYOSS010000103.1:0-5090 GCA_964406705.1 uncultured Eubacteriales bacterium
TCAGCTGCCCGCAGGTCATCGCGTAAGTTTTCACGGAGAAAAGGAAAGAACCAAAATTTTAGCGCGCCGGCGGGGCGGGAGATACATGGGGCGTGTAATGAGGGTTGCCCGTATTTCCGCTTTGGTGATAATTCTCGAGAAAGAATTCGGACGCCGAATATTCCCCTTGACAAACCCGCGCCGGGCGGCTATAATATAAGCGTCGGGGGCGAGGCTCCCGTTCGCGCGGGTATGGCGGAATTGGCAGACGCGCCAGATTCAGGTTCTGGTGAGGGTTCCCTCATACAGGTTCAAGTCCTGCTACCCGCACCACCGGTCGCGGCAAGGCGCTCTTCTTGCCGCGATTTTTGCCGTAAGGGCGGGTTTCACCCGGGGAGGGGAGCCGGGGAGCAGCCGGCTTATCGGAAAACTCTTCGCCCGGAGCCACCTCACCCGGGAAGCGGTCGGCTCGGCGGGGAAGTCTCGCCTTATAGAAGCACACGGTTGGCTGAGGAGCCCTTCACCCGAAAAGAGGGCGCCCGGAGCGCCCGGAGTAACTGTAGCGGGGGGAGCCACTCGCGCTGTACGGAATTAGCAAAGCTGTCGGTCCCCCGGCGGCGCCGGCAATGAGACAAAACAGGCAAGGCCGCCGGTCGCGCGGCGGCGCCCGGAAATAAGGAGGATACGCTTATGGAATTCGCGTTGGGCTGCAACTACTGGGATTCGGCGCACGGCACCGAGATGTGGCGGGACTACGACGAGGGCGTGGTAGAGCGGGACATATCCGTGCTCGCGGGGCTGGGGGTCCGCTATATGCGGGTGTTCCCCAACTGGCGGGACTTCCAGCCCGTCAGACGGCTGTACAGGTGGAGGATGAAGCCGGACGAGTGCGTCACCACGGACGGGGAAAAGCCCCTGCCCGACGTTACGGGGGTCTCGCCGGTGATGATTTCGCGGTTCCGCCACTTCGCCGGGGTGTGCGATAAGTACGGGATTAAGCTTACGGTATCGATTGTCACAGGCTGGATGAGCGGGAGAATGTTCTTACCCGAGGTGATAGACGGGCGCGACCCCGTGACCGACCCCGAGGCGCTCGTCTGGACGGCGCGCTATATTAAGGGCTTCGTGCGCGGGGTGAAGGACCTCCCCAACATCATAGCCTGGGACCTGGGCAACGAGTGCAACTGCCTGGGGCATATCACCTCCTCTTATCAGGCTTACGTGTGGACGGCGTATGTGGTGAATGCCATTAAGGCGGAGGACCCCACCCGTCCGGTGTGTTCGGGTATGCACGGGTTGGAGGAGGACGGCGAGGTCTCCTGGACTATAGCGGACCAGGGCGAGCTGACCGATTACGTAACCACTCACCCCTACATCTCCACCAGTCTGAATAACGATATTGACCCGCCCACGTCTATGCGCTCCACCATATACCCCACGGCGCAGAGCGTCTACTACTCCGATTTGTCCGGCAAACCGGTGATTATGCAGGAGCAAAACGCCTTCTGCGACACTACGGCGAACCCCGACGACGCCGCCCTCTTTATGCGGGTGAACATCTGCTCCTGCCTCGCCAACGGCATCAGGGGGCACTACTGGTGGTGCGGGGAAGAGCACGTAAAGCTCGAGTACCCGCCGTACGCCTGGACTATGATGGAGCGCTCCCTGGGGCTTGTGGACGTAGAACAAAAGCCCAAGCCGGTGGGGCTTATGATATCCGAGATGTCGCGGCGCATCGAGGCGCTTCCCTTCAAAGAGATACCCGACAGGGTGCGGGACGCTGTGTGCGTCGTTTCCGTGATGGACGACGGCGAGTGGGACAACGCGTCGGCGGCGTTCGTATTGGCGAAGCAGGCCGGGCTGGATGTCCGCTTCTGCCGCGCCGACCGCGCCGGGGAGACCCCTCCCGACGCGCCGCTCTACCTCGTCCCCGGGGCCGCGCAGTGGGGCGTTATGCATAAGTATATGTGGGATTTCCTCAAGGAGCGCGTGTCGGCCGGGGCGAGTATGCTGCTGAGCTACGACGGGGGGAGCCTTATCGAGCTTGAGAGCGTGTTCGGCATACGCGGGGGAGGCTGCCTGCAGTCGGGGGCGACGCACACCGCCCGCTTCCCGTTCGGAGAGCTTACTTACACCACCCGCTTCGAGCTGCTGATTGAGCCGCGCGGCGCCGAGGTCCTGGCGCGCAACGAGACCGGCAACCCGGTGTTCACGAGGTTCGCTTACGGCAAGGGCGAAGTGTACTTCCTCAACTTCCCGCTTGAGAAGAGCCTGGCTCACGTTTGCGGGGCGTATAACGGCACGGATTGGTACAAAATCTACTCCATAGCGGGGGAGAAGGCTCTCGCCGCCCGCCCGGTGAGGACCGGCAACCCGGGAGTCGGAGTGACAATTCACCCGGAGAGCGACGGCGGTCTCATCGTCTGCGCGGTGAACTACACCGACCGCCCGCGGGACCCGTCGCTTATAGTCGCCCCCGGCTGGGAAGTGACGCCCGTCGCCGGAGACTTACACAGTATCCCGGCGTGCGACGGGGCGTTCTACACCGCACGGCGCGTCCGGTGAGCGGGCGGTCCCGCGCGGAGTTCCCGGTGAGCGGGCGGTCCCGCGCGGCGGGGAACGGTTATCCCGGTTTGGGGGAGACCTCCGGCACCAAGGGAACGCCCGGGGAAGCACCCGGCGCCACGACACCCCCCGGAGGACCGGTGGGGAGCGCCTGCCCCAACATAGGGGGGGCACCCGGTGCCCGGGGGACCTCCGGCACCCGGGAGACCCCAGACAGACCGGCGGGGGACGGCTACCCGAGCGCTGAGAAGAACCCCGGCGGCGCGCCAGGGGGCGCCTATCCGACCGTCAGGGAAACCCCCGGGGGCGCGGTAATCGCCGTCCCGGGGAGGGAGTACACCTGGAACGGCACCGCCCTGCCCTCCTCCGTAAAGTCGCGGGGGGAGGAGCTGCTTGCCGCCCCTATGAGGCTCGCCCTCACCGCTAACGGGAAGAGCGCGGAGTTCCTGCCGGCGACGGTTATGCCCACCGAGCTTACGGGCGAGGGCAAGACCGTTCTCTGCTCGGCGGAGAGCGAGCTGTTCTACGTCAACACCTCCGTCACGGTGGAGGAGGACGGGTGCGCTTTCGCCGACGTGACGCTGATGCCCCGGGGCTTCACCGTGCGGCAGGTGTTCGGGCTTGACAGCGGCGAGTACGAGGGCCGGCGGGTGGACGGGTTTCGGCTGGAAATCCCGGTGAGGAAGTCCGCTGTTAAATATTACCAGGTTTCACCCAACACGGAGAGCCTTACGGGCGATTTCCCCGGGCAGCCCCGCCCGAGGGAGCTCGCTTTCGCGGACTTTATCCCCGCGGGGGGCTTCGCGGCGTCGTTTACCGCGCAGGTGATGCTGTTAGGTGACGGGGCGGGGCTCGGAGTGTTCTTCACCACCAGAAAGGGCTGGAACATAGCGGACGGCTCCCGCGCCATCGAGGTGGAGGAGACCCCCGACGCCTACGTTATAAGGGTGCATTTCCTCGACGGCCCGCCCAAAGAGTGGGGGGACGCCTGGAAGGACGAGCGGGCGCGGCTTATGGTCCCGGTGACCTTTCGGTTCGGCTTCGCCGCGACGCCCCTTCGCGAGCCGGCACGGCGCCCCTTCACCGAGAGGGCTTTCCACATAGACTGCTTTAAGAAAATCGAGGGCGACTACGAGGATTTCTTCAGCCGCCCGGTGGTCCCCGGGGACGGGGAGAACGGCTTCGACAGGCTTTCCCGCCTCGGTGTTAAGACTCTTTACCTTCACGAGAAGTGGAATGACATACAAAACTCGCCCGTGCTCACCGAGCGCACCCGCCGCCGGCTCCGCTGCATAACAGACGAGTGCCACGCCCGGGGGATTAAGGTCATCCCCTACTTCGGGTACGAGCTTTCCTCGCTGTCCCCCTATTACGCCCGGTACGGGAGGGAGCTGCTGAGGCTCTCCTCCCCCGACACCCCCACGGCGAACAGCTGGAACCGGGTTCCCGCGCAGCGCGATATACCCGTCTGCGAGAACAGCCGCTGGGCGGAGATTTTCGTTAACGGTGTTGAGAGGCTGTTGGAGGAGTTCGGCTTTGACGGGCTGTACTTAGACACCCTCACCGAGGGGCATTCCTGCGGGAATACCCTCCACGGCTGCGGCCACGTGGAGGACGGCAAGGTGGTGGAGAGCTTCCCCACGGACGGTGTCAGGCGGATTATAAAGGAGCTGTCCCGCTTCGTGCATAAGCGCGGCGGGGTTATGTGCTGCCACGGCTACGGCTCTATGACCCTGCCCGCCATATACTACGCCGACTACCTTTGGGAGGGGGAGAACTTCCAGAGCCTGTTCCTCCACGGCAGGATACGCCGGATGCCGGAGGGGCATTTGAGGGCGTTTTACAGCGGAGAAGCTTTGGGAGTGCCCGTCTACGCTCTCTGCTACAACGACCCGGAGGTCTGGCCCTACGGCGCGGCGATTTCTATGTCTCTGCTGCACAATTCTATGCCGAAGCCGGTGGACATAGGCGAGCCGCTGGAGGAGACCTCCCGGATCTGGGACGCGTACGACGCCTTCCCGCTGGAAACGGCACGGTTTGTGCCGTATTATTCGGCCGAGAACGGGGTCGCGGTGTCGGACGGCTCGGTGAAGGTCAGCTACTACGACGCGCCCGGGGAGATACTGGCGGTGGTCGCCGCCGTCGACGCGGACTTTTCCGGCGCGGCGCGGGTGGATTTCTCCCCGCTCGGGGTCACGCGGCTCACCGACGCGCTCACCGGGGAAACTCTCGGCGAGGCCGGGAGATGCGAGCCGGTCTTCTCGGGGTTCGGCTATAGGCTGCTGCGGGGGGTGAAGGGGTAGCTTTCCCTTCGGGGCTTGCTTTGCCCGGTTTGGCGGGCTTGCCGCGCTGCAAAGGTGGCTCGGAGGGGTCGGGAGCTCCTCGGCTCCGCCCGGCTCCGAGGGGCTTGTTCCCGCTGCGCGGGAATGAAGCCGAGCGCGTCCGGTGGACGAAACAGCGAAGGCTTCATCCCGGCAGCGGTCGGCGAGGAGCCGCGCGGGGGTGTGCGACGAGCCGGGCACCGCAAGGCGGGCAAAGGCTTTGCG
>CAYOSS010000104.1:0-5054 GCA_964406705.1 uncultured Eubacteriales bacterium
CGGCTTGCAAAAATTTTTACTTACCACCCAAAATTTTTACAAAAACCCCTTGACTTTTGCCCCCCCCCCCCCGAGTATAATTGAAAGCGGCGGTGAAAATTGATCCGCTAATATAGAAAACAGGAGGAGACAGGTTATGGCAAAACGGAAGACCGTACTGTCCGCCGCGAGGAGCCTGCTTTTGGCGGTTCTTTGCCTCGGGCTGTTGGTCGGCACAACGTTCGCGTGGTTCTCGGACGAGGCGAAGACGGGGGACACCAAGATTACCGCCGGCAACCTCGATGTCGAGCTTTACCACGTGAAACCGGAAACCGTGACGGATCACGGCGGGGTTTCATCCGGGGAACTCGGCGAGAAGTTCGGCGCGGACGAGCAGCTGTTCGACATCCCGGAGAGTTTCCTATGGGAGCCCGGTGTTATGTGGAAGAGCGAGCCCTTCGCGGTGAAGAATGAAGGGACGCTTACGCTTCAGTACACGCTGACCGTCAAGGTGGAGAAGGACCCGGAGTACACGGGGGAGCTCGACCTCAGCGAGCGCGTCAAGATGAAGTTCGCCCCCGCCCCGAGCGAGGACTCGACGCCGGTTGCGGACACCCAGGAAGCGAGAAAAGAGTATTGGGACGATCTCGGCGAGGGGAGCGCCTCAGCGCACGGGATACTGCGCCCGGGGCTTAACTCTTCCGCTTATATCGCCGTGCTCTATTGGGAGCCCGCCGACAGCACGTCTGTGGATGACTTCGAGGCCAACCCCGACAACAAGTTTAACCTCGGCGCGGAGGAGTACGAGAACGGCGCCCCCAGCGTGATCTTCAGCCTCGACGTCTTCGCGACCCAGTACCCCGACGAGGAGGACTCTTTCGGGCCCGACTACGACGCGGGGATCGTTGTGGCGACCAGTGACGAGGAGATTAAATCGGCTCTCAGCAGTCTCGAAGATGGCGGAGAGATTGACATTCGCCCCAGCGCCGGAAACGTGATTAGCTCCAGCGCGTTTGACTTCAGCGTCGTCCCGCCTGACGTCAAAGAGTTCACGATTACCGGCGGCGATCCCAGCAACAAGGCGGTCGTAGATGTCGAGCCGCAAGCAGTGAGCGACGGTAGATTGGAGTACGGGCTCCAGTTCAACGACAGCAATGCTAAAGGTCGCACGATTACGCTTTCTAATCTGAAATTCGATGGCAGCGATCTCACCAGCGGCAAGTGGGGCGGCGTTGTCGGTGTATCGGGCGGTAACGACGTTAATGTTATCTTAGAGAATGTGGAAGTCATCGGCACAAGCGACCCTGATGGCAATAACTTTAACGCCTGTGTTTCGCACGGAGGTTCGGCGAACCTCACCTTGAGGGGCTGCTATCTCCACGGCGCGACCCGCGGGGTTTTGGCCGAAGGCCATGGGCAGGTGCTGATTGAGGACTGCACCATAGAGAACAGGCGCCCCCTGTACATCGACAGCGGCGATATGACTTTTACCGTTAAGAACAGCCGGATCCTCGGCGGCAGGAGCGCTTTTTCCGCGAGCGGAGACGGAAAGCAGAGCGTCATTACCTTTGACGGAGTATCGTTCGAGGTAGGATCGGAAACGTTTCTGGTGAACAATTCGGTAGTCTCATATTGCAATGTCACGTTTAACAACTGCAAGTTCGGGAAAAACTTCAAATACGGCGCTCAGGGGTCAACGACTACAGTAAGCTTTAACGAGTGCACGTCGAACGACGAGGCTGTAACCAAAGACAACGCGAAGAAGCTTCTGTATACCGGAATTGATTACCAGAAAGATCACGGATGGACATCAGATGAAAACGAGAACCTTACCGTGATGGTTGACGGCACTGTCGCGAAGAAGCCCACCCCGGCGGCGTAAGCCCCGGCTCGCCACGACAAACAGCTAAACTCACGGAGGCCCGCCGTAACAGGCGGGCCTCTTCTTATATCCGAAAGCTAACGGCAAATCACGGCAGCAGGGTGCCGGGCGTCTCGCGGGAGGAGGGGGTGAACGAGCCGTAGAAGTAGGTGTCGAGTATCGTCTTGGCGACGGGCCCCGTGGTCGCGCTGGTGAGCCCGTTCTCGAAGATGACCGCGAGGGCAATCTCCGGGTTCTCGAAGGGGGCGAAGGCGGTGAACACGGCGTGATCCGGACCGTTGTTCTGCGCCGTGCCTGTTTTGCCGCCGACCTTTATGGGGTAGTCGGAAAAGTAGGCTCTCGCGGTGCCGTCCTGCGTCACCGAGAGCATTCCCTGCTTGACGACGCCGAGGATGTCCGCCGAGAAGCCGGTCTGCTCCGCGACCTCCGGCTTCGGGGTGGTGACGTCCCTCTTCAGCGAGTAATCCTTCACCTGCCGCAGCAGCGTGGCGCGGTAGCGAGTGCCGCCGTTCGCTATGGTGGCGGTGTAATTGGCGAGCTGCAGCGGGGTCAGCATATTGTAAGACTGCCCTATGGCCGCCTGAATGGTGTTGCCCTCGTACCAGTGCTCGTTGATGGACGAGGTGTAATCCGGCCCCGCCAAAATCCCCGCGCTTTCCTCCACCTCCACGCCGGTCTTTACGCCGAGCCCCAATTTGCGGCAAACCTCGTTGAGCTTCTCTATCCCCGTCCTGCGCCCCACCTCGTAGAAGTAGTAGTTGCAGGAGCGGGAAATCGCCCGGACCATATTGACGCTCCCGTGCCGCGAGGTGCATCGGTGGGGGTACCCCTCGAAGTAGTTGTACACCCCCGTGCAGGTGATGACCTCGCCCGGGGTCACTGCCCCGGAGGAGAGCGCCGCTATAGCCGTCGCGGGCTTGAAGGTGGAGCCGGGCTGGTACGCGCCCGTAAACGCCCTGTTGGTAAGCGGCGCGCCGCGCTTGTCCGCCAAAAGGGCCTCGATGTCCTCGGAGTAGGTGTTGAGGTCGTAGCTGGGGTAGGTCGCCGCCGTGAGGATCTCCCCCGTGTTGACGTTCATCACGACCGCCGCCGCCCCGCCTATGTTGTAGCCTTCGGAGTTGAACTTGGTGTAGGCGCTCTTGAGAGCGTCCTCGGTGGTCTTTTGCAGGCGGCTGTCGAGGGTGAGTATGACGGTGTTGCCGGGGACGGGCTCCTTCAGCACCTCCTGGCCCGTGACGTTGCCGTTCTTGTCGAAGCGGTAGAGCATCACCCCGTCGGTGCCGTGCAGTACGGACTCGAATTTCTCCTCGATGCCCCCCTTGCCGATTTTGTCGTCGTAGGAGTAGCCCTGGTCCTTTTTCTCCTCCCAATCCTCGGCGGTCATCTTCTGCACCGTGCCGATGATGTGCGGGGCGAGCGTACCGTCGGGGTAGACCCGCACCGGCACGACGGATATTTCCACCCCGCGAAGCGTGCTCGCCGATATTTCCGAGACGTGGAGCATCAGATCCGAGGGTATGTCCTCGGCGAAGGTGTAGGGATTTGAGACGGAGAAATCCCGGCGCTCCATAGTGTAGCGCACGCCCATCACCGTGCGTCGCAGGGCGGGGGAGACCTCGCTCAGCGAGTAGCGCTCAGTCATAGTAGCGAGGCAGTCGGAGGCTGTCGCGTAGCGGTTGAGGCCTATGTCGCGCTTTAAGCGGGCGACGGCGGCTTCGTCGTCGGTGAACGCGGGGGAGGAGCCGGCGGTCATAGGAAGCTCGTCCAGCCACCCGACACCCGCCGAGGTAAAGTCCGCCGTAAGCCGGAGAATGGCGGGGTTAATCTCGCCGTCCGTCATATAGGCACGGTTGAAGACCACGTCGTAGCCCACGCGGTTCTGGGCGATGGGACGCCCGTAGCGGTCGAGGATCTCTCCCCTCGCCGCCTTGATCGTGGCACGGCGGGTGTAGGGGCGGTCGCCTTGTGAGGCGTACTTCTCCGCGCGGACTATCTGCAGGTCCCCGAGCTTCACCGTGAACCCCACAAGCAGCGCGAGGATCACCGCTAAGATGCCCTTCACCCTGCCACTCAGTTTTTTCTTGCGGGTCATAGGCCGGTCCTTTCTTATTTTGGTTAACTGTCAGCTTATGAAGGCTCGTTCCTCGAGGGGCGCCCCTGCGGCGGTCCTTGGCCTGTCCGGGTTCGCCCGGCTCCGGGAGCTGGTCCGCGCTGCGGGAGAGCTCGGCGGTGCCGCCAGCTTTGGCTTTCCCTGTTAAGGCGGATTTCTTCTCGCTACGCGAGGGTCGCCAATTTATTTCCCCAGCTATGTTGGGGAACGATGTCCGCTTTTCTTCTCTGCGCCGGAACGGTCCGGCTGAAAGAAGAAAAGCGGACAGAAAAGAAGTTCAGGCGGACCGGCTTACTCCCCCGCCGAACGCTGAGAGGTTATGGGGTAGCCGCCACCTTAACCGCAGCCCTTGTGCTTACGAGGGTAGCCCGGGGGTCCCGCCGGCGCCGGCTCCGGGACCCCGCCGTATTCATTCAGGGCTTACCGTGGCCGGTACAAAAGGCTCGCAGGTTTCGAAAAGCTCACCGCTATCGAACTGAGCTCGGCTCTTGTGGGGCAGCTTTTTGCTTATCGGTCGGGGTGGACTCGCAGATATGCAGGGAACCTCCTTCTCGTGTAGGGTGAGCCATTGCGCTCTCGGCAAGCGGGGGCGGAGCCGGAACCCCGGAACCTCCAAGCTAACCCGCGAACCGCCGTGTCTCCGGCAACGGAGCGGAGCCGAGTGATCCAACGGTCGTCGCCGGGCTATCTCCTAAACCACCGCGCTTTCGGGGTGGGGGGTTGCCGGTACCTCCGGGCTACCCCCTCGGCACCACCGAACCTCCGGGCTCCCTAACAGGGGCTTCCCGCACTCCCGCGAGCCGCCCCCGACCGGCAAGCAAAAAGCTGCCCCACGAGAGCCGAGCTCAGACCGATAGCGGCAAGCTTTCCCAACGCAGCGAGCCTTTTGTACCGGGCTCGGCAAGCCCTGAATGAATACGGCGGGACCCCGGACCCGGCGTTGGCGGAACCACTGCACCAACCTCGAAGGCACAAGGGCGGCGGAGAAGAGGCGGCTACCCCCATACCACCCGGTGAGTGGCGTTGGAGTAAGCCGGTCCGCCTGAACTTCTTTTCTGTCCGCTTTTCTTCTTTCAAGCCGGA
>CAYOSS010000105.1:0-4986 GCA_964406705.1 uncultured Eubacteriales bacterium
CCTGTCTCGCAGAGTCGGATGCAAAAGGCTCGCAGGTTCGGGAAAGCTCGCCGCTGTCGATTTTGGCTCGGTTCTTATGGGGCAGCTTTTTGCTTGGTGGTTGAAATGGGCTCGCAGATATGCAGGGAACCTCCCTTCCCGTATGGGGTAGTCACTGAGCCTCCCGGTAGGCGGGGCAGAGCCAAGAAAGCCACCGACGACACCGAGCTACCCCGCGAACCGCCGTGTCTTCGGCAACAGGGCGAAGCCGAGCGATCCACCGTCGCCGCCGGGCCACCCCCGTGCTGGCGGACCTCCGAGCTCCCCCGGCAGGAGCTTGTTGCACACCCGCGAGCTACCCCCGACCGGCGGGCAAAAGCTATCCTATAACACCGAGCCCAAATCAATAGCGGCGAGCTTACCCTAACCTGCGAGCCTTTTGTACCGGGCTCGGCGGACCACGAATGAACACGGCAGGATTCCGGAGCCGGCGCCGACGGGACCTCCGGGCTACCTCCGCGTCAGCGAGCGCAAGAGTTGCGGTATAGGTGGCGGCTACCCCCTAACCACTCAGCGTTCGGCGTGGAAGTAAGCCGGCGCGCTGAACTTCTTTTCTGTCCGCTTTTCTTCTTTCAGCCGCGCCCGTCGGCGAAGAGAAGAAAAGCGGACACGTTCCCCAGCCCAGCTGAGAAAAATCAGAAAGCTACCCTCGCGATAGCGAGAAGAAGCCAACGGAAACGGGCGTAGCCAAGCCATCTGTACCACCAACCTACCCCCGCGAAGCGAGAAGAAATCCGCCTTAACAGGGAAAGCCAATCCTCCGGCACCCCCGAGCTATCCGCGAAACAGGGCAAGCTCGCCATAGCCGGGCGGACCCGGAGAGCCGCCGGTCGCCGCCGCGATCAATTCACCCGAAAGATCATTTGCAAGCAAGGAGGCCCCGCGATGACCGCTGTCCTGATGGCGCTGGAGAAGGGCTGGAACATCTTCCTCACGGTGTGCTCGGTTTTGGCGGCGTACCGCGCGGTCTACTACGTACTGGGGTTCCTCACGAAGGAGAGGAAATACCCTCCGGCGAAAAAACTCCACTCCTACGGCATAGTGATAGCCGCCCGCAACGAGGAGAAGGTCATAGGCAAGCTGCTGCAAAGCATTGCCCGGCAGGACTACGACCCCTCGCTCATCAAAGTCTACGTCGTGGCGGATAACTGCACCGACCGCACCGCCGAGGTGGCGCGCGAGGCCGGGGCGACCGTCTACGAGCGGCACGACCCGACGCGGGCCCGCAAGGGGTACGCGCTGGAGTTCCTCTTCGGGCAAATAGCCCGGGACGACGGCATAGCCTCGCGGGACGCCTACATCATCTTCGACGCGGATAACCTCCTCGCGCGGGACTTCGTCACGGAAATCAACAAGGCGTTCGACGAGGGCGGGGACATAGCCGTCGGCTACCGCGACACCAAAAACTTCTCCACAAACTGGATCTCGGCGGCGTACGGCTTCCACTTTTACGGGAGCACCCTCTCCATGCACCGCCCGCGCCGGCGGCTGGGTCTCAGCACCCACATAGCGGGGACGGGCTACGCGGTCTCCTCGCGGCTGCTGAAAGACGGCTGGCACTGGACCTGCCTTACGGAGGACACGCAGTTCTGCCTCTCGCAGATAGCGAACGGGGTCCGCGTTGATTACTGCGAGGCGGCGGTGTTTTACGACGAGCAGCCGCACACCCTCCGGGTGATGTTCCGGCAGAGGATCCGCTGGGCGAAAGGGCGGCTCGCGTGCTTTTTCCTGATGGCCCCCCGGCTCGTAAAGGGAATATTTACCGCTAAAGGCCGCAAATTCTCCTGCTACGATATGCTGTTCTACATCTTCCCGCAAGGGGGGCTCGCGGCGGCGGCAAGCCTGCTCTTCGCTCTCGCGACCTTCGCGGCGGATTTGGCGGCGGCGCCCCTCGCCACCCTGACGGGCATCCCGGCGGCGCTCGCGGCGGGGCTCCTCCCCGGCATAAAATCGCTGCTGCTCACCTTCGCGAAGGGGATTTTGCAGGGGGTATTGACAGCCGTCCGGGAGAGGCGGCATATCCGCTGCTCCCCGGGCAGGTTGGCGCTCTATATCCTGCTCTGGCCGCTGTTTGACGAACTCAACGGGCTTATCTTTATAATCGCGCTCTTTACGAGGGTCAGGTGGAAACCGATCCGCCACGACAAGGACATAGCCATCACCGAGCTTGAGGGCGCAAAAAAAGGCTTGACGGCGGCGGCGGAATATAGTAAAATTGATGTAGACTGAAAGGGGGGCTCCGTTTGCCGGGAGACTACGGGAACGACTACTTAACGCTCAGCGACGACGAGGGCGTGGAATATAACTTCGAGGTGCTCGACCGCATAGAGACGGACGAGGCGCGCTACGTCGCGCTGACGCCGATCTACGACGACCCCAAAGAGCAGCTCGACTACGACGGCGAGCTCGTGATTATGAGGGTCGTGGAGGACGGCGACGATGACTGTTTAGAGCCCGTCACCGACGACGACGAGTTCGACACCGTCTCCGAGGCCTTCCAGAGCCGCCTCGAGGAGCTCTACGAGATAGAGTAGCGGTCGGGCGCCGCAAGCCGGGGCGCCGCTCGGGCGCGGTCGGCGGCCGCCGACACTCCCCTCTGATACGGAAGAGGCACCGCCTGTATTCCCACACAGATACGGAGGACGCCGCTTGCGTTCACTACTGATACGGGTGTGCCACCGCCAACATCCCCCTCTGATATGGGGGACGCCGCCGGCATTCCCCTCTGATATGGGGGTGCCACCGCCTGCGTTCACTGCCGATACGGAGCGCCATTACCCTCGCTCCCCGCCGATACGGGGGCGACACGCCGTAAACCTCCTGCGCTGTTCGCGTATTCCGCCAATATAACCCTACAATTTTAAATTTTCGGGGGCCCGATGCTCCCGCGGAGGGTATGCAGACCTCCCGGCAACAGCCGGACGTTGGGAGCTCGAAACCGCGGGGCGGCCACCCACCTGCAATAAGCAGGTTATGATTTGCGGAATTACGGCAGGGCGGGGGTTCCATTTGTCGGGGAGTCCTCCGAGTCCTTCAGACATCCCTCGGAGGACTTCTCCCGGGCTGTTCCGGGCATTTCCGGGGCGTTACCCGGGCTGCTCCGCGCTTCTCCGAGGGGCTTTACCGGCGCTTTTTCGGCGAATTGCCGGGCGCTTCCCCGGGATATACCTACGACACCGCCGGCGGGGGCGCTCCGCCGGATTAACAGCGAAAAGAAAGGGGGCAGGGATGGAGCCGACAGATTCCTACAGCAGGGGCGAAAAGATCTTCAAGTGGACCAGGACAGCTCTCACCGCCGCCCTTCTGATCGCCCTGTTAATACTCTGCCTTTGCAACAGGGATAAAATCTCCGTCAGCCGCATAGTGAACTACGCCCCGCGCAACAAGGCGGCGGCGGTTCTCGTTATGCTGCTGCTCTTTACCCTCAAAAGCTTCTTCGTGACGGTCTACGGCGGGATCCTCTACACCGCGAGCGGGATTATGTTCTCCCTGCCGCTCGCGATTGCCGTCAACACCGTCGGCACCGCGCTGATGACCGGCGTCCCCTTCCTCGTGGGCAAGCTCTGGGGGACGAAACTCTTGGAGAAACTCACCGCCCGCCACCCCAAGCTGCGCCGGATCGTCGGCGCCCGACACAGAAACGAGTTCCTCACCTGCTTTATAGTGCGAATGGTGGGGCTGCTGCCCGCTGACCTCGTGGGGATGTACTTCGGCGCGAGGGACTACAAAACCGGCTTCTACGCTGCCGGTACCTTAGCGGGGCTGTTCCCCTCCATTTTGGCGTTCTCCGTAATGGGAATGGAGGCTAACAATATGCGCTCCCCGCTGTTCTGGGCGGCGGCGGGCGTGGAGATAGGCATCACCGCGATCTCGGTAGCCTGGTGCTTCATACGCCGCAAGGCCGGGAAGGAGGACGGGGAATGACGGACACTCTCAACCTTCTCGTCACCCTCGACGAGCGCTATCTCCCCCACCTCAACGTGATGCTGTTCTCGCTGCTTAGGGCCAACCCCGGCTACAGGTTCGACGTCTACGTCCTCCACACCGCGATCCCGGAGCAGGCTTTCGGCGCGACGGAGGAGACTTTGGGCGAGCGGGGGCGGCTACTCCCGCTAAAGGTGAACGACCCCCGGCTCGACGGCGCCCCAACCTCCGGACGCTACCCGAGGGAGATATACTACCGCATCTTCGCGGCGAAATACCTCCCCCGCGACCTCGAGAGGGTGCTCTACCTCGACCCGGACTTGATAGTCAACGGCTCGGTGCTTCCCCTTTACGAGACGGATATGCGGGAGTACTACTTCGCGGCGGCGTCGCACATCGGGGAAATCCTGCGGGTGTTCAACTCGTTCCGGCTGGATATGGACGAGGGGGGCCCTTACGTCAACTCCGGGGTAATGCTGATGAACCTCGAGCTGCTGCGCCGAGAGCAGGACATAGACGAGGTGTTCCGCTTTATTAGCCTTTACAAAAGCCGCCTTATGCTCCCCGACCAGGACATCATCAGCGGACTGTACGGCAGCAGGATCTACGCGCTCGACGCCTTTCGCTACAATATGACGGAGAAGCTCTTCCGCCGCCACTCGCTTACCGAGAAAGAACTGACCCTCGACTGGGTGCGCCGCAACGCCGTGATAATCCACTACTGCGGGCGCAACAAGCCCTGGAAACCCAACTACCGCGGGCAGTTGGACGTTTTCTACAAGGAGACCCTCGCCGCCGCCCGGGGGAATGAGAGGGTTTTCTCGCCGCAGCCGGTGGCGCTGTAGGGGCGGCGGAGCTGCCCCCGCCGGTCCGGCTCCACTCGTTTTGGCGGACCGGGCTCGCTTCGCGGGATAGCTTTGTGGAGCCGGGGGCTTACTCCGGCTCCGCCCGTTTCTGGGGCTTCTTCTCGCTGCGCGGGAATGAAGCCGAGCGCGTCCGGTGGACGAAACAGCGAAGGCTTCA
>CAYOSS010000106.1:0-4921 GCA_964406705.1 uncultured Eubacteriales bacterium
GTCGGCACAGAGAAGAAAAGCGGACATCGTTCCCCCCAGTCCAGCTGGGAAAAATTAGAAAGGCTCCCCGCGAGGCGGGATAAAGCCTCCCGGAAACGGGCGGAGCCGAAGGCAAGGGGGATCGCCGAGCCGTTCCGGCTCAGAGAAGAAAAGCGGACATCGTTCCCCCAGCCGCGCTGGGGAAAAGTGAAGGGCTACCTCGCGCAGCGAGAAGAAAGCAACGGGGATGGGTGGAGCCGAAGCGAGCCGTCGGTAACACCCGCGCCCGTCGGCGCAGAGAAGAAAAGCGGACATCGTTCCCCCCAGTCCAGCTGGGAAAAATCAGAAAAGTATCCCCACATCAGTGAGAAGAAATCTGCCTTAACAGGGAAATCCAGAGCGTGCCCAAGCACCCCGATCTACCCGCGAAGCAGGACAAACTTCCCCGCCCGCGAGCCGCCGGCTGCCGACTAACCCCCGCCGTCTCAGGAGAAAACTATCCGAAAATCCTCCGCAATCCGGCGGCGCAGGGCGTCCGGCGAGGGAAACTTCTCCTCCGGGCGGACAAAATCCAGCAGCTCCGTCACGGCGAAGCGTCCGTAGACGTCCCCCGAAAAGCCCTCGAGATACGTCTCCGCGCGGACCGTCTCCCCGCCGAAAGTGGGCGCGCAGCCTATATTCGTAAGCCCCCTGTAAACCCCGCCCTCAAGCGTCACCCGAGAGCGGTAAACCCCGCGCCGGGGGATAACCAGAGTGGGGTCAAGCTCCTGATTTATGGTGGGAAAGCCCAGGGTCCTCCCCCGGCGAAAGCCGTGCGTGACCTCGCCCTCCACCGCGAAGGGGTAGCCCAACATAGCGTTAGCGTCGGCTAACTTTCCCGCCGCAACGCACTCCCTCACCCGCGAGGAGCTGACCGGCTCGCCCCCGTACAGCACCGGCTCCGCCACGAACAGGCGTATACCGTTCTCCCGGCAAAAACGGCGAAGCAGCTCCGTGTCCCCCCTCGCGCCCTCGCCGAAGCGGTAGTTAAAACCGCAGGAGAGCGCGCCTATGCCGTACTCCCGGGTTATGGCGGAGAGGTACTCTTCGGCTGAGACGTCCCGCAGCGCGGCGAAGTCCTGCAGCACCACGCGGGGGAAGCCCGCCTCGCGCAGCTTCTCCGCTTTTTTGGCGTCGGATAATAACAGGGGGACGGGCGAGCCGGAGAGCGCGCCCCGGGGAGAGCCGGCAAAGCTCAGCGCGACGGGACTGTACTCCCCCGCGAGCGAGAGAGCGCCCCGCAGCACCGCCGCGTGGCCTATATGCACCCCGTCAAAGGTCCCCAGAGCGGCGACGGTTTTCCTCATAACCGGCGGTATTCCACCACACCTCGTTTCATAATAATCAGGGTGATACCGCAGACAGCCGTCAAGAGACCGCCGGGCGGCGTTACCATAATAATCAGGGCGATACCGAGCGCAGCCGTCAGCCGATCGCCGAGTGGCGTTGTCATTATAATCAGGGTGGTACCGGGGGGCCGTCAGCCGGTCCCCGGCGGTACCGCCTTAGAACCTACAACACACAAAGCGGCGACAGGGCCCCGTCCCGCAGGGCGGCGACCCCGAGCAGCTCCTCCCCGAAGCACACGCGGACGGGGACGCCCTCCCGGAGCTCCCCGGCGAGGCGCGCGGGGTCGAGAGAGCCCCCGTGCCGGAACCTCTCCGCCTGGCGCGGCGTCACCTCCACCGGTGGCATATGAGCGACGGCACGACCGACGGGAAGAGGGAGCCGTCAGCCGGTCCCCGGCGGTACCGCCTTAGAACCTACAACACACAAAGCGGCGACAGGGCCCCGTCCCGCAGGGCGGCGACCCCGAGCAGCTCCTCCCCGAAGCACACGCGGACGGGGACGCCCTCCCGGAGCTCCCCGGCGAGGCGCGCGGGGTCGAGAGAGCCCCCGTGCCGGAACCTCTCCGCCTGGCGCGGCGTCACCTCCACCGGTGGCATATGAGCGACGGCACGGCTCGCCGGCAGCAGGTACTTATCCGGCTCGCGCGAGATCTCCTCGAGGGTGGCGCAGTCTTCTAACGTAAAGCCGCAGCACTCGTCCCGCCTCAGCGCGGTGAGCGTCGCGCCGCAACCGAGGACCTCTCCAATATCGCGGGCGAGCGAGCGGATATAAGTCCCCCTTGAGCAGCGCACCGCGAAGGTATAATTCCCCGGGGGGGTATATCCCGTAAGCTCCAGCGAGTAGACGGTGACCTCGCGCGGAGGCGGCTCGACCGTCTCCCCCGCCCTCGCAAGCTTATACAGCGGCACTCCGTCCCTCTTTATCGCGCTGTACGCGGGCGGCGTCTGGCTGATCTCCCCGCTAAAACGCGGCAAGACGGCGGCGAACTCCCCCGGTGAGACGTTTACCGGGCGTTCCTCGACGACGTTTCCCGTGATATCGAGCGTATCGGTCGAAAGGCCCAGCCGGAGCGTGGCGGTGTAGCGTTTGTCGCCGTCGAGCAGCCAGCGGGCGAGCCGCGTCGCGCTCCCCAACAGCACCGGGAGCACCCCCGTCGCGAGCGGATCGAGGGTGCCGGAATGCCCGGCTTTGCGCTCCCCGTAAACCCGCCTCACCGCCGCCGTAGCGCGAAAGGACGTCGCCCCGGCGGGCTTGTTAAGCAGTACCAGCCCGCTCAAAGCGCGTCCCCGAGCCGACGGCCGACGGCGCCGATCAGCGCTTCTTTTACCTCGGCGAGGCTCCCCCGCATCTCACAACCGGCGGCTCGCAGGTGCCCCCCACCGCCGAACTCGGCGCATATCTCGGGGGCGGAGAGGGGCGCGTTCGTCCGCACGGAAACCTTGTACACTCCGCCCGGCGGCTTCTCGCGTATCGTCACCCCGGCTAAGACCCCCTCCGGCACTCTGGGCAGCGCGGTGATCCCCTCTATCTCCCCCGCGTCGCAGCCGGTCTTATTTAGAAGCGCCAGCGGCAGGGAAAGCACCGCGCAGCGCCCCCCGAAGAAGTACTCCATCGTCTCGAGGGCGGCCTTCTCAAGCTCCAGTCTCCCCCTGCTCTTGGTCTCAAACATCGCTCGGTTGATCCCCGCGACATCGGCGCCGAGGTCCGCCAAATCCGCCGCCACGCGGTGGGTCTTGGCCGTCGTGTTGGAGTAGCGGAAACAGCCGGTATCCGTCGCAATGCCGGTGTAAAGAGCGTTCACGGTGAAAGCGTCCGGCTCCACCCCGAGGCACTTAATAATATCGAAAATCACCTCGCACGCCGCCGACGCGCCGGGGTCGCAGCAGAGCCGCTCCGAATACCGGGAGTTGGAGATGTGGTGGTCGACACAGAGCGCCACGTGACCCGCCGCCCTCGCTCCCACCTCGCCCGCGAGCTTGAGGTCGGCCAAGTCCACCGCGACAAGGCACTCCGCGCGGGAGGGCATCTCGGGGGGGACCAGCCCCGCGAACTTCGCCGGGACGGGGTCGGGGCAGTAGACGTTCGCGCGCTTGCCGAGAGAGCGCGTCACGGCGCAAAGCGCCCCCGCCCCGCCCAGTGTGTCGCCGTCGGGGAACGCGTGGGTGAGGAAGCAAAAATCGTCGCGGGACAAAAGGAACCGCGCCGCCTCGGCGGGGGTTATCTCGACAGCGGGCATAGTCGCCTACCTTTCTTTTTCTCTCCCCTCGTGTGAGGGGCCGGCCGTCTCCGGCGACTGAGCTTCGCCCGGGCCCGGGGGCTTGTTCTTGCTGCGGGGACAGCTTTGCGGTAGCGGGAACTTTTGCTCCACCCGACGCCGGGGGGGCTGTTTCCCGCTGCGCGGGATAGCTTTGCGGTGCCGGGAGCTCCGGCTCGCCTGTTACGGGCAACACGTCCTGTTTTGCGGATAGCCCTGAGGTGCCGGCAGCTCCGGCTCCTCCTGTTTGGCGGACTTGTCTCGCTTCGCGGGTAGCTCGGGGGTGCCGGATGGCTTGGCTTCGCTCGGCACCGCAGATTTCTTCTCGCTACGCGAGGTTAGCCTTCTAATTTTTTCCAGCTGGGCTGGGGAACGGTGTCCGCTTTTCCTCTCTTCGCCTACGGGCGCGGCGGTCCCACTATGTCTGGCTCTGCCCGTCCCCGTTGCTTTCTTCTCGCTGCGCGAGGGTAGCCAATTTATTCCCCCAGCTATGCTGGGGAACGATGTCCGCTTTTCTTCTCTGCGCCGACGGGCGCGGCTGAAAGAAGAAAAGCGGACAGAAAAGAAGTTCAGGCGCGCCGGCCTCTTCTACGCCGAACGCTGAGAGGTTATGGGGTAGCCGCCACCTATGCGGCGAGTCTTGTGCTTACGAGGGTAGCCCGGAGGTCCCGACGACGCCGGCTCCGGAACCTCGCCGGGGTCATTCAGGGCTTACCGAGCCCGGTACAAAGGCTCGCAGGTTTGGGAAGCTCGCCGATATCGTTCGGGGATCGGCGCTTGTGAGGCAGCTTTTTGCTTGCCGGTCGGGGTTGCTTCGCAGATATGCAGGAAGCCCTCCCCCCGTATGGGGCGGCCCCCCGCCCTCCCGGCGGGCAGAGCGGAGCCGGAGACCCCTGTACCGGCGGACTATCCCATAAATCGCCGTTCTTCCGGTATGGGGACTACCTGTCGCCGCTGGGCTATCCCTCGCGCCGGCGAGTTCCCGGCCTCCCCCGGCAGGAGCTTGCTGCGCACCCACAAGCCTGCCTGAACCGGCGGGCAAAAGCTACCCGGAAGCGCTGAGCTACGAACGATAACGGCGAGCCGCCCCCGAACCTGCGAGCCTTTTGCATCCGACTCTGCGAGACGGGAATGAATACAGCAGGGTCCCGGAGCCGGCGCCGGCGGGATCTCCGGGCTGCCCTCGCGAAAGCGAAGCACAAGGGCAGCGGTAAAGGTGGCGGCTACCCCATAACCTCTCAGTATTCGGCGTAGGAGTAAGCCGGTCCGCCTGAACTTCTTTTCTGTCCGCTTTTCTTC
>CAYOSS010000107.1:0-4662 GCA_964406705.1 uncultured Eubacteriales bacterium
GGGGGCTATTATACCACGTTTCAGGAAAGATTTCACGGGGAAAAGGAAAGAACCGGGGGAGCGATCGCTCTTGCAATTCCTCAAGAGGTGTGGTATACTCTTATCTGCGGACGCGCTTGTAGCTCAGTCGGATAGAGCAACTGCCTTCTAAGCAGTGGGCCGGGGGTTCGAGTCCCTTCAAGCGCGCCATATTAAAGCCCGGAGAGCTTGCCACTCTCCGGGCTTCGCTGTATTCTCCGGGCCTCGCCGCCGCGGGCTATTGCTTTCTGGTGAAGTAGCCTTCCATACCGTCTAACCCGTCGATGCGCGCGTATTTAGAGTCGCGGCTCGCGGATGGATTCGGGTATTCGTTTGCCCTGTATGTCGTGCCGCTTCCGCCTCTTATGTTGACACAGCCCCGGAACATATCCGCGCAATTATAATCTCCATCTAAATCCTCAATCTTGAATTTTTCCGAGGCGTAGATTGTTGTGAGCGACGAACAATCCATAAACATTTCTTCCGTCCCGCTGCCGCCGTGTGCCGTGTCGGCTTTTTTAGGGTTGAATGTGCTGATATCAACTTCCACAAGACTGGTGCAGCCCTTAAAGACCTTTTGCATATTAGTCACATTCTCCGTGGTGAAACTGTCCCCGAAGTTAATGCTGGTTAGGCTGGTGCACTCATTAAAAAGGGAGGAAATATCGGTGACTTCCGTGGTGTCAAGCATGGATAAGTCGGCGCTGGTAATTCCCGCGCATCTGCTAAAGGCGCTATTGATTGCAGTTAGTTTCGCGCCGGCGAACGGGGTAAGATCGACGGAGCTAAGGCTGGAGCACCCGGCAAAAATATTGCCGATATTCTTCGCGGCGGGGAAGTGCATCCCGCTCATATTTACCTCTGCCAGTGACGAGCAGTTGAGGAACATGCTGTTGAAATCCTCGCATTTCGAGAGGTCAAGGGTGTGCAGGTCAACGCTTTGGAGTGCTTTGCACTCATAGAACATATTATTTACGGATGTGATGTTAGACATATTAAAGGAACTGAGATCAACAGATGTGAGTGCCGCACTGTTTTGAAACATTCCTTTCATCGTGGTGACGTTTGATGTATCAAAACTGCCCAGGTCGATATTTTGAAGAACCTTGCAGTCCTGGAACATTTCAGTCATATCTGTAGCAGAGGATGTGTCGAACCCGGTTAGGATAATTTCCTCTAAGCCATACGATGAATAGCACATCGAGCGGAAATCTTGTACTTCCGAAGTGTCTAACCCGCTAAGATCTGCAAATTTTAGAGAGGAGGTGTAACAGATTTTCTCCATCGTTCCCGGCGCTTTAATCTTTACGTTCGGGTCTTTGGTGAGAATGTAGAGCGCCTTTTCAGTCTCTTTGTAGAAGATCCTCGCGCCGGTTTCGTCCGTGGATTCCGGGTTGTCTGTCGGGACGGCGCCGAACGTTAAGCCGTCATCATAACTCCCACCGACTTCATCCTTGTACTTGTCCCAGTTGGAAAAGACGAGTTTAGTGGCACTTGTATATGAGAATGACGCGTATTGTCTCTTTACGGTATCCGTGATAGTCTGCTTCATCGCGTCGGAGGTAGGCCATCCATCCTTCGGCCCTACGGTAGCGGGCTTCTGGACGGGGGGCTTGGAGGCGTCGGCGTCGTACCCGTCGCCGAAGCTGTCGGACTCCTCCGGGGCTTGGGTCGCGCGCACGTCGAGGTGGAAGGACAGCTCGTCGGCCGTGCCGTTGTACCTGTTATCGACCTCGTCGGCGTTCGGCTTCCAGTAAAGGAGGATATACTGAGGGTCCGTGGCGCCGGACTCGCCCGCCGAGAGTTTTCCCGACTGCGAGAAGCTTCCCACGGGGGCGAAGCCGCCCTCCTCGCGGGCCTCGACGTACTCCGCGAGCGGACCCCTCTGCGTGTCGGCGCGGGGGTCGGCTACACCCGCCGCCTCCAAGTCGCCGTCGCCGAGCACCGCCATTTGGATGACCTCGCTAAGCCCGCTTTCGCCCTCGAGCGTGGCGGTGAGGGTGTACGTCAGCGCGAGGGTGCCGGTGTTGCGCACCCTGAACGCGGAGGAGAGCACCGCCATTCCCGGCTCCCAGAGGGACATATCCGCGCCGGAGTCGGCGAAAAGGTCCGCCCCCTCGGCGTCCGCCCAGTCGCCGCCCGGCGTTTTGTACTCCAACGCGACGTGGAGATTACCCGCCGTGACAGTGTTGGCCGCCGTTTTCGCCTCGTCGGAGAACCATGCGAACGTCGTCCCGAGCAACATCGCGACGCAAAGCGCCAGCGCGACGAGACTTGCCGCCAAATGCCGTTTAACCGTGTACTTTTCCCTCATAGCAATAACCCCCCAGTGGTATCTTCTACCGCCCCCAGCCCCGTAAATCCGTCCCAAAACCGCGCCGGAGCGTCCCGCTCGCGGCGGAAAAGAATACGGGGGGGGGGTAACCGCCTATTGTGCATATATTATAGCATAACTCCTCGCGCGGCGCAAGGGATTTTTTGAAATTTTTGCGAAAAGAGCGCGGCGAGAAACCCGCCGCGCCATTCACGTTCTTTTGGTTTGTACCCAGGGAGTAATTTTCGCTTTGTTAACTCTGTTCCCGTCTTTTCGCCGTGTACCGCTTACTGGGTCGGGGCGTTCGCGACATTCGCGGCGCCTATTTCCCCACCGCCTTAAGCGAGTTGCGCAGGTAGTCGTTGGAGAGTACCGTGTCGACGCCGAGGTCCAGGACGCGGCGCGTCTCGGCGGGGTCGTCCGACCAGAAATAGTTGACCCGCAGTCCCGCGGCGTGCGCCCGGGGGATTATTTCCTCCAGGTAGCCGGGGCCGTAATGCTCGAAGTGGGGCTTGAACAGCTGGATCTTCTTCGCCCCGTAGTAGAGCGCCTTATCCACGAGGTCGCTGTACTGCTCGTCCGCGCCGGCGCAAAGGGGGATCTCCGGGGCTATACGCCGCAGTGCCTCCATTCCCCGCCCGTCGCAGAGGCAGTAGCAGTGGCGCGCCGCGTCGTAATCGTAAAGGAGCTTCACGATCCGGCGCAGGGTATCGTCCGTCGGCATATCCTGTCCGTCGCTTTTAATATGGATGTTCATCACCGCGTGCCCGGAGAACTTCGCCAAAATCTCCGCCAGCGTGGGGATCCTGAGCCCCTCGTATACGGGGGAGTACACCGAGCCGAAGTCGAGACGCCGCAGCTCCTCCAACGTGTAATCCCAGACGAACCCCCGCCCGTCCGAGACGCGCTCTAAGTTGCAGTCGTGGATTGAGACAATCTCCCCGTCCTTCGTAGCCCAGAGGTCGAACTCGATCTCCTCCGCGCCCAGAGCCACCGCCGCCCCGAACGCGGGGAGACTGTTCTCCGGGGCGACCGTTCCCCAGCCCCTGTGGGAGCAGACCCGGGGGTAGGGCATAACGTCGTCGTAGGGGACTATGGCTCCTCCCCCTATGCGGTACTTCCAGGGGCGGCGCCCGGTTTCAATGTAGCTGTGGTGCGTCGCGTCGGGGTTGCCGAAGCCCGCGGGCTTGAGGTACCGGCGGTGGGGGTCGAACTCCGCCGAGGCGCACCCCACGCCGTTCTTCATATTGACGAGGACCCGTCCGTCCGGGCCCACAATCATACTGCACCCGCCGACGGGGGAGTCCTCCCCCAGGCTCACCGAGGCGCGGACTATGTAGGCGTTGCAGTTGTAGGCGCAGAACTTCGTCATAGTTTCCAGCGCGTCGTGGGTGTCGCTCCTCTGGTGGGAGCATACCGCGATCACGTCGGGATTAAAGCGGGCGATGTTGGCGAACATCTCGTAAAAGTAGTTGTCGTAGCATATTAAAAAGGCGTAGCGCACCCCGTCAAGCTCCAGAATGTAGGGGGGGCTGAAGGAGTAGGTGTAGCCGCTGTCAAGCTTGCTCTCGGACATCTCGGAGGGGACTAAGTGCTGCTTGTCGTACCTGCCCGCGACGGAGCCGTCTTTGCCAAACACAACGGTGGAGTTGCGCCGCCCGGTGGGGGTGAACTCCCGCATATTGGCGCAGACCACGGCGCCGCAGCGGACGGCGGTCTCGGCGCACTTTTCCCGCAGAGAGGCGTTGTAGCGGGAGACCATAGCCTCCTCGGCGGCGAGGTCGGCACAGCGCGAGGGCGTGTCCGCCCCCTCCGGGAGGACAATCAGGTCCGCCTCGGGGCCAATGGAATTTAGGATTTCCGACAGGGCGCGGAAGGTTTCCTCCCCGTCGCCGGACATGGAATAGGGCGGCTGCACTACGTAAGCTTTCATACGGGCGCTTCCTTTCTTTTGGCGGAAATTTATCTGCTATAGCGGCGGGTTTGGTGGAAGTATCCCGGCTATGGCACCGTGCCTATGGCGGATTATTCTCCGAGTGTTCCCGGCGGCGGGGTTTCGGCGGACCGCTCCCGCCCTGTTCCGGCGGCGGGGTTTCGGCGGATTACCCTCCGACGGTTCCCGGCGGCGGGTCTCCCTCGCCCGCGCTGTCTGCCCCGGTCGGGGGGCGGCTCCCGGTTTTGCCGCCGGCCTTGCGGCGGGTCCTCTTTGTCCTCGCCCTGTCCCGGCGGCGGGACAGGCTTGCCCTCGCTTTGTCCCGGAGGTGGGTCCGGCTCATTGCCACGGGGCCGCCCCATTCTCGTGATCCGCCCCGGTCGGGTGAGCGACATCC
>CAYOSS010000108.1:0-4454 GCA_964406705.1 uncultured Eubacteriales bacterium
TTCGGGGAGCCGGTAACCGTCCTCCAGAAGGCCCCTGACGTTCGCCAGGAGGGTCTGAACTATCCCCTCGGCCTACTCACCCGAAAAAAGGGGGAGGAACACTACCCGCTCACCCTAAAAGAGAGGGACAAGCCCCGTCCGCTCACCCGAAGAAAAGGGGGAGGAGCGCGGTTGGCTCAGCCGAAAAAGGGGGAAGAGCACCGACCACTCAACCGAAAAAGAGAGAGCACCCCGCTCCACTCACCCTAAAAAAGAGAGAACCCCGAACCCCCGGGCGAAGCGGGGACGAGCCGGCGGAGCCGGGAGCGGCGGGCCGGGCCGCGCCAAATCCCCCTTGCCAAACCGGCGCGGGCGTGGTAAAATAAAGGCGGATACAGCGCGGGAGGGAAAGCGGCGCGGTGAGGACGGGTTACACGGCGCGGCGAGCGGGAAACGAAACGATGAGAGAGGTATGCGGTTCGGAGAGGAAGAGGCGGCGCGGCGAGGACGGGTTACACGGCGCGGCGAGCGGGAAACGAAACGGCGAGGAAGAGAGTTAAACAATCCGGCGAGAGGAAAGCGGCGCGATAAGGGAGAGAGATATGCGGTTCGGAGAGGATGAAGCGGAGCTGTGAGGGAAAAAGATATGCGGTTTGGGGAGGAAGAGGCGGCGCGGTGAGGGAAAGAGTTATACAGTTCGGCGAAGGGGTGTTCCTGCGGGGGTTCTTCGACTGGATCCTCCAGCGGGTGAACGAGGCGACGGGCTTTGACGCCGGCGCCGTGGTGGTCCAGCCGCGCCCGGGGGGGCGGTGCGCCGAGCTCGAGCGCCGGGGCTGCCGCTACACCCTGCTGCTCAGGGGCCTGCGCGGGGGCGTACCTGTGGAAGAGCGGTACCCGATTAACACTATTACACGGACCGTGGACCCCCACGAGGACTACGAGGGGTACTTAAGGCTCGCAGAAAACCCGGATTTCCGCTTTGTAGTCTCCAACACGACGGAAGCCGGGATAACCTACCTCCCCGGCGACGCGCTCGCGGGCACTCCTCCGAAGTCCTTCCCGGCTAAGGTGGCGGCGCTGCTTTGGCGGCGGTACAGGGCGGGGCTGCCGGGCTTCATATTCCTGCCCTGCGAGCTGATTGAGCATAACGGCGCGGCGCTGCGGGGGTGCGTGCTGCGCTACGCCGCCGACTGGAGCCTCGGGGAGGGCTTCGCCCGGTGGGTTACGGAGGAAAACGTCTTCTGCGACACGCTTGTTGACCGCATTGTGACGGGTTACGACCCCGACGCCGCCGCGCGGCTCCCCTCGCCCGACCCGCTGCTCGACACGGCGGAGCTTTACCACCTGTGGGTGATAGAGACTGATTATCCGCTCTTAAAAGAGTTCCCGCTCGATAAGGCGGGGCTTAACGTCATAGTCACGCGGGACGGGCTCGCCCGCTACCGGGAGCGCAAGGTGAGGATACTCAACGGGGCGCACACCTGCCTTGCGGCGAAAGCCCTGCTGCGGGGCGTCGGGACCGTCCGCGAGTGTATGGAGGACCCGGAGCTCTCCGGCTTCGCGGAGCGCTGCGTAACGGACGAGATAATCCCCACGCTGAGCCTGCCCGAGAGCGAGCTTACGGAGTACGCCGGCTCGGTGTTCGAGAGGTTCCGCAACCCCTTCCTGCGGCACAAATGCTCCGCCATAGCGCTGAACTCGGTCAGCAAGTTTAGGACGCGGGTAGTGCCCTCCCTGCTTATATATAGGGAGAAGTTCGGCGCCGCTCCCCCGCGCCTTTGCGAGGCTCTGGGCTGCCTTATTAAGTATTACAAGACCGGCTCCCCCGACGACGACGCGGCGTGCATAGCCGCTGTTAAGGGGGGCTCGGTGGCCGAAATCCTCGTCGATACGGAACTTTGGGGCGCGGATCTCTCGCCATTCGCTCCCGAAGTGGCAAAATATGTTAATTAGGCCGGGTGGCGAGGCAGTACGCCAACCGCAACGGCTGCGGCGGCGAGCTACGCCGATTAACCGGGGTACCTATGACGGCGGAGTATGCCCGGCTATGCGAATGGCAGCGGCGGGGTGGTATACCGGGCTACCAAACGGCGGGGGCGTGCCAACAGACCCGGCTATAATAACAGGCTGTGTCAGGGAACCCGGGTGGCAGGACAGTATGCCGGGCTACCAACCGGCGGGGGGTACGGCGGCAACACTAACCGCGATGGCAAAATATGCCAGTTAACCCCGCGCGATGAGGCAGTACGGCGGCTGCCCGCCTGCGGCGGCGAGCTGCGCCGATTAACCGGGGTGCCTGTGACTGTGAAATATGCCCGGCCGTGCGAATGGCAGCGACGGGGTGCGCTTGACTGCCCCGACCGGTGGCGAAGTATGCCAGACGCACCGGCTGCGGCGGCAAGCTGTGCCGATTAACCGGGGTGCCTGTGACTGCGAAGTATGCCCGGCTGTGCGAATGGCAACGGCAACGAAGGATGCCGGGAGACCGACCGGGGGGTATGCCGGCTGCCCGGCTGCGGCGGCAGAATATACCGATTAACCGAGTGACAGCGGCGGAGAGCACGCTTATTAACCGAAAAATGGAGACCGACTATGCTGATTAACCCTACCGACAACGTGGAAATAGACGAGGAGACGGGGCACAAGACCGCGAGAACAGCCATAAAAGCCGGCGAGCGGGTGGTGAAGTACGGGCTCCCCATAGGCCGCGCCACGCGGGACATAGCCCCCGGCGAGCGGGTGCACTCGGAGAACCTTCGCAGCGCCCTCGACGAGGCGACCGACTACCGCTTCGCCGGGGACCGTCCCCTGCCGGCGCCCCTCCCCTGCGGCGACACCTTCTCGGGCTGGAGACGCCCGGACGGAGAGGTCGGCATCCGCAACGACATATGGATAATCCCCACCGTGGGCTGCGTAAACGGCGTGGCGGAGGAGCTCGCGAGGCGCACGGGCGCCATAGCCCTCACTCACCCGTACGGCTGCTCGCAACTCGGCGGCGACCACGAGACGACACGCCTCACCCTCAGGGGGCTCGCCCGGCACCCCAACGCGGGGGGTGTGCTGGTGCTCTCTCTCGGCTGCGAGAACAACACCCCGGCCGGTTTCCGGGCCCTCTTGGGGGATTACGACCCCGACGGGGTAAAGTTCCTCACCTGCCAGGAGAGCGGGGACGAGCTCGCGGACGGGGCGCGGCTTATAGAGCGGCTTCGCCGCCGCGCCGACGGTACGCCTAAGGAGCGGTTCCCCGTATCGCGGCTGCGGGTGGGGCTTAAATGCGGGGGGAGCGACGCCTTCTCCGGGCTTACCGCGAACCCCCTTGTGGGGCGGGTGTGTGACAGGCTTGCGGGCTACGGGGCAAGCTGTATTTTAACCGAAGTCCCGGAGATGTTCGGCGCGGAAAGCATAATCACGTCAAGATGCGCGAATAAGGATGTGTTCGAGAGGGTGAAGCGGCTCATAGAGGACTTCAAAGCCTATTACCGCCGCCACGGGCAGCCCGTCTACGAGAACCCCTCCCCCGGCAACAGGGCGGGCGGCATCACCACGCTGGAGGAGAAATCCATAGGCTGCGTGGCCAAGGGCGGCTCCTCGCCCGTCACCGACGTGCTGAAACTGGGGGAACGGGCGACGCGGCCCGGAGTGTCCCTGCTCGAGGGGCCGGGTAACGACATAGTGGCGGTCACGAACCTCGCCGCCGCCGGGGCGCACTTAATCCTCTTCACCACCGGGAGGGGCACGCCGCTCGGGGGACCCGTCCCCACCGTAAAGATAGCCTCCAACGCCGCCCTCACGGGGGCCAAGCCGGGGTGGATAGACTTTGACGCGTCCGGTGCCCTTCGCGGCGAGGGGGACGCGCTGACGGACGTGCTCTACCGGTTGACGCTGTCCGTCGCGGACGGCGCGCCTACCCGCAACGAGCTGAACGGCTACCGGGAAATCGCCATATTCAAGGACGGGGTGACACTGTAGGGGGAAAATGGGCGGCGGCGCACCGGGCTTTGCCCCGCTCAGGGGGCTGGCTCTCGCAGCGCGGGGACGGCTTTGAGGCGCCGGGGGCTTTGGCTCCGCCCGGCTCCGGGGACCGGTTCTCGCTGACGCGAAGTTAGCTTTCTAATTCTTCCCAGCTATGCTGGGGAACGATGTCCGCTTTTCTTCTCTGCGCGAGGGAATAGCTCAGCGGTAGCTGGCAACTCCGGCTCCTCCTGTTTGGCAAATTTCTTCTCGCTGCGCGAGGGTGGCTTATTCATTCCCCCAGCTATGCTGGGGAACGATGTCCGCTTTTCTTCTCTTCGCCGACGGGCGCGGCTTCGTCGTCGCAAGTTCCATATCGCTCGTTTCCACGCTAAAGCGTGAAAAGCTCGCTCATTCCACTGCTCCTCCTCTCCCCACGACGCCTTACGGCGCCGCGGGGGCCCCTTATGAAAAGCGGACAGAAAAGAAGTTCAGCGCGCCGGCTTACTTCTACGCCGAATACT
>CAYOSS010000109.1:0-3431 GCA_964406705.1 uncultured Eubacteriales bacterium
AGCGACGAGCCGGGCACCGCAAGGTGGGCAGAGCCTCCCCAAAGCTGAAAGCCCTCAGCCATCGCAGCCTACCTCGCGCAGCGAAAAGAAGCCCCCGGACCCGGGCGGAGCCGAGAGCAATCCGCCGGTACCCCCGATCTGACCGCCAAGCAGGGCAAGTCACCCTTAACAAGCGGAGCCGGAGCCCTCCCGGTACCGCAAATCTCAGCAAAGCGCAATAAGAAAGGAGCGCCAGCCTATGGAAACCAAACACCCGCCGTTTGATCCGGCGGACGAAAAGATCCTCGCGGAGTACGCGAAAACGGGCCGCGCCACGGGGCGCCGCGCGGAACAGCTTCTCCGCCGCCCGGAGGCGAGGGACCGCGTCCGGGATATGCAAAAAGAGCTGTCCGACAGCCTGGTCATCGGCAGGGACTGGGTGCTGCTCAGAGCCGTGGAGCTGTTCCGGCGGTGCAGCGAGGAGAAGCCGGTCTACCGCAAGGACCCCTCCACAAAGGAGTACGTAGCCACGGGCGAGACCGAGTTCGACTGCGCCGGGGCGCTGCGCGCGCTCCGCTTTATAGCCGATATCACGGGCGGAGGCGGCGAGGCGTCGTTCCCCGTGATTGACGATATGGGAGGCGACGGGGAGTGAGCGAGGTAAAATTATCCTCCCTTGTGGGAGGAGGATACGGCAAATTCTGGAACGATACGAACCGTTACAGAGTGCTGAAAGGCGGCAAGGGCTCCAAGAAGAGCGCTACCGCCGCGCTGAACTTTATCTGGCGGATCCCGCGCTACCCCGGCGCCAACCTGCTTGTCGTCCGCGGGGCAATGAACACTCACCGCACCAGCACGTTCGCGCAGCTCTGCTGGGCAATAGAGCGGCTGGGGGTCTCGGCGCTGTGGAAGCGCGGGCTTAATCCCCCGGAGCTGACGTACCTGCCGACGGGGCAGAAAATCCTCTTCCGGGGGCTTGGCGACGTGACCCGCCTCGCCTCGCTCACGGTGCCGCGCGGGTCGCTGTGCTGGGTGTGGATAGAGGAGGCTTACGAGATAGCGGACGAGGCCGACTTCGACCGGCTGGACTTAACCGTCCCCCGGGGCGCCGTCGGGCCGGGGCTCTTCAAGCAGACCACTCTCACCTTTAACCCCTGGAGCGAGCGGCACTGGCTTAAATCCCGCTTCTTCGACCGTCCCGCCGCGAACGTCTCGCTCTACTCCACCGATTACCGCTGCAACGAGTGGCTGGACTCCGCCGATTTAGCCGTTTTCGAGGATATGAAGCGCCGCAGGCCCCGCGAGTACGCCGTGGCGGGGCTCGGGGCGTGGGGGATAGCCGAAGGGCTGGTCTACGAAAACTGGCGCGAGGAGGATTTTTGCCCGGAGGAGGTGGGTCTTACGGAGGACGGCGACGAGCGGTGGAAGTACAAGGCGTTCTACGGGCTCGATTACGGCTACGCTAACGACCCCACGGCGTTTATAGCGGTGAAGGTCAACCCCATCGACAAGCGCGCCTACGTCTTTGAGGAATTTTCCGCCACGCACCTCCGGAACGCCCAAATCGCGGAGGAAATCACCCGGCGGGGGTACGCGAAGGAGCTGATAAGGGCGGACAGCGCCGAGCCCAAGAGCAACGACGAGCTGCGCTCCCTCGGGCTCTCCCGCGTTAACCCAAGCAAAAAGGGGAAGAACTCGGTGCTCTCGGGAATAGCGGAAATCGCGGAATACGACCTCGTGGTGCACCCCCGCTGCCGGGGGACGCTATGCGAGCTTTCCTCCTACGTTTGGGACAGCACGGCTCCCGCTCCCCGCCCCGTCGACCGCGACAACCACCTGCTTGACGCGCTGCGCTACGCGTTCTACGACGTGCGGTTCTTCCGCCCCGCGCCGCCGGCCGCTCCTCCCGCCGCGGTAAAGCGCCTCCGCCGCCGCCTCGCCGCCTTTTCGCGGGGCATCAAGGGAGAATGGGAGTAGGCGGGAGCGCCCGCGGTTCCGGCGGGCGGACGCCGGGCGCGCCCGCTCTCTCATAATCGCGGGAAAGCCTTGAGCACTCTCTCATAATCGCGAGAAAAAGCCTTGACAAGCGGGGGCCGGCGTGGTACAATATACCCGTTCGCCGGGAGTTGAACCGGCGACAGGCGCCCGGGGGCGTAGCTCAGTTGGGAGAGCGTACGGTTCGCATCCGTAAGGTCAAGGGTTCGAATCCCTCCGTCTCCACCATATCGAAGACCCGCTTATATGGCGGGTTTTCTTTATAAACCCTTGTAAATCAAGGCTCCGCGCGTGCGGATTATGGAACGGAAGAGCGGCAGGGGCTTACCTTTCACCTGCGAGCCGCCCCAACCGGCCGGCAAGTTTCTACCCCCGGACTTGCGGGCTCCGAATGATACCGGCGGGGCCGTGGCTGTTAGCTTCGGCTCCGCCCGGCGGCGAGGGGGTTGGTTCCCGCTTCGCGGGGTAGCTTTGCGGTACCGGGGCGCCGGGTCCGCCCGGCGGCGGGGGCCGGTTCCCGCTGCGCGGGGTAGCTTTGCGGCGCCGGGAACTCACTTCGGCTCCGTCCGTCCCCCATTACTTTCTTCTCGCTGACGCGAAGTTAACTTTCCAATCTTTCCCAGCTGAGCTGGGGAACGTTGTCCGCTTTTCTTCTCTGCGCCGGAACGGTCCGCCTTCGTCGTCGCAAGTTCCATATCGCTCGTTTCCACGCTAAAGCGTGAAAAGCTCGCTCATTCCACTGCTCCTCCTCTCCCCACGACGCCTTACGGCGCCGCGGGGGCCCCTTATGAAAAGCGGACAGAAAAGAAGTTCAGGCGGACCGGCTTACTCCTACGCCGAATACTGAGAGGTTATGGGGGAAGCCGCCACCTATACCGTTGCTCCTGTGCCTACGAGGTTGGTGCAGTGGTCCCGCCAACGCCGGCTCCGGGGTCCCGCCGTATTCATTCCTGCCTCGCAGAGGTGGATGCAAAAGGCTCGCAGGTTCGGGAAAGCTCGCCGCTATCGTTCGGAGCTCGGCGCTTCCGGGTAGCTTTTGCCCGGCGGTCAGGGCGGCTCGCGGGTGTACAGGGGGCTCCCGCCGGGGTGCCCGGAGGTTTGCCAGCGCGAGGATAGCCCGGGGGTGGGGGGCGGCTTCGGCTCCGGGAGAACAGCGGCTCACAGATAGCCCGGCGGTTATCAGCAATTCCGGCTCCGCCCTGCCCGCCGAGAGCGGGGGGGCGCCCCGTACGAAGGGAAGGCTTGCTATGTATCTGCAAACCTTCCCCACCCACTAGGCAAAAAACTACCCCCGAAGCGCCGAGCCCAAATCGATAGCGGCGAGCTTTCCCAAACCTGCGAGCCTTTGTACCGGGCTGGGTGAGCTACGAATGACCCCGGCGGGGTCCCGGAGCCGGCGCCGGCGGGACCCCCGGGCTACCCTCGCGAAGCGAACCGCCAGGGCAACGGTATAGGGG
>CAYOSS010000109.1:3441-4282 GCA_964406705.1 uncultured Eubacteriales bacterium
GCTCTTGTGGGGTAGCTTTTTGCTTGCCGGTCGAGGGGTAGCTCGCGGGTGTACAGGGGCCCTGCCGGGGAAGCCCGGAAGCTTGCCGGCGCAAGGGGTAGCCCGACGGCTACCGACCATCCCCACCCCGGAAGCACGGCGGCTTACGGGATAGCCCGGCGTAACCTGGGACTCCGGCTCCGCCTCGACTACCGGGAGCGCGGCGGGTCGCCCTACACGGAGTAAGGAGGCTCCCTGCAAATCTGCGAGCCTACCCCGACCGACAAGCAAAAAGCTACCCCATAAGAGCCGGGCTCAGTTCGACAACGGCGAGCCGCCCCCTAACCGGAGGGCTTTTGTACCGGCCTCGGCAAGCCCTGAATGACCCCGGCGGGATCACGGAGCCGGCGCCGGCGGGATCTCCGAGCTGCCCCCGCGTCAGCGATCGCAAGAGCAGTGGTATAGGTGGCGGCTACCCCATAACCTCTCAGTATTCGGCGTTGGAATAAGCCGGCGCGCTGAACTTCTTTTCTGTCCGCTTTTCATAAGGGGCCCCCGCGGCGCCGTAAGGCGTCGTGGGGAGAGGAGGAGCAGTGGAATGAGCGAGCTTTTCACGCTTTAGCGTGGAAACGAGCGATATGGAACTTGCGACGACGAAGCCGGACCGTTCCGGCGCAGAGAAGAAAAGCGGACATCGTTCCCCCAGCATAGCTGGGGAAAAATCAAGCTATCCTCGCGTCAGCGAGAAGAAGTTCCCGGGGGGCGGGCAAAGCCAAAAGCAGAGGGGACCGCCGCGCCCGTCGGCGAAGAGAAGAAAAGCGGACACGCTGCCCAGCCCAGCTGGGAAGGATAAGAAGGCTAT
>CAYOSS010000110.1:0-4219 GCA_964406705.1 uncultured Eubacteriales bacterium
TTCATCAGTTTCGCCATGGTGGTCTTGCCCGCCCCGTTCTGTCCGGTCACTGCCACCTTTTCCCCCGCCCGGATGGTCAAGCTGACATTGTCTACGGCCCGGATGCCGCCCGGATAAGAGAAGCTTACGCCCTTTAAGGTAATGTCCGCCATCAGGGGAACCCCCTTTCGGAAGGGTTTACCTCGGGCCGGGTCTCTTTTCCTTTTTTCAGCGCCTTCTTTATCTCCTCTACGGCCTGCCTCTCTGTGACCGGGACTCCGGAGAGCGGCAGCCCCATATCGATAAGTTTTTTTCCGAGCAATGCCGCCTGCGGGGGCTTGACGCCCTGCTTCAGCAAAAGCTCCGGATCCGAGAGGACCGTATCCGCCCTCCCTCGCGCGACCAATCCGCCGCCTTTAAGAATCAGCATCTCGTCCGCGTATTCGGCCAGAAGGTCGATCTTATGCTCTATCAAAATGATGGTTTTCGACGCTTCCTTTAATCCGCGGATGATCTTAAACACGCTTTCCGTGCCTTCAGGATCCAGCTGGCTGGTCGGCTCATCAAGGATAAATATCTCCGGATCGAGAACTGTCACCGACGCCAGGGCCACTCTCTGCATCTGGCCTCCGGAGAGATTCAGGGGATTCAGCATGGCCAGCTCCTCTATACCGGTCAGACGCATGACGTCAGTGACGCGTCTTTCGATCTCGAGGGCGGGCGCCCCGAAGTTTTCGAGACCAAAGGCCACCTCCTCAAACACGGTGTCCTTCACACCGCTTATCTGCGTAAAAGGATTCTGAAACACGTACCCGGCGATCCGCGCGATTTCTCCTCCGTATTCGCTCACCGGACGGCCTTTTACCGTGACTTCGCCCTTAAGCTCGCCCTTATAAAATCGCGGAGCGAATCCCATAAGCAGCGCCCCGAGAGTGGTTTTCCCGGCCCCGTTTTCACCGGCGACGCCGTAAAGCACGCCGCTTTCGATATCGAGGCTCAGATCCCGTATGGCGGGCTTAGTGCCCAGCGGGTAGGTGTAGGTGACATTCCTACATTCTATCACAGCAGCCATAACGCTATCCTCCCGCACAGGATCAGCGCGGTTATAATTATGGCAATGCTCTTTACCTGTCGTTCTAATCCGGAGCGCTCGAGCCTGAAAAGACGCGTTTTTTCGCAACGCGCTGAAAAGCCTCTCGCCTCAAGGGTCAGAAGTTTCTCCTCCGCGCCCGTGACGGAATTTAAGATAAGCGGAACGAGAACAGGCAGGAAGGCTCCGGCTCTGACCGGTATGCCGCCCTCCGTTTCCACGCCTCTCGCTCTCTGGGCGTCCATGACGGTTCTGATGTTATTTCTTAGGATATCCGGCATCCGCAGGGCGGACGCGAAAACATAGGCGGCCCTGCGGCTTAGCCCGGCCTAATCCTGGGCGCTCGCGATCTCTTTATTTTCAGTGGTTTGAAACAGCCAGACGAAGATTCCGGCCGCGTCCATGATTGTGAAGGACAGCGAAAAGGCCGATCTGACGCCGTCTTCGCGGATCTTTAAAAATCCGCGCTGCCAGAGCACGCGTCCTCCGGGTATCAGAAATGTCTGGGTGAGAAAAATAACCGCCGCCAGGACGGCCGCCGCCTTAAAAGCTTTGGCGCATTTCATAAAAACGCCGCTGGCGGCGCAGAGCGCGGGGATTACTAAAAACCACGCGGCTAAGAGCAGAGGAAGATCAAGATCCGTAAACTTAAATGTTCTAAGCACAAAGGCGCAGAAACAATACAGCAAAGCGACCAGCAGTTTTGTAGAAGGATGCAGCCCCTCCAAACGGTTGGCTTTATGTATCCGGATTTTCTGTGTGTAAGTTGTTTCCATGGGCCGTTTCAGCGGGCTTGATATAGTTGCTCCCGCAGCTGAACCTGATCAGCGTTTTAGGCGGAATGACCTTTATGACGGCCCGGCTGACGCCAAAGGAAATTACCCTGTCGAGGACGGTGAATATTCCTTCCGTGCCTATGACCGCTGCCCAGATATTGGCGCCCGCCGCCATGGCCGTGGCTGCTATAAGGGATGTGCCGCTGGTCGTAACCCCGCCGTAGACCAGTACCACGATGGGCGCCGATATGATAATGGACGTCCACGACATGAGGAGTATGGAAATGATCCACTTCCACCATACGCTGAACATATTTTTTCTGGAGAGCCACCCGGTAAGCAGCCCGGCAGCGGCATTGACAGGAATAAACGCGAAGTACTCGGGATTGGCTATGCCGGTAACGACGTTTGTGAGACATCCCGTGACTGCTCCCAGCCACGGTCCGCCGAGCATAGCCGTGAAGATGGTTCCGATAGTGTCCAGATACATCGGGAGCCTGAGAAGCTGCGCCAGCTGTTCTCCCGCGAAGTTCACCGCCACGCCCGCCGGAATGATAAGTATGGCGAGCATGGAAAAGTCATCTTTGATCGAGTACTTCTTTTTTTCCATAAATGTCAGTGTTGAAATCTATCAGCGGCGGCCCTGATAATAGTCGTCGTCAAACTCTTTATCGCGCTTTAAGATGCTGCCGCTTTCGGCGTCTATTTCATAGTCATACTCATATTCGCCGGAATGAAAATCCACCTCGTATTCGAGACGTCCTCTCTCATAGTCCATATCCACTTTTATATTGCCTCTGATCTGAGACTGATCTATACCCGCGTCGGAAAGGGCTATGGATACCGCGGCGTCACGTCCGATGTCGCCGGATGAAGCGTCGGAACTCGGGCTTTGCGCAGGCGCGGGAGCTGCCGGAGGAGCGGGGGTCTCGGCTGGAGCGGGCGCCGCTGTCTCGGCGGGCGCGGGGGCGGCCGGAGGAGCGGGAGCGACAGACTCCGGATTAGAGGAGGCCGCGGGCTGCTTTATCGGCTCGGAAGCCGGATTGGCGGGCGCCTCGGTCGGAGCGGGCTCGGTCACGGCTGTGGTTGTCTCGGTCGGAGCGGGTTCCGCGGCGGGCTGTGCTTCTGTCTGCGCGGGGCTTTCAACGGCGGACCCGGTCGGGGCGGCGTCTGCAGACGCCGGCTGCGCCGCTGACTGTACCTCCTGCGAGGCGCTTTCTGTCGGAGCGGCGGTGGTTTCCGCGGGAGCGCTGCTCTCAGCGGGGGCGGCGCTCCCGGCAGGCTCTGTCGCTTTAGTTGACGGATTGATTATGATGCAGCCGGTGAGGCAAAGGGCAGAAATTAAAACTGCGGGCAATGCTGTTTTTCTGATAATTTTATTCATAATTCCGTTTGTTTCCTTTCGTAAGCGTTAAGGATTTCCTTAAATCCTCCTCGGTGATTATACCATTCGCGGGATTAAATTTATCTGACTTGTTTCTTACTTTCTGACTCTGTCATAAAGTTCTGACCCAGGGGACGCGGCCGGGAACGGACGGGGTTTCGTAGAAACGGGCGGTTTTGTCGCGTTCCGAGTCATTCCATCTGTCGAAACCGGTGGGCGGGATGTGAGGACCGTAAGCGCAGTTTTCAAAGAGGCACAGTCCGTAGTCCCGCCATGGTCTCGCGAGGTAAACGCTGTTTTCCGCCACGCCTTCAGCGGCTGTGAAGCGGCAGTTTCTGAAATGAAACCCGCGGGTCTGCTCCGGCGCGTGCGCGGGAGCGGCGACATAGCCCGCGCCTCGCCCGTCGGGGACAGAACGCAGCTCACAATCTTCAAACAGAGCCTCGCCGCAGCCGAAGATAAAATCCACGTTTCCCTCTATTAAACACTTGGAAAAACGCTGGGAGCAGCGCTTGTCTACGCGCAGCGCATCAGGCAGGAATCCGTCGTAGCGATCTATAAGGTCGCCCGGCAGCGGCCCGAGGAACAGAGTGTCCTGCGTGGAGGAAAGACGGCAGCGTTCCATAAGGAAGCTGTCAGCGTAAACAGTGAGAGCCACCTCCTGACCGTTTATCTCGGGGTGGCCGGAGTCGTTAATCACGGCAAGGTGCTTCTTTGTCACACCGTCCGCCAGCACGGCCGCGGTCCAGGTGCGGAAGGTGTTGTACTCCCTGCCCTGGGAGTCTGTTTTTTTAGCGTAATCGCCCCATACTATACGGGTGCGGTCCGCTCCCGAGCCAAAGAGTTTCAGACCCGGGACGGATATGGAGATTTTCGCTCTGTATGTGCCGGGGGCGAGGAGGACGGTTTCGCCGGGCGCGGCTTTATCAAGGTTTGTCCGGAGGTCGTCGCCCGGCTGAAGATGAAGCATGTCTCTCCTTTTTGCTCAAC
>CAYOSS010000111.1:0-4193 GCA_964406705.1 uncultured Eubacteriales bacterium
GTCCGCTTTTCTTCTTTCAGCCGGACCGTTCCGGCGCAGAGAAGAAAAGCGGACACCGTTCCCCAGCCCGGCTGGGAAAATTTGGATAGCCATCCGCGAAGCAGGACAAATCCACCTTGGCAGGAAAAGCCAAAGCCCCCGGCACCTCCGAACCATCCCGCGGAGCAAAACAGCTTGCCCGAACCTGGCGAAGCAAGCTTCCGGCACCGCAAAGCCACCCCGCGAAGCAGGAAACCCCCGGAGCCGGGCGGAGCCAAAAGCAGGAGGACCGCCGCGCCCGACGGCCGAGACAGAAAAGCGGACACGCTGCCCAGCCCAGCTGGGAATGAAGCCGAGCGCGTCCGGTGGACGAAACAGCGAAGGCTTCATCCCGGCAGCGGTTGGCGAGGCGCCGCACCGGGGGCGAGCGACGAGTCGGGCACCGCAAGGTGGGCAAAAGGCTCCCCAAAGCTGAAAGCCCTTAGCCATCGCAGCCTACCCGATGCGGCGAGAACCGGTCCCCGGATCCGGGCGGAGTCAAGAAGCCCCCTTCACCGCAAAGCCGCCCTCGCGCAGCGAGAAGAAATCCGCCATAACAGGCAAGCCGGAGCCCCCGGTCCCGCAGAGCCGCCCTCGCGACAGCGAGAAGAAGCCCCCCCGTAGCCGCGCGGCCCGGTCCCCGCTCTACCCCTTCGCCCCGAAGAACTCCGCCACGGTACGGTAGGTCATATAAACATCAAGCTTCGCCACGACCTCGAAGGGCGAGTGCATCGAGAGCACCGGGACGCCCAGATCCACCACGTCCGCGCCGAGGTTGGCGATGTATTTCGCGACGGTGCCGCCGCCCCCCGCGTCAACCTTGCCGAGCTCGCCGGTCTGCCAGACCACGCCGGCGTCGTTTAAGATTTTGCGGATTTTACCCACGAACTCCGCCGAGGCGTCGGAGGTGTCACTCTTGCCCCGGGCCCCGGTGTACTTGGTGACAACCGCGCCGTAATTCAGCATAGCGGCGTTGGGCTTATCCATAACGTCGGCGTAGGTCGGGTCGAAGGCGGCGTTGACGTCCGCCGAGAGGCACTCGCTGCGCCGCAGGACCTTGTACCCCGCCGTGCCCTGGAGCGCCGCCAAATCCTCGATAAAGTACTTTAAATACGCCGACTGTAGCCCCGTGTTCCCGTCAGAGCCGGTCTCCTCTTTGTCCGTTAAAACGGTGATTGCCGTGCGCTCGGGGGCCCGCGCGTCGAGCGCCGCCATAAGCGCTGGGTAGGCGCAGACGCGGTCGTCGTGCCCGTACGCGCCGAGCAACGAGCGGTCGAAGCCTATTTCCCGCACCGGCAGCGCCGGGACGCACTCCAACTCCGCGCTGAAGAAGTCCTCCTCGGTGATCCTGTACTTCTCGTTGAGCAGCTTTAAGATATTGAGCTTCACCCGCTCTGACGCCTCGTCGTCGCGGAAGGGGTGGCTGCCCACAAGTACGTTGAGCTCCTCGCCCTTTACTCCTGCCGAAAGCTGGCGCTTACCCTGCTCCGCGCCGAGGTGCGGGAGTAAATCGGTTATCACGAAGCAGGGGTCGCCCGCCGCGTCGCCTATGGCTATATCCACCGAAGTGCCGTCGCGGCGAACGGCCGTGCCGTACAGCGCGAGGGGAAGAGCCGTCCACTGGTACTTCTTGATCCCGCCGTAGTAGTGAGTCTTAAAGAGTGCCAACTCCGCGTCCTCGTACAGAGGGGAGGGTTTTAGGTCGAGCCGGGGGGAGTCGATATGCGCCGCCGCTATGCGCACGCCCTCCTCCACCGGGCGCTCGCCTATGACGGCCAAGATCAGCGCCTTGCCGCGGTTGTCGAGGTAGACCCTGTCGCCGGGGCGGTACGGGCCGTCCTCCCGGAACGGGACAAACCCCCGCGCCGCCGCGAGCCGCTTCGCCGTCCTCACCGCGAGCCGCTCGGTTTTCGCCTCGCCCAAGAACCTCACGTACCCCTCGCAGAACTCGTCCGCTGTGGAAAGCTCCTTTTCGCTAACTCTCAGCCGCCCGTTTTTGCGCCCGAGAGTGAGTCTTTCCTTTAATTCCTTCGCCGTTTCCGCCATAACGCACCCTTCCTTTCATTGTCGCGCGGGGATAATCCGCTAAGGCGGGCACCGCGTAAGATACGCGCCCCTGCCCCGGGTTTTATTATAACACAAAAATCCCCGTCTGTCACGGGAAAAATTTTCTTGCGGCGCGCCGCCCGCTATGCTATACTGAAAGCGGTTCGCCCCGGGGCGGGGTACACATTATAAGGAGGAATACTATGCTATCCGTAAACTTTGCCCACGCCGAAAAGACGCGCTACGCCGACCTTCACGGGGTGAAGGTCACCGACCCGTTCTACCGCCCGTTCCTCGATAAGCTGCGCCGTGTCTCCGTGCCCGACGTATTCCGAAAATTCGAGGGCCAGGGAGTGATGGAGAACTACTTCAGAGTGGCGAGAGGAGAGGCGGGGGGCCACGCGGGCGAGCCCTGGTTTAACGCCCTGATATGCGAGACCGTACGCGGCTGCAGCGACCTCATTTCATCGGAGTACGACCCCGCTCTCGACGCCGAGATGGACCGCTGGATAGCCGCGATCTCCCGCGCCCAAGGTCCCGACGGCTGGCTCCACCCGTATGTTACCCTCCAGCGCCCCGGGATGGAGTGGGGCTTAAACGGCGGCAACGCCCGCTACCAGCACGAAACCTACAACTGCGGGTGTATCATAGAGGCGGGGGTCCACCACTACCGCGCCACGGGTAAGACCACAATGTTAGTCCCAGCCATTAAGACGGCCAACTACCTCGCGGACCGTATCGGGGAGCCGCCAAAGTGGAACATAGCGTGCGAACACTCGATAGCGGAGTTGGCGGTGCTCTCGTTAGAGCGGCTTTGCCGGGAGGAGCCGGAAAAATTGGTCTCCCTGGGCGCGCGCCCGGGAGAGTACCTGCGGCTCGCCCGGTTCTGGTACGCCAACAAGGGCAACAACCGCGACCGGCACCAGTTCCCGCAATATTTGCGGGAGTACGCGCAGGATCACCGCCCGGCGACGGAGCAGCGGGAGGCCGTGGGCCACGCAGTGAGAGCCGTCCTCTGCTACGCGGGTATGGCGGACTGCGCCGTAATGGCGGGTGACGGGGATCTGGCCGACGCCGCCGTCGCGCTCTGGCGGGATATAGCGGAAACCAAGTTCCAGATAAACGGCTCGGTGGGGGCCATAGCAAACGAGGAGTGCTTCGGGGCGCAGTACGAGCTTCCCAACGACGCGTATCTTGAAACCTGCGCGGGGGCGGGGCTGCTCTTCTTCGCGGCCCGGATGTTCCGTCTCACCGGGGACGCCTCGGTGTGGGACATCGCGGAAAGCATAGCCCAAAATCTCCTGCCCGTTTCCGTGGCGGAGGACGGCACGCACTATACTTATCAAAACCCGCTGGAGAGCGACGGGAGCTACCGCCGCTGGTCGTGGCACGGCTGCCCCTGCTGCCCGCCGATGCTGTTTAAGGCCGCGGGCGCGCTGCCGTCGTACATCTTCGCCGAGCGCGGAGAAAGGATTTACCTGAATATGTATATCGACGCGGACGCCGCCTTCCCCGGGGCCGAGGTGTCTCTCAAGGGGGCGGCCCGCGGCAAGACGCTGCGCGTTACGGCGGAGGGGCCCCGCGCCGTCGCGGTCAGGATCCCGGACTGGGCGCGGAATTTTACTCTTAGCCTCCCGTACACCACGGAGGACGGCTACGCCGTGGCGAGCGTGCCCGCCGGGGAGACGGAGATAGCTATCGGCTACGACGCGCCGCCCGTCAAGGTGATGGCGCACCCGTTGGTCGCGGCGAACAGGGGCAAGGTCGCGGTGAAGAGGGGACCGGTGCTCTACTGCCTCGAAACCGGCAGACGGAGCCTGCTCGAGGCCGAGCTTGACGCTCGCCCCCCGGTCGCCAACGCGGACGGGACGCTCACCGTGTTCACTACGGACGGCGAGGCTGCGCGGCTTATAGAATACCGCCGGTGGAACAACGGCGAGCCGCTGCCGATGCGGGTCTGGTTCCGCCAGGCGGGGTACACCCCCGACCCCGCCGACCTCTCCGGCTGGGAGGGGCGGCTCTACAGGGAGTATGAAGGATAAGGGGGCGAGCCCCGGCTCCGGCGGCGGAGTTCTTCCCGCTGCGCGGGAATGAAGCCGAGCGCGTCCGGTGGACGAAACAGCGAAGGC
>CAYOSS010000112.1:0-2070 GCA_964406705.1 uncultured Eubacteriales bacterium
TTCCCTTACGTTGCCGCGGGAGAGAGGAAAAGAAAAGCGTCGATAGCTAAAGAAAACCACTCAGTTTTCCTCCCGGCAGGGAACAAATCGGCTCCCAATAACAGGGCGGAGCCGGAGCTCCCCGCCCCGCAAAGCCTTTGCCCACCTTGCGGTGCCCGGCTCGTCGCTCGCTTGGAGCGCGGCGCCTCGCCGACCGCTGCACAAATGAAGCCTTCGCTGTTTCGTCCACCGGACGCGCTCGGCTTCATTCCCGCGCAGCGAGAAGAAGCCCCCGGCGCCGGGCTGCCGGCTTTCGGCACCTCCAAGTTCCCCGGCGAAGCCGGACCGGCTCCCCCGAACCCGGCGGAGCCGGGAAAGCCCTCTCTCCCGCTTGACAAGGCCCGGATTATCCGCTATAATGGGATTAAACAGGGGGAAGGGAAGAGATTTATGCCAAACGCAACCGAGCCCGCGCGGGTGTACTTCACGGATTTCAGGACGGGCTTTAACGGGGAGAGCATCCCGCGCAAGCTCCGCCGGCTCGCGAAGACGGCCGGGATAGCTCAGATTGATTTCGAGGGCAAGTTCACCGCCATAAAAATGCACTTCGGGGAGCAGGGCAACATAGCCTACCTGCGGCCCAACTACGCCAAAGCCATCGTGGATCTGGTAAAGTCGCTGGGCGGGAAGCCGTTTTTGACCGATTGCAACACTATGTACCCCGGCTCGCGCAAGAACGCCCTCGAGCATTTGGAGTGCGCCTGGGAGAACGGCTTTACCCCGCTGTCCGCGGGCTGCCCGGTGATAATCGCGGACGGGCTCAAGGGCACCGACGACATAGCCGTCCCGGTGCCGGGAGGGGTCTACACCAAAGAAGCGCGGATAGGCCGCGCGGTGATGGACGCGGACGTCTTTATAAGCCTCACCCACTTCAAGGGGCACGAGATGACGGGTTTCGGCGGGACAATTAAGAATATCGGAATGGGTTGCGGCTCCCGCGCGGGTAAGAAGGACCAGCACTCGGCGGGCAAGCCGACGGTAGACCCCCGCAGGTGCAGGGGCTGCCGCAGGTGCCTCAAGGAGTGCGCGAACGGGGGACTGCGTTTCGACGGGCAGACGCGCAAGACCAGCGTTATAGCCGAGAACTGCGTGGGCTGCGGAAGGTGCCTCGGGGCGTGCAACTTCGACGCGATTGAGTTCGAGAACGACCAGGCCGTCCCGGTGCTCAACGCTAAAATGGCGGAGTACGCCGCCGCCGTGGTGAGCGGGAGACCGGCTTTCCATATATCCCTCGTGACCGACGTTTCCCCCTACTGCGACTGCCACGGCGAGAACGACGCCCCCATTCTGCCGGACATAGGTATGTTCGCCTCGTTTGACCCCGTGGCGTTGGATCAGGCCTGCGCCGACGCCTGCCTCGCCGCCGCCCCTTTGCCCGGCACCGCCCTCACCGACGCTATGAGCTCGCCCGGCTTTACCGACCGGCACGACCATTTTCTCAACGTCACCCCCGGCACCGAGTGGGAGACCCAGCTGTCTCACGGGGAAAGGATTGGCCTCGGTACCAGGCGGTACACGCTTATTAAAATGCGGTAGCGCGCCCCGCCACGGGGGTGCAGTGAAGCCGTGCTTCGGCGGGGGTCCTCTTGCGGGGATCGGCTAAGTCGCGCCGCGGCGGGGGCTTAAAGCTTCCATTCCCCTCTACGCGACGGGGCGGCAAATTCCGCCGGCGCCGCGCAATCAAAGCCTCCCCCGGTGCCGACCGAGGGAGGCTTTTATTATAGGGGTGAGCTCACTCGGCGGGGCTGCGCGGCACCGTCTCGCCGTGGAACCGGGCGCGGCGGTCCCCTCGCGGGTGGCTGTGACAAGGCCAGGCACGCCGGGGGCGACCCGGGCGGCAGGGGCAAGCGACCAAAAGAGAGGTTGGCACCGCGCCGCTGTACAGTCAGGCGGCCAAGGGCGAGCCGGCTCCCCGTTGCCGCGGAGCGGGGCGGTCAAGGGCAACCCGTTCTCCGTTACGCGGCGGCGGGGGGACTCGGCACCGTCTCGCCGTGGAACCGGGCGCGGCGGTCCCCTCGCGGGTGGCTGTGA
>CAYOSS010000112.1:2170-4078 GCA_964406705.1 uncultured Eubacteriales bacterium
AGAGAGGTTGGCACCGCGCCGCTGTACAGTCAGGCGGCCAAGGGCGAGCCGGCTCTTCGTTGCCGAAAAGCCGAGCGGTTAAAGAAGCGCCGGTACCTCGTTGCTGTAAATCCGGGCTTGCCGGGGGAGACCTGTCCTCCGTTACGCGGCGGCGGGACTGCGCGGCACCGTCTCGCTGTGGAACTGGGCGCGGCGGTCCCCTCGCGGGTGCTGTAAGGTCTTTAGCGCGATGTTTGTCTTCCCTGTAACGGCGGTCCCCTCGCGGGTGGCTGCGACAAGGCCGGGCACGGCAGGGGAGACCCGGTCGGCGGTATTAAGCGAGCAAGGGAGACCCGTGTGCCATAGGTAGGCGTCTAAAGGCGGGCCGGCTTCGCTCTGCTGTACAGTCAGCAGGTCAAGGGCGAGCCGGCTCCCCGTTGCCGTGGAGCGGGGCTTGCCGGGGGAGACCCGGTCGGCGGTGTCAGGCGGTCAAGAGCAACCCGTTCTCTGTTACGCGGCGGCGGGGGTGCCCAGCACCGCGTTCCCGTAGTTCAGCGAGAACCGGCAGTAGACGGTGTTGGCGGCCAAGAAGAAGGGGAGGGTGTAGAGTATGGGCACCCCGAGGAAGCTCAGCAGCAGCCAGCCCAAGAATGACAATAAGAACAGCAGGTACCCCGGAGCGGCGGGGGAGGCGAGCCGTCTCGCGCGGGTGAGGAGATCCGTAAAGTCCCCCCCGTCCTCCTCGCAGTAGAGGGGGAGCAGCAGGTACAGCCGGAAGACGTAGATCACGAGCATCACCACGCCCGCCGATTGCAGCAGTATGGCGAGGGGGGCGAGCCCCGCGAGGGTGAGCGGCACCGACCGCCCGAACAGCCTGTACAGTCCCGGCGAGGTGAGCACGCTCACAAGGCTGTAGGGGAAGAAGGCTAACACCGCGCAGAAGATGAGCCTCAGGGCGAGCCTCGAGACGAAGTTTACCGCACCGGGCAGCCTTTCCCCCGAAAAGTAACGGAATATTTCGGAATAGGCGAGCACTTTCCCGGCGGAAAGCTCCCAGAACCAGCGGAACACCCCGAGGGTGAGGGGGCCCAACAGCAGGCAGAGCGCGGCGAAATCGTAGGCGCCGATTATCGCGAGCGCCGCCAGAGTGTCGAGCCGGAGGGTGCCGGAGAGCACCGCCTCCGCCGACGCGCCGGTCACCGAGAGCAGCAACTCCCGGGTGAAGGCGTAGAAGCATATCACCGAGGCGAGGGTCATTGAGACCGCTATGCCGGCTCCCCACCTGCCCTTTAGCATCGCCCTGGCGTTGCTCTTTGCCGCCGTGACGGACGGATACATCGCTATTCCCCCTTTTGCAACCCCGCGAATTTGGCCATCAGCTTTTTTCTCCCCGCCGTCCCGAACTCAACCTCCAACAGGCAGTCGCCGCCCACCGGCGTGGCGGACACGACCGTCCCCGCGCCGAACACTTTGTGGCGCACCGGCTCCCCGGGGTAAAACGTCGTGAGCGGCTCGTCGGCGGGGGTGTAGCGCGCGGTCCCGGAGGCGGATGCCGCGCCGCGCCCCGAGCTTCCGTACCCCGCGCCGCCATTCGCCGACCCTTGTCCGGAGCCGCTGTACCCGGAGCCGGGAGACGACCCTCGCTCGGACTCGCCATAGCCTGTCCCTTGTCCTGCGCTGCCGTATGCTGACCCGTGCCCCGCGTTTCCGTACCCCGCGCCGCCATTCGCCGACCCTTGAGCGGAGCTTCCGTACGCCGAGCCGGGAGACGATCCGTGTCCCGTGTTTCCGTATATTGATCCGTGCCCGGAGCCGCCATACCCGGAAGCCCGCCCCGAGCCGCCGTAGGCCGACCCTTGCCCGGAGCCGCCATACCCGGAGCCGCCATACCCGGAGCCGCCATACCCGGAGCCGCCATACCCGGAGCCG
>CAYOSS010000113.1:0-3981 GCA_964406705.1 uncultured Eubacteriales bacterium
GCTTTAGCGTGGAAACGAGCGATATGGAACTTGCGACGACGAAGCCGCGCCCGTCAGCGAAGAGATGAAAAGCGGACACGCTGCCCAGCCCAGCTGGAGGGATAAATAAGCTCCCCTCGCGCAGCGAGAAGAAATCTTAGGGGACGGGTGGAGCCAAAAGCAGGGGGACCGCCGCGCCTGCCGGTCGGGAGAAGAAAAGCGGACACGCTGCCCAGCCCAGCTGGGAATGAAGCCGAGCGCGTCCGGTGGGCGAAACAGCGAAGGCTTCATCCCGGCAGCGGTCGGCAAGTCGCCGCGCGGGGGTGTGCAACGAACCGGGCACCGCAAGGTGGGCAAAAGACTTCCAAAAGCTGAAAGCCCTCAGTCATCGCAGCCTACCCGATGTAGCGGGAAGTAACCCCGGAAGCCGGGCGCCGCCATCCCCCGGTTCAGCCGGTCAGCCAGCTGTATAAAGCCGGTTGGCCGCGATATACTCCGCCACGGCGGGGGGGAGCAGCTCGGCGAAGGGCTCGCCCCGGGAAATCCGCCCCCGCACCTCGGTGGAGGATATGCCGGGTATATCCGCGTCAAGCACGCGGACGTCTCCGCCCTCGCTCCGCAGCCGCTCCACCGCCCCGGTGAAATCCCTGTCGCCCACGCGCCGGACGGCGAGCAGGGGGACCTCCCGCAGCAGCTCCTTATAATGGTACCAGGTAGTAAAACTTTCCACACTGTCCCCACCGAGGAGGAACACGAACCGCCGCTCGGGGTACTCCGCCTTGCACTTGCGCACCGTCAGCAGCGAGTAGTTCCGGGCGGGGCTTTTAACCTCGGTATCCCGGACGACGGCGCCGGGCAGCCCCTCGAGCGCGAGCCGGCACATCGCGAGCCTGTGCTCCCCGGACGAGAGCACCCCGGAGGTGTCCTTGTGCACGGGCTCCCCCGACGGGATCATCCAAAGCTCCCCCGTCCCGGGCAGGGCGAGGGCGGCGCGCGCCAACTCCACGTGACCGAGGTGCGGCGGATTAAACGTCCCGCCGAAGAGGACGGTGTCGCCCGCTATGCGCTGCGCCGGGCGGTCCCCGGCGGGTGCGCTCTTCCCGGCCCCGCTCCCTCGCGGCCCGCTCTCTGACTTACCCTCTCGCGGATTTCCGCCTTGTGCCGCTCCGTCCCGCGGATCATTCTTTAGCGGCTCGCCCTTTTGTGCCTTGATTTCCCGTGGCTCGCACTGTCGCGGCTCGCTCCATTGTGGCTTGCCCTCTCGCAGCTCTCTCCCCTGCGGTTTACCATCTCGCGGATCGCCCTCTTGCTGACCGTTTCCCCCCGCCGGGCGCCCCGATCCTCCGCCGCGAAGCTCGTCGAGGAGCAGCAGCAGCGCGGCGTGGCGGTGGCTGACAGCGTCCTTCTCCTCCGGGGAAATAACGCCGAAGCACCCCCGCTCGGAGACGAACAGCGGGTCGTAGCCGAAACCGTTGCTCCCGCGCGGCTCCGTGGCTATCACCCCGGGACAGTACCCCTCCACGGTGAACTCCCTGTCGCAGGAAACGTAGGCTATGGCGCAGACATACCTCGCCCCGCGCCGCTCCGGCGGGACCCCGCGCAGCTCTCTTAACAGCTTCTTATTGTTCGCCGCGTCGTCCCCGTGGGCCCCCGCGTACCTCGCCGAGAATATCCCCGGCGCGCCGTCCAGCGCGTCTACCGCGAGCCCGGAATCGTCCGCTATGGAGGGCAGACCAGTCGCCTCAAACGCCGCTCTCGCCTTTATAAGGGCGTTCTCGCGAAAGGAGAGCCCCGTCTCCTCCACCTCGGGCAAAGGGCTCGGCAGGTCCCGCTCCGAGGCGACACGGTAGCCCGCCGGCTCCAACATCCGCCGGACCTCGAGGAGCTTATGCCCGTTCTTGGTGGCTAAAAAAAGCGTCACCGCTCGTCCTCCCCGCCCTCGAAAAGAGCCTCGGCGAAGGCGTCCGGGTCAAACGGCTGGAGGTCGTCTATGCCCTCTCCCACGCCTATAAACTTGACCGGGAGCCCCAGCTCCCGCTTAATGGTCAGCACGACGCCGCCCCGTGCGGTGCCGTCAAGCTTGGTTAGCACGATGCCGGTGACCCCCGTCGCCACCAGGAACTCCCGCGCCTGGTTGACCGCGTTCTGCCCCGTGGTGGCGTCAAGCACCAAAAGGGTTTCGGTCGAGCCGCCCGGCAGCTCGCGCTCTATCACCCGGCGGATTTTCGCGAGCTCGTCCATAAGGCTCTTTTTGTTGTGAAGCCGCCCCGCCGTGTCGCAGATGATGACGTCGCAGCCCCTGGCCTTGCCCGCCGAGATGGTGTCGAACACCACGGCCGCCGGGTCCCCGCCCGTCTCACCGCGCACCAGATCCACACCCGCGCGGTCGGTCCAGACCTCCAACTGCTCCGTAGCCGCGGCCCTGAAGGTGTCCGCCGCCCCGACTATGACCTTCTTACCCTCCGAACGGTACCGCGCCGCCAACTTGCCCACCGTGGTGGTCTTGCCCGCGCCGTTGACGCCGATCATCCAGATGAGGGAGGGCGTCGTGGAAAGCTCCATCGCGTTGTCCCCGCGAAGCATATCCGCTATTTCGGACTTGAGCAGCCCCCGGATCTCCTCCGGATCCTTGATGTTCTCCTCCTTAACCCGCCGGCGCAGCGCCTCGCACAAATCCCCCGCCGTCGCCGCGCCCACGTCGCAGGTGATGAGCACCTCCTCTAATTCCTCGAAAAACTCCTCGTCCACCCGCCGGAAGTTCGCTATGACGCCGTTAATCGCCCCGCCCAGGGCGTTGCGGGTCTTACGCAGGCCCTCTTTGATTTTGCCGAACAGTCCCATCCGAGCCGCCCTTTCTAACCGTACCAATCTTCTCTTATTATACCACATCGCCCGCCGGTCGTCAAACGCAAATTTAGGGGGTTCTCGGGTTAGCCGAGCGGGGGCGCCCGGGGGCGCGGCTCGCCCCCCTTTTCCGGGGCGTCTGCGCTTCTCCCCCTTTTTCAGGTGAGCGGACGGTGTTCTTCCTCTCTTTTCGGGTGTGCGGACCGGGGTCGGTCCCGGGGGGCGGCAGCTTGTCCCCCGCTTCTCCCGGCGGCTCGAGGGTTCCTTCTTTTCGGGTGAGCGGAGCGGGGCTCTCCCTCTTGTTTGGCTGAGTGGCCGGTGTTCCTCCCCCTTTTCTTCGGGCGAGCGGACGGTGTTCTTCCCCCCTTTTTCGGCTGAGCGGACCGGGGTCCTCCCCTTTTTTTCGGGTGAGCGGACCGGGGTCGGCTCCGGGATGCCGGCAGCGCAGCTGGCTCCACCCGGCGCGGGGGGCTTTATCCCGCTTCGCGGGAAGGCTTAGTGATACCGTCGGTCTTGCTCCGCCCGTTTAGGGTGAGCTGTCCTACTTCGCGAGGGGGGCTTCGCGGCGGAGGGAGATTTGGCTCCGCCCGTTTAGGGCGAGCCGGTCTGTTCCCTACCGGGAGGAAAATCATTCTGCTTTCTTTAGCTATCGACGCTTTTCTTTTCCTCTCTCCCGCGGCAACGTAAGGGAAACTATGGAGAGAGGTAAAAGAAAAGCTTCGCAAAAGAAAAGGAGCTCACGCGCCAACCCTTTACCGAGCTGTTCCGGCAGCTCGCAGCGAGAGGCTGGGTGGTTCCCGGAAGCTATCCGGTGACGCCCTCACCCGAGCGATTTGGGGGAAGCCACAACCTTCACCGCAGCCCTTGTGCTCACGAGGGTAACCCGGGGGTACCGCCAACGCCGGCTCCGGGATCATTCGGGGCTTGCCGTGTTCGGTACAAAAGGCTCGCGGGTTAGGGGAAGTGCGCCGCTATCGATTTGGGCTCGGTTTTTCCGGGCAGCCTTTTGCCCGCCGGTTCGGAGGGCTCGCGGATGAACGGGGGTCCCTGCCGGAGGAACTCCCGGCTCCCGGTAACCAACCCGACTCCCGGGATTGCACCCGGCGGTCGGCTCCCGATAATCGCGCCGGCTCCCGAGCTTGCACCCGGCGGTTGGCT
>CAYOSS010000114.1:0-3890 GCA_964406705.1 uncultured Eubacteriales bacterium
GCTTTCACCATTGTGTTCTTTTACTTGGTGAAAATATTAATGTCGTTTACTATAGTTTTCCTCCCGGTAGGGAACAGACCGGCTTCCAATAACAGGGCGGAGCCGAGCTTCCGGCACCGCAAAGCTACCACGCGCAGCGGGAAACAGCCCCCCCCGAACCCGGCAAAGCCAACTCTCCCCCCGCCGCAAAGCCTTTGCCCGCCTTGCGGTGCCCGGCTCGTCGCACACCCCCGCGCGGCGACTTGCCGACCGCTGCCGGGATGAAGCCTTCGCTGTTTCGTCCACCGGACGCGCTCGGCTTCATTCCCGCGCAGCGGGAACCGGCCCCCGGCGCCGGTCGGACCCGGAGCCCCCGGCACCGCAAAGCCGCGCGCGAAGCATACTGCGCCCCGCCGGGCTACCTTCCCCCGCTCCCGGCGGCGGAGGTGGCGAGGGCGTCGCAGCGCTCGTTCTCCGGGTGACCGGCGTGGCCCTTCACCAGCCGGAAGGTGACGTTGTGGGTCTCGCAGAGGGCGAGGAGAGCGTCCCAGAGGTCGGGGTTCTTGGCGGGTTTCCCATCGGATTTCACCCAGCCGCGCTTTTTCCAGCCCGCCGCCCAGCCCTTTGCAATACCGTCCGCGACGTAGGACGAGTCGGTGGTGAGGGTCACGTCGCAGGGCTCCTTGAGCCGGGAGAGCGCCTCCACGCAGGCGGTGAGCTCCATACGGTTGTTGGTGGTGAGGGCCTCCCCGCCGGAAAGCTCCCGCTCCTCGCCGCCGTAGCGCAGTATCGCGCCCCAGCCGCCCGGCCCCGGGTTGCCGGAGCAGGCCCCGTCGGTGAATATCTCAACTTTCTTTCTCAAAGGCGGGCTCCTTCATTTTAATTGGGGGATCGCCCCCCGCTTACATTTAGCGGAAAATCCGGCGGCGCGCCGCGCGGGGGCTTGTACGGCGGCTAAACAACCTCGGCGTTCCGGAAGCCCCCTCCTCCGCGAAGCGCATTATCAGGTGTGCCGAGGACTCCACTATCTCCGTGAACCGCGCGATGTCGTCGGGGGAGTAGCCCAGGATGTCCTCCCACTTATATTCCGGCAGCCAGCACGTGGCGTGGCGGAAACCCAGCTCTTTATCCGGGGTCTCTATGTAGACCTTGACCCGCCCGTCGGGTTTCAGCTCCGAGTGGACTATCTCGGTGTCGTCGTTCAGCGTCATATAAGGGTACATCATTTCTTTGCCCTCCTTTTAGGGTGAGCCGCGCCTGATCCGGGCGGGTCCGCTCCCGTTACCCCGCCAATTTCCCTATTAACCAAAACACGCTGTAGAGCACGGGCTGGTGGAGGAGGTACACCGCGAGCGAGTAGCGGCCGGGCGCGTCGAGAAAGGGGAGGGGCCGCCGCGAGAACAGCTTCGGGAAGCCGTGCTTTTTCCAGAAAAACCCGAGAGAGAGCCCCGCGAACATCAGGAACACCCAGGGGAACAGCGGGTAGTAGTCCCCCGAGGAGAAGAGCGGGCCGGGCAGCCCCAACGGGTAGAGAAAGCTCGTGGAGTACCACGCGGCGGGGAGGTCAACTCTCAGGCTGAAGAGCCGGAGGTAGCCGTCCGGGAGGTGGTAGGTGATAATAAACAGCACGGTCCATAATATAAAGCCAAGTATCCCCGGGACGTGGGAGAACGGGCGGTAGAGCGCGGCGATGAGCAGCGTCCCCACCGCCAACATATGCACTATCCCGAACCTCACCCCGACACCGGGAAGCCCGCCCACTTCCGCCACGGCGAACGTCCCCGCGCTGATAACCGCCGCCGCGAGGACGAGTTTTAACCCGCGCTTAAAGTTGGATCTCGAGAGCACCGAGCAAACTCCCGCCTCGAGCACGAAGAAACCCGCGAAGAACGGCACGGCGGGCTCTAAGAAGCCGTAGAGCTTCATCGGGATTTCCGCGCCGAACAGCTCCCCCGCGAGGAACAGCGCGTGGAACACCACCATACACACCACGGCGAGCCCTCTCAGCTCGTCGAGGAAGGAGTATCTCTTAGCGGACGCCATCGCCGTCTCTCCCTATAAGTCTAACTTTAAGTCGCCCGGCTTGATCCAGCCGGCGCGGCGCATCAGCTCGCTGAACAGCAGGCAGAGCGCGGCGGGGGCGACGAACAGCAGCAGAACGAAGCCGGTCCACATAAGCGGCGAGGAGGGTGTCGCCGCGATGACCCCTATGGGCCCCACCAGCCCGCAGGTGCCCATTCCCGCCGAGACCCCGGTGTTGCGCAGCCCGAACACCGCCGTCGAGAGGGGGCCCAATATGGCCGAGGTCAGCACCGGGGGGATCCAGAGGCGGGGGTTCTTCACAAGGTTGCCCATTTGGAGCATAGAGGTGCCGAGCCCCTGGGCGACCAGCCCGCCGAAGCGGTTCTCGCGGAAGCTCATCACCGCGAAGCCCACCATCTGGGCGCAGCAGCCCACCGTCGCCGCTCCTCCCGCGAGCCCGGATATCCCCACCATAGCGCAGAGGGCGGCGGAGCTTATCGGCAGCGTCAGAGCGACGCCTACCGTCACCGCTATTAAGATCCCCATAGGCACCGGGAGCATCTCGGTGGCCGTATTTATGAACCTGCCCGCCCAGTACATCGCGAACGCCACCGCCGGGCAGACCAGCTTTCCGAGCCCCGCCCCCGCCAAAATTGTCACCGCCGGGGTCACCAGAATGTCGATTTTCGTCTCTTTTGAGACGAGTTTGCCCAGTTCCGTCGCGACGAGCGCGGTTAAGAACGCCCCCGCGGGGCCCGCCGTGAGCAGCTGCTCCCTGCCGCCCAGAGTGAAGACCGCTCCCCCGGCGTACCCGGCCGCTCCCGCGACCCCCGCGCTGAAGAGCACCAACGGCGGCGCGGCTAATTTGTTGGCCACGGCGACGCCGAGCAGCACCCCGGTGGCGGCTTTCGCGGTCTCGGCGACGGAGGAGAGGAAGCTCCACCCGGTGAGGTCCGCCAGGGTGCCGAATATCGTGCCCATAAGCAGCGACGCGAACAGCCCCGACGCCATCGCGCCCATCGCGTCCACAAAGTAGGTTTTGGCGGAAAGGCTCACGCCCTTGCGCGCCAAGAATTGCTTTACCATCACGCTCGTCTCCCGGCCCCGGCCCTAAAGTGCGCGGGGTTATTTTAATTTGAACGGAGCCCGGCCCGGGGCGCCCGGGTATGCCCGGAGTTTGCCCGGAGTTTTTCGGTTTGCCCGGACCCGCTCTGTGCCGCCCGGGTTGCTTGAACCCGTTTCGCCTCGTCCCGGGTTGCCCGGACCCGCTTCGAGTCGCCCAGGGTTGCTTAAACCCGTTTCGGATTGCCCGGAGTTTGCCCTGCTTGCCCCGGGTTGCCCGGATTGCCCGGCTCGTCCCGGATTGCCCCGGCTTACACGGGGTTGCTTCCGGTTGAGCGGAGCCCGTTCCGGCACCCGCGCGCCCCGGCGGGGTTATGTCTTACATTTTACCACAAAGCGGCGGGTTTGGCAAGGTGTTTAAGGGGGATTTGGCGCGGCTTGTCCCCGCTTCACCCGGCGGCTCGGGGGTTCCACTCTTTTTTAGGGTGAGCGGAGCGGGGTGCTCCCTCTTGTTTGGCTGAGCGGCCGGTGTTCCTCCCTCTTTTCTTCGGGTGAGAGGACCGGGTCCCTCCACCTTATTCGGGTGAGCGGACCGGGGTCCCCCCTTTTTCGGGTGAGCGGTCGGGGGTCGGTCCCGTTGACTGGCAGCTTGCTCAGGCTCCGCCCGGGTCCGGGACCTGCTTCCCGCTGCGCGGTGAAGGCTTCGCGGTGCCGGGAGCTTGCTTCGGCTCCGCCCGTTTAGGGCGAGCCGGTCCGTTCCCTACCGGGAGAGAACCCGAGTGGTTTTTCCCGCTATCGACGCTTTTCTTTTCCTCTCTCCCGCGGCA
>CAYOSS010000115.1:0-3816 GCA_964406705.1 uncultured Eubacteriales bacterium
CGAGTTTTGGATTATTCTAAACGCCGGCAGCTACAAGATAAGGGTATACTTCAGCAAAACTGACAGGACATTCGACGGAGTCGCCGAGAGCGAAAAGAGCCAAAAGGCGAAGTACGCCGTAATCTCCGCGAAATAGGCGGTGATAGCATAGCCGGAAGAAGCTTTATATCACGTTCGCCCGGCGAGACGGAGGAGTTCGCCCGGAGGTTCGCGGGGGAGCTGCGCGCGGGCGACTTCGTGGCGCTGTTCGGCTCCATGGGTGCCGGGAAAACCTGCTTCGTGCGCGGGCTTTGCCGGGGGCTGGGCTCGCCCGACGGCATATGCAGCCCCACCTATACGACAGAGAATATCTACCCCGGCGGGCGGCTCACGGTGTACCATTTTGACCTGTACCGCGTGGAAAGCGAGGAGGATCTGCTCACCTGCGGCTTCTTTGACGCGCTGGAGGGGGACGGGATCACCGTCGCGGAATGGAGCGAACGTCTCGCCGCGCTGCCCGAGAACGCCTGGAAAGTGACCATTACTCAGACAGGCGACGAAGAACGGGTCATCACGGTAGACGGGGGAGGGGAGAGGTGAAACTGTTCTCGCTTGACTGCTCCGCGGGTCCCGCGTCCTGCGCCGTGACGGAAGACGGGCGGCTGTTGGGGCAGTTCTTCATCGACGTTAAACTTACCCATTCGCAGACGCTGATCCCGATGGCGGAGTCATTATTAAACTCGCTTGCCGTAACGCTGTCGGATATAGACGCGTTCGCGGTATCGGCTGGGCCGGGTTCGTTCACGGGAGTGCGCATCGGCATCTCGGCGGTAAAGGGGCTCGCCGAGCCGGGGAGAAAGCCCTGCCACGGTGTCTCCACCCTCGAGGCGATCGCCCGTCCGCAGGTCGTCGGCGACATCATATGCGCGGTAATGGACGCCCGTTGCTCGCAGGTGTATAACGCGATTTTTACCGCGAACCCGTTTGCCCGTCTCACGCCGGACAGGGCGATACCCCTTGAGCGGCTGGGCGAGGAGCTGCGCCGCATCCATATGACGCGCCCCGACTGGAAGATCATCCTCGCGGGGGACGGGGCGGAACTTGTGTACGCCGCGCTGGGGCTGCCGTATCTGACCGTTGCTCCCGCGCCGCTTACCAAGCAGACGGCTTACGGCGTGGCGCTCGCGGCAACCCACGGCGATACGAAGCCCGTCGACCCCGGGGAACTGCGTCCCATATACCTGCGCGCGCCCTCTGCGGAGAGAATGCTAAATCGCAAGGAGAAATAGCAATGCCATATGTAAATCCGGGAGAGACCGTCGCGCTCGGTTGTGACCACGGAGGATTTATCCTTATGGACGCGCTCGGCGAGTATCTCGACGGGCGAGGGATAGCGGTCACCCGCTTCGGCAGCGCCGGCGAGCCGGTGGATTACCCAGATGTCGCGGAGGCCGCCTGCCGCGAGGTGACCTCAGGCAACGCCAAATGCGGGATACTCGTCTGCGGCACGGGGATAGGAATGTCCATCGCCGCCAACAAAATTCCCGGCATCAGGGCGGCGGTCTGCGGCGAGAGCTACAGCGCCAAATTCACCCGGCTGCACAACGACGCGAACGTGCTCTGCCTCGGAGCCAGGGTTATAGGCGCCGGGGAGGCTTTGGAGGTGGTCGAAGCGTTCCTCGACAGCGAGTTTGAGGGCGGTCGCCATAAGACCCGCGTGGATAAGATAGCGGCGTTAGAGGACCGTTGCAGATAGCATCTGCCCGTTCCTTGAACGCGGCAATTCCGCGAGATAACCCCTCCCCGAATAGGCGGGGAGGGGCTTTTGCTATGCCGTGACGCCCGGCGCGCCGGGTAACCCATTTTACTCGGTGCGGAGAGCCTCCACAGGGTCCTTCTTGGCGGCGATACGCGAGGGGAATATCCCCGCGATAAGAGTCAGCGCCATGCTGATTCCCACGAGGATAAAGCCAGCGCCTACGGGGAGCTTGGAGCTCAGTATGGAGATCCCGGTGAGGCTGTGCATTATCAGAGTGATGGGGATATTCAGCAGCACAGTTATCAGAACGCCCATCACGCCCGCCGTAAAGCCTATTATCAGCGTTTCGGCGCTGAACACACGGGAGACGTCCCGCTTAGACGCGCCCATCGCCCGCAAAATCCCGATTTCCTTGGTGCGCTCCAGCACTGAAATATAGGTGATAATGCCGATCATAATGGACGACACCACAAGCGAGATCGCGACGAAGGCAATCAGCACGTAGGATATGGCGTTGATTATCGTGGAAACGGAGGACATCATCAGCGCGACGTAATCGGTGTAATTGATAACGTCCGCTTCGGGAACACTCGCGTTGTAGTCGGCGATGCAGTCCGCTATGGCTTCTTTGTCGTCGAAGGAGGAGGCGTAGAGGTATATGGTGTCGGGGTTGTCCGCGTTGATGTAGCCGAACTTCTGCAGGTTTTGCTCAAAGGTGGATTCGGACGCGCCGCTCGGTACAAACTTGTCGTAATACGCCGCGCCGTCCGCCTCGGAAAATGTAGCGGCGTCAAGAAGAGCTGCCAACTCCGCCGCTGGGACAACCGACAGCTTCACGGCGGCCTCGGCGGCGTACTGGGCTTTGGCCATTTCGCGAAGAGCGTTGGTGACAGTCTGGTCAAGCTCCTCTTCGCTCATCTTCTCCACGTAGCTTCGCACCGTGTCCGCGCTGACACCCATTTGCTGCGCGAGGGCGTTAATCAGTATGCCCACCTTGTCCGCCAGCGATTTGCCCGCCAACGCGGCCTCCGTGATTTGCTGGAGATAGCTTTCCGGCGCGATTGAAGCGATTTGTCTGTAAAGCTCCGCCTTTTTCTCATCGCTGAGGCCCTTGCGGTACTCGTCGAACTTAGCCAACTTTTCCGCGTTAGTGAGCGTAGTGTCGCCGGTCTCGAACGCCAGCCCGGTGAGGACATCAATCTCGGGGCTCGCGAACTGGTCGAGGATCACGGGCTTTTTCGCGGTCTCGGTCAGGATATAATCGGTGAGAGAGGCGGTGTAGCCCAGCGAGCCGGTCAGCATAGCGGTCACGGCGTCCCCGTTGGGGCGGATAATCCCGGTAATCTTAAGGGGAAGGGCGATGTCCTCGTTGTTGTAAAGGTAGTTAAGCCCCGCTTCAGTGTCCCTGAGGTCAATGTAAACCCCGTTGTCCTGCTTCTGATAGCAGTCTCCCGCCAAAATAAGCTTGATTTCCCGCCCGCATATATCCTCGAACGTCCAGCTGTTGGCGGAACCCTTGCCGGACTTCTTAGCCGACATACCTGTAACTACGCCCGATGCGGCGGGGGAGTGGGAGGTATCCCCGGAGGATGTGGGCTCGGACGAGCTGCCGGGATTTGAAGACTCTGTCGGCTCCGACGAACCCTCGCTCGGCGCGGGGGAAGTCGTTTGGCTTTCAGGGCTGGAGGAAGTCTGCGGCTGAGAGCCGCCCCCCGCCCCGCTTTCCGTGCCGCTCGATGTGCCTCCGCCGAAAGAGGGGAGAGGAAGCGAGGTTTGCCCCCCGCTGCCCGTCGGGTCCGAAGATGACCCCGCCTCGGGTGAAGAGGCTTCGGACGACGTACCATGGTTTTTCCCGTACGCGGCGTCGGTCATCTCCTGCTTGGTGCGCAGTCCCAAAGTATAGAGGGTGATGTCGCTGATCTCGTTGTTCTCGTCCACTATGAGCAGGATCTCGTTGTACCGCGACGGCCATTTCCCGTAGAGCAGGTCGTACTGGTCGGTGACCATTTTGTTGATCCCCTTGCCGTTCGCGCCCGGCAAAATCTCCTGCCAGACCGACACCGCGCCGGTGAGCTCCA
>CAYOSS010000116.1:0-3608 GCA_964406705.1 uncultured Eubacteriales bacterium
TGGAACTTGCGACGACGAAGGCGGACCGTTCCGGCTCAGAGAAGAAAAGCGGACATCGTTCCCCAGCATAGCTGGGGAAAAAGCAAGCTAACCTCGCGCAGCGAGAAGAAATCTACAGGGACGGGCAAAACCAAAGATGGTGGGACCGCTGCGCCCGTCGGCGAAGAGAAGAAAAGCGGACAACGTTCCCCCAGCCGCGCCGGGAATGAAGCCAAGCGCGTCCGGTGGACGAAACAGCGAAGGCTTCATCCCGGCAGCGGTCGGCGAGGAGCCGCGCCGGGAGCGAGCGACGAGCCGGGCACCGCAAGGTGGGCAGAGCCTCCCCAAAGCTGAAAGCCCTTAGCCATCGCGGCCACTCCCTCGCAGCGGGCAGCAGCCCCCCCCAAGCCTGGCGGAGCCAAGAACCCCCCGCACCCCCCAAGTCCTCCTCGAGGCAAAACAAGCCCGCCGCACCCGGCTAACAGTCAGAAGTTGGCTTTCGCCGCCCTCGCGGCGTCATCCTCCGCGCCGAACGCGATCGCGACGTCGCCGGGGGAGAACGCGTAATCCGCGGCGGGCGACGCGACGAGGCGCTCGCCGTTCCTCACCGCGAGGACGGTCAGCCCGAGCCGCCGCCGCACCCCCAGGTCCGACAGGGACCGCCCGACCCAGTCCCCGGGGACGGGCAGCTCGTACACCCCGAAGCCTCCCGGCAGAGCGAGGAAATCCGCTATCCCGCCCGCTGTGGCGAGCCGCAGGGCGGTCTTCTCGGCCGACTCCTTCTCGGGGTAGACGACCTCGTCCGCCCCGATTTTGGCTAAGAATTTGGCCTGATTGACCCGGTTCGCCTTGGAGACGACCCGTCGCGCGCCGAGCTGCTTTAAGTTGTCGGTTATCTCGAGGGACGCCTGGAAATTCTCCCCGGCGCAGACCGCGCATACGTCAAAATGACTGACATCCATACTCTCGAGCTGAGCAAGATTTGTGCAATCCGCTATCTGCGCGTCGGCGAAGTCGGGCGCGAGGGTCTCGATCAGCCGGGAGTCGCGGTCGGCTATCACCACCTCGTGGCCCAGCTCCGTGAGCTTGTAGGCGAGGGCGCTGCCGAAGCGGCCCATTCCGATCACCAAAAACGATTTCATCGCGGGTACCTCCGTATATTGGATCTGATGTCTTATAGTCACAGTCGCAGGGGAGGCGGCGTCAAAGCTCCCCCCTTTTGTCCCTTGCGATCCCGGCCCCTGCTGCCGGCTTATCCCGCTACCCTATCATCACGGACCCTTCCGGGCGGCGGGCCGGGGGAGAGCCGGGTGAGCCGCCTATCCCCGCGGCGAGCGAGAGCAGCCCCAGCCGTCCGCCGTACATCAAAAACGCCACCAGGCACTTAAGCGGGACATTCAGCGCGGGGGTCACTCCCCTCGTAAGCCCCACCGTCCCGACGGCGGAGAAGCACTCGAAGAAGGCGTCCGTGAGGGTGAAGCCCCCCGCCGCGCACATTATCCAGGCCGAGACGACGGCGGTCAACAGATAAATAACCAGCACCGAAGCGGCGGCGCGAACAGTGCCGGCGGGGATACCGCGGCCCCAGGCGACCGCGTCGCGGCCCCGCGCGGCGGAGAAGCAGGCGAGGAGCAGCACCGCGACGGTCGTGGTCTTGACCCCTCCGGCGGTGGAGCCGGGGCTGCCTCCCACGAACATATAAATCATCGTTAAAAGGGTGCCGGGCTCGCTGAGGGTCTCCGGGGCGACGGTGAAGAACCCGGCGGTGCGCGGGCTGACCGCCATAAACGCGGCGTTCAGCAGCTTCTCGCCGAAGGGCATCCCCGCAAGCGCGTATCGGTACTCGGACAGTAAGAACAGCGCCGTCCCCCCGGCGAACATTCCGGCGGACACCGCGCAGACTATCTTAGTGTGAAGAGAGCATTTGCGGAACGAGAAGCGGGAGCGCAGCAGGTCGTTCCACACGACGAAACCCAACCCGCCGACACTGATTAAGCACATCACCACGCACAGCACGAGCGGGTCACGCCTGTATAGAGAAAGTGACGAGCCGGGCAGAGCGGCTCCCATTAAATCGAACCCGGCGTTGCAAAACGCGGACACCGAGTGGAACACGGCGAAGTATATCCCCCGCGCCGCGCCGAAATACCGGCAGAACCGGGAGGCGAGGAACACCGCCCCGGCGAGCTCGAAGAGCGCCGTCCCGACCGCTATCCTCTTCACGAGGGGGCGAAGACCGCCCATTTTGTCCACTCCGGCGGACTGCATCAGCACCTTGCGCTCGCCTATGGTAACGTTTCTCCCGAGAACTAACGACACCGCCGCGAACACCGTCATAAAGCCCAGCCCGCCGGTTTGTATGAGAAGCAGCAGCACCGTCTGCCCGAAGAGGGTCCAGTGGGTGTAGGTGTCGAACGGGGTAAGGCCCGTCACGCAGGTCGCGGAAACGGAGGTGAACAGCGCGTCGACATAGCGGCGCGGCTCGCCCGGCCTCACCGCCGCCGGGAGCGAGAGCAGCAGCGAGCCCAGCAATATCACCGTGGCAAACGTCAGCGCGGTCTGTTGTATCGGCGTGAGCCGCCGTCTTCTCACCGGGTTTCGCTCCTTTCAGAGGGTGGTTGCCAGATGTCGGCAGAGAGCCGGCAGCTTCGGCTCGGGGGTTGCTTCCCGCTGCGCGAGGGGCTTTGCGGCGGAGGGAGCTTGCTCTCGGCTCCGCCCGTCCCCGTTGGCTTCTTCTCGCTAACGCGAAGTTAGCTTTCTAATTTTTCCCTAGCTTCGCTGGGGGAACGTTGTCCGCTTTTCTTCTCTGCGCCGGAACGGTCCGGCAGAAAGAAGAAAAGCGGACAGAAAAGAAGTTCAGGCGGACCGGCTTGTCCCAACGCCATTCACCGGGTGGTCTGGGGGTAGCTGCCTCTTCTCCGCTGCCCTTGCGCCTACGAGGTTGGTGCAGTGGTCCCGCCAACGCCGGCTCCGGGACTCCGCCGTGTTCATTCCGGGCTTACCGAGCCCGGTACAAAAGGCTCGCCGGTCGGGGCAAGCTCGCCGCTATCGTTCGGGGCCCGGCGCTTCCGGGTAGCCTCTGCCTGCCGGTCGGGACGGCTCGCAGGTGCGCGGGGAGTCCCCGCCGGGGGGCTCGGAGGTCCGTCGGCGTGAGTGCTAACCTGGCGACAACAGGCAGCCCCCGCCCCGGATAGCGCAACGGTTCACGGGACAGCCCGGCGGCGACAAGCAGCTCTCGCCCCGGAAGCACAGCGGCTTGCGGGATAGCCCGGTGGTGCCGGGGGTTCTGGCTCCGCCTTGCCTACCGGGAGCACGGGGGCCGCCCCATACGAGGGGAAGGCTTGCTGTATATCCGCGAGCTACCCCCGACCGACAAGCAAAAAAGCTACCCCACAAGAACCGAGCTCAGTTCGATAGCGGCAAGCTTTCCCAAAGCAGCGAGCCTTTTGTACCGGGCTCGGTAAGTCCTGAATGACCCCGGCGGGGTCCCGGAGCCGGCGCCGGCGGGACCTCCGGGCTTTCCTCGTAGGCACAAGGGCTGCGGTACAGGTGGCGGCTGCCCCACAACCACTCAGTGAGTGGCGTTCGAGCAAGCCGGTCCGCCTGAACTTCTTTTCTGTCCGCTTTTC
>CAYOSS010000117.1:0-3148 GCA_964406705.1 uncultured Eubacteriales bacterium
GCGAGCCTTTTGCATCCACCTCTGCGAGGCGGAAATGAATACGGCGGGGTCCCGGAGCCGGCGCCGGGGGTATCTCCGGGCTATCCCCGCGTCAGCGACCGCAAGGGCAGCGGTACAGGTGGCGGCTGCCCCATAACCTCTCAGTGTTCGGCGTAGAAGTAAGCCGGCGCGCTGAACTTCTTTTCTGTCCGCTTTTCTTCTTTCAGCCGCGCCCGTCGGCGAAGAGAAGAAAAGCGGACATCGTTCCCCAGCATAGCTGGGGAAAAAGCAAGCTTCCCTCGCGTAGCGAGAAGAGATCCGCCTTAGAAGAGAAGGCCAGAGCTCCCGGCACCGCGAAGCTCTCCCGCGCAGCGAGAAGAAATCCCCATAGCCCGGCGGAGCCAAAACTGACGGTACCACGAAGCTGCCCCCGCGCATCGGGGAAAAGCCCTCCGGCGCCGGCTGCCGGCAAAAATCCACCGACAAAAAGAGTGATGACCGTTGAAGAAATCCGACTTCTACTACGACCTGCCCGAGGAGCTGATTGCCCAGCGCCCCGTCGAGCCGCGCACGGCGTCCCGGCTGTTGGTGCTCCATAAAGATACCGGGCGATGGGAGGACAGGCGCTTCACCGACCTCGCGGGGTACTTGAACCCCGGCGACTGCCTCGTCCTCAACGACACCCGCGTGCTGCCGGCGCGCCTTTACGGGACCGCCCGCGACACCGGCGCGAGGGTCGAGTTTCTCTTATTAAAAGACCTCGGCGGCGGGGTGTGGGAATGTCTCGCGGGGCCCGGCAAAAAGGCCAAGCCGGGGAGGAGCTTCACCTTCGGGGAGGGGCTTGACGGGCGGGTCGAATCCGTATTGGAGGGCGGCAACCGCGCGGTGCGCTTCTTCTGCGAGGGGGACTTCTACGCTGCGCTGGACAGGCTCGGCGAGATGCCTCTGCCACACTACATCAAGGAGCCCGTGGCGGACGGGGAACGCTACCAGACCGTCTACGCGAGGGAGCGGGGAAGCGCCGCCGCGCCCACGGCGGGCCTGCATTTTACTAAGGAGTACTTAGATATAATCCGCGCCAAAGGGGTGAACATAGCCTACGTCACCCTCCACGTAGGGCTCGGCACTTTTCGCCCGGTAAAGGAGGAGGACGTCACCCGGCACGTGATGCACAGCGAGCATTACAGCGTCCCGCCCGAGACGGCGAACATTATAAACGCCACCAAAGCGGCGGGAGGGCACGTTGTGTGCGTCGGGACGACGGTCTGCCGGACGTTGGAGAGCGTCGCGGCGGGGGGTATTCGCGAGTGCTCCGGCGAGACGGACATTTTCATCTACCCGGGGTACAGGCTTCTCTGTACGGACGCCCTGCTCACCAATTTTCACCTGCCCGAGAGTACCCTCATAATGTTAGTGAGCGCGTTCGCGGGGCGGGAGAACACCCTCGCCGCCTACCGGCACGCGGTGGAGGAAAAATACAGGTTTTACAGCTTCGGCGACGCGATGTTAATAATTTGATTAGACAAACGAAAGCGGGGTAAACAGCTAATGGGAAGGACGTTTTTGGGTGTGGAGCTCGGCTCCACCCGGATAAAGGCGGTCGCGGTGGACGAGGGCTTCTCGCCCGTGGCGGCGGGGGAATACGTATGGCAAAGCAAGCTCCGGGACGGGATCTGGACTTATGACCTCCCCGAGGCGGTGGAGGGTCTCGCGGCGGCGATACGGAACGCGGGGGATTTGGGCGACGTCGCCTCGGCGGGGGTCTCCGGGATGATGCACGGGTACCTGGCGTTTGACGCGGACTGGCGGCAGCTTGTCCCCTTCCGCACCTGGCAGAATACCGTGACGGGGGAGGCGGCGGCCCGGCTGACCGGGCTTTTCGGGTTCAACATCCCCCAGCGGTGGAGCGTGGCGCACCTTCTCCAGGCCCTGTTAAACGGGGAAGAGCACGTCCCCCGCGTCGCTCATATAACAACCCTCGCGGGGTACATTCACCACCTGCTCACCGGGGTGAACGCCGTGGGGATAGGCGAAGCGTCGGGGATGTTCCCGGTGGACCGGTCCACGGGGGACTACGACGCGCGTATGATCCGGCTGTTTGACCGTCTGGCGGAGGAGCTCGGGGCGCCGTGGCGGGTGAAGGACCTCTTACCCGAAGTGCTGACCGCAGGCGGGGACGCGGGAAGGCTCACCCCGGAGGGCTCGGCGCTGCTTGGCGGAACGCTGCCGGCCGGATTGCCCTTCGCTCCTCCCGAGGGGGACGCGGGGACGGGTATGGTCGCGACCAACTCAGTGAAGCCCCGCACCGGCAACGTCTCCGCCGGGACGTCGGTGTTCTCAATGGTGGTGCTTGAGAAGCCGCTCTCCCGCGTCTACCCGGAAATCGACATCGTGGCGACCCCGGCGGGGCGGGAGGTCGCAATGGCGCACTGCAACAACGGCACATTGGACTCCGACGCCTGGGCGGGAGTTTTCCGCGAGGCGGCGGGGCTGTTCGGCGCCGCCCCGTCCGGCGGGGAGCTCTACACCGCGCTTTACCGAGAGGCACTTAAGGGCGAGCCGGACTGCGGAGGGGTCTGCGTCTGCAACTACGTGGCGGGCGAGGGGATCACTCACTTGGACTCCGGCAGACCTCTGGTGCTGCGGAGACCCGGGGCGCGGCTCACCCTGGCGAATTTTATGCGGGCGTCCCTCTACTCGGTGCTCGCGACGCTTAAAACGGGGATGGATATTCTCTCGGGCGAGGGGGCGGCGGTCGACACCCTCACCGGGCACGGGGGATTTTTCAAGACCCCGGGCGTCGGGCAGAGGTTCCTTGCGGCGGCGTGCGGGACTAACGTCACCTGCCGGAGCAGCGCCGGCGAGGGGGGTCCCTACGGTATGGCGCTCCTCGCGGCGTACAGGGCGCTAAAATCCCCCGGCGAGACGCTGGAGAGCTTCCTTGACGCGGTGTTCGCCGGCTCGCCCGCCGCGGTAGTTTCCCCCGACCCCGGCGACGTCGCGGGCTTCTCGCGGTATATGGAAAATTACCGCTCTCTCCTCCGCGTCGAGAGAGCGGCGGTAGAGGCGATATAATCCCGGGGGCTCGCCCGGGTCCGCACGGGTCCGGGGGCATCTTCTCGCTGCGCGGGAATGAAGCCGAGCGCGTCCGGTGGACGAAACAGCGAAG
>CAYOSS010000118.1:0-3039 GCA_964406705.1 uncultured Eubacteriales bacterium
CGTTCGAGGTTCGGCGCTTCCGGGCAGCCTTTGCCCGCCGGTCGGGGCGGCTCGCGGATGCGCGGGGAGCCCCCTGTCAGGGGAGCCAGGAGGTTTGCTTTCGCGGGGATAGCCCGGTGGTCCCGCCGGCGCCGGCTCCGGGACCGTGCCGTGTTCATTCGTAGCCCGCAGAGTCGGATGCAAAAGGCTCGCTGGTTAGGGCAAGCTTGCCGCTGTCGATTTGGGCTCGCGGGCGCGGGAGAGCCTTTGCCTGCCGGTTAGGGGTAAGCTCGCAGGAATACGGCAAGCCCCCGCTGGGGAAGCCCGGAAGCTTGCTGGCGCGAGGGAAGCCCGGGGGTGACCGGCAGTCCCTGTTTCGGGAGCGCTGCGGTTCACAGGACAGCCCGGCGGTTATTGGCAGTTCCGGCTCCGCTCCGTTTACCGGGGGTTCCTGCATATCTGCGAGTTGCCCCCGACCGGTAAGCAAAAAGCTGCCCCACAAGAGCCGTGCCCTATTCGATAGCGGTAAGCTGTCCCCAACCTGCGAGCCTTTGTACCGGACACGGTAAGCCCGGAATGACCCCGGCGGGGTTCCGGAGGCGGCGCCGACGGGACCTCCGGGCTTCCCCGCGCCGGCAAGTTTCCGGGCACCCCTGACAGGGGCTCCCCGCGCACCTGCGAGCCGCCCTCGACCGACAAGCAAAAAGCTACCCCACGAGATCTGAGCCCGGTTCGATAGCGGAGAGCCGCCCCCCGACCGGCGAGCCTTTTGTACCGGACACGGTAAGCCCGGAATGACCCCGGCGGGGTTCCGGAGGCGGCGCCGGGGGTACCCCCGGGCTTTCCTCGCACTGCCGAACCTCCTGGCTCCCCTGACAGGGGCTCCCCTCACATTCGCGAGCCCCCGAACCGGTGGGCAAAGGCTTTCCCACGCCCGCGAGCCTAAGTTGACAGTGGCGACCCTCCCTAACCGGCAGGCAAAAGCTACCCCCATAGCAAAAAGCCCAAATCGACGGCGGCGAGCCGCCCCCCGACCGGCGAGCAAAAAGCTGCCCCACAAGAGCCGAGCCTAAATCGATAGCGGCGAGCTTTACCAAGCCTGCGAGCCTTTTGTACCGGGCTCGGTAAGCCCGGAATGAACACGGCGAGGTCCCGGAGCCGGCGTCGGCGGTACCCCCGGGCTACCCTCGTAGGCGCAAGGGCTGCGGTGAAAGTGGCGGCTGCCTCATAACCACTCAGCTTTCGGCGTAGAAGCAAGCCGGTCCGCCTGAACTTCTTTTCTGTCCGCTTTTCTTCTTTCTGCCGGACCGTTCCGGCACAGAGAAGAAAAGCGGACATCGTTCCCCCAGCATAGCTGGGGAAAATTAGAAAGCTAAATTCGCGTTAGCGAGAAGAAGTCAGCGGAGCCGGGCGGAGCCAAAGCAAGCTCCCGGCCCCGCAAAGCCGTCCCCGCGCAGCAAGCAGCAGCCCCCCGGAGCCGAGCCCAGTCGGCTCACCCGAAGAAAAGGGGGAGGACCCCGCTCCGCTCACCCGAAAAAAGGGAACTCCCCCGACCCCCCGGGGAGAAGCGGGGACGGACCGCGAGCCCCCGGGGAGCAAACCCGGTTTATTCACCCTAAAAAGCGGGAAGCGCCGAAAATCCCCCCCGATACCGCTTGACAAGCCCGCCGGGAAGGGGTAAAATAACGGGGTAGAGGGGCGGGAAGCGCGGTCGGCGGTGCCCCCTACCTATAATAAGCCGATTAGCCGGACGGAAACCCGCCCGCCATAAGCCGAAAATCCGGGAGAAGCCCCTACCTATAGCAAACCGTGGGGCGACCCCCGGCAAACCGAAAGGAAGACCGCTATGCCTATTCTCGATATGCCGCTCGCCCGCCTGGAGCAGTACAAGGGGACCAACCCCCTCCCCGCCGATTTCGACGGGTATTGGGACGCCGCGCTCGCCGAGATGCGCGCCGTCGACGCGGACGCGACCTTCACCCCGGCGGACTTCGCCGTCCCCGGAGCGGAGTGCTTCGACCTCTACTTCACCGGGGCGCACGGGGCGAGGGTCCACGCGAGGCACGCCCGCCCACCCGTTAAAGCGGGGGAGAAAATCCCGGCGGTGCTGCTCTTCCACGGGTACTCGGGGGCGAGCCCGGAGTGGTCGGGGCTGTTAAATTACGTCGCGGCGGGGTTCGCTGTGTTCGCGCTGGACGTGCGCGGGCAAGGGGGCCTCAGCGAGGATGTCGGGGGAGTTAAGGGCACCACCTACGACGGGCAGATTGTCCGGGGGCTGGACGAGCCGGACCCTCAGAAGCTCTTCTTCAGGGACGTGTTCCTCGATACGGCGGAGCTTGCCGCAATCGCTTTTGAGCAGGATTTTATCGACGAGACCCGCGTCTGCGCCGCGGGCGGCAGCCAGGGCGGCGGGCTGACCCTTGCCTGCGCCGCTCTCGAGCCGAGGATACGCCGCGCCGCGCCTATGGTGCCGTTCCTTTCCGATTATAAGCGCGTGTGGGAGATGGACCTCGACACCAACGCCTACCGCGATATACGCTACTATTTCCGCTGGTACGACCCGCTCCACACCCGCGAAGAGGAAATATTTACCAAATTGGGGTATATCGACGTGCACAACCTCGCCCACCGGATCCGCGCGGACGTGCTGATGGAGACAGGGTTGTTGGATAACGTCTGCCCGCCCTCGACCCAGTTCGCGGTTTACAACAACCTCGTCTGCCGCAAGAAGCACCTGATTTACCCCGATTACGGGCACGACTCCCCGCGCGGCGCGGCAGATCTGATGTTCAGGTTCATAGTTACGGGGGAGTGGTAAGGGCCGGGGGACCGCGCCCGGCGCGGGGGGCTTGTTCCCGTCGCGCGATGGGGTAGCTTTGCGGTGGCGGGGAGTTTGCTCCGGCTCCGCCCGGCGCGGGGGGCTGCTGCTCGCTGCGCGGGAATGAAGCCGAGCGCGTCCGGTGGACGAAACAGCGAAGGCTTCATTTGTGCAGCGGTCGGCGAGGCGCCGCGCGGGGGTGTGCGACGAGCCGGGCACCGCAAGGCGGGCAAAGGCTTTGC
>CAYOSS010000119.1:0-3035 GCA_964406705.1 uncultured Eubacteriales bacterium
CCCCAGCCCAGCTGGGAAAAATCAGAAAGCTAACTTTGCGTTAGCGAGAAGAAATCCCCGGGGACGGGACGAGCCGCAAGCTCACCGGCCCAACCCCGGGCACACCCTACCCCGACTGCAAAAAATCCGCCCGTAAAGCCGGGCGGCGAAAGGATGGATCACTATGTTACACGAGCTCACATTGGCGAGGAACGCTAAAACCTTCTCCGTTTCCGCGGAGAACCCCACCGGGGAGAAGGGCGGCGGAGCGAGGGCGACCGAGGGGACGGGAGCCGGCGCGGCGCGGGATCTGGGTCCTGGCTGGAAGGTCAACCCGTTCGTAATAATAGAGCCGGGCGAGACCGCCGTCCTCGCGGACTGCCGGCGGGAGGGTGCCGTGAAGCACATCTGGTGCACCGACAACTCCCCCGCGGGCAGGAGGCTGATCTTACGCCTGTACTTCGACGGCAGCGATACCCCGGCGGTGGAGGTCCCCCTCTCGGACTTCTTCTGCAACGCGGACTACAGGGAATTCAGGCAGCTCTCCAGCCTCGCGGTTTGCTACAACCCCAACCGCGGGATGAACTGCTACTTCGAGATGCCCTTCCGGCGCGGTTTCAGGGCAACCGTGGAGAACCGGGGCTCTACCCGCTGCTCCCTCTACTACCAAATTGACTGCGAAGAGAGGCCCGTGGAGGAGAACGCCCTCTACTTCCACGCCGGATTCCGCCGCGAGAACCCCCTGCCCGACAGGACCCCCTTCACCGTGCTCGACACCGTGACGGGGCGCGGAGCGTACGTCGGCACCTATATCTACTGGGGGACCAAATCCTCCGGTTGGTGGGGAGAGGGCGAGATGAAGTTCTACATCGACGGGGACAGCGAGTACCCCACCGTCTGCGGCACGGGTACGGAGGACTACTTCTGCGGGGCGTACAGCTTCGAGGTGGAGGGCGGCTACCGGGAGTTCTCCACACCCTATTCGGGGATGCACAAGGTGGATTCTACTGACGGGTTTTACCGCTCGCAGCGCTACTTCAACCTCTACCGCTGGCACATTACGGACCCCGTCTACTTTGACCGCGACATCAGGGTGACCATTCAGGCTCTCGGCTGGAGAGAGGGCGGGAGGTACCTGCCGCTGCGCGACGACATCTCCGCCGTGGCGTACTGGTACAGCGACAACCCGGGGCGCCAGGGCTCCGCTCTGCCGGGACCCGACGCGTTAGAGATAGTGTAAGAACGCCGGGATCGCGTTATGGATAATAATAACCGAAGAGAACGGCTTATAGACTATCTCCTGAGGGACGGGGGCTACGAGGGCGTGGAGGTCCCGGAGGACGAGGCGGGGCAAAGGGTGATGCTCCGCTCCCTTGTAAATGTGAGAGCGCCCCGCCCAATGCCGGAGGAGTACCTAAAAGAGGAGGACGCGTACCTCCGTGAGGAGCTTTCGCGCGGCACAGTGACGGATTACAGGGAATTGGAGCCCGCCGCCCCGGGGATTTACCTCTGGCGGGGGGATATTACACGCCTGAAGTGCGACGCCATAGTCAACGCCGCGAACCCCGGTATGACGGGCTGCTACGCCCCCTGCCACGCCTGCGTGGATAACGCCATCCACACCTTCGCGGGGACGAGACTGCGGCTCCGCTGCGCCGAACTGATGCGCCGGCAGGCTCACGAGGAAGCGGCGGGAAGAGTCAAGGTCACCCCGGCGTTCAACCTGCCCTGCCGCTATGTCCTCCACACGGTGGGGCCCGTCGTCGCCGGGCGGGTGACGGAGCGCGACCGCGAGACCCTCGCCTCCTGCTACCGGGCGTGCCTTTCGGCGGCCGGGGAAAACGGCATTAAGAGCGTGGCGTTCTGCTGCATATCGACGGGGGAGTACCGCTTCCCGAACGGCGAGGCGGCTAAAATAGCGGTGGACACGGTTAAGCGGTACAAGGGCGACACGGAGGTGATTTTCGATTGCTACAAAGATGAAGATTACAGGCTGTACCGGGAGCTTCTCGGATAACGCGCGCCGGGCGGGGGAGATACTCCGCGCCGCCGGCACCGTGGTGGTGGGCGCGGGGGCGGGGCTTTCCACGGCGGCGGGGTATACCTACAGCGGGGAGAGGTTCGACGAGAACTTCGCCGACTTCCGGGACAAATACGGCTTCCAGGATATGTATTCGGGCGGATTCTACCCCTACTCAGACCCCCGGGAGTACTGGGCTTACTGGAGCCGCTACATCACGATAAACCGCTACCGCGACCCGCCGAAGCCCGTCTACGGGCGGCTGTTGGAACTGCTCCGGGGCAAGGACTACTTCGTAGTCACCACAAACGTGGACCACTGCTTCCAGAGGGCGGGTTTCGATAAAGAGCGGCTCTTCTACACGCAGGGGGACTACGGGCTGTTCCAGTGCTCCGTTCCCTGCCGGCAGGTGACCTTCGACAACGAAGAAACCGTCCGGCGGATGGTCGCGGAGCAGCGGGATATGAAGGTGCCCGAGGAGCTGCTGCCCTTTTGTCCCTGGTGCGGGAGTCCCCTTACGATGAACCTGCGCTCCGACGACAAGTTCGCAGAGGACGAGGGCTGGCACGCCGCGCGACAGCGCTACGAGGAATTTATCGAGAGGGCGCGGGGCCGGGCCACGGTGTACCTGGAGCTCGGCGTGGGCTACAATACCCCCGGGATAATCAAGTTCCCATTCTGGCGGCTGGTCGGCGCGAACCCCGCCGCGCGCTACATCGCCGTAAACGCGGACTCCCCGGTCTGCCCGGAGGAGATAGCAGCCCGGTCCGTCCTGGCGGAGGGGAATATAACAGAGTTTATCGAGGCGGTCGGCGGGTAGCCGGTAGCCGGCGGGCGACAGCTTCCTGTCCGAGGGGGGTTTTCTCGCTAGCGCGAGAAAGCTTTGCGGTACCATTAGCTTAACTTTCCCTGTTAAGGCGGATTTCTTCTCGCTGCCGCGAGGGTGCCCTTCTCGCTTTTCCCAGCTGGGCCGGGGAACGTTGTCCGCTTTTCTTCTCTGCGCCGACGGGCGCGGCTTCGTCGTCGCAAGTTCCAT
>CAYOSS010000120.1:0-2766 GCA_964406705.1 uncultured Eubacteriales bacterium
AGCCCGGAGGTACTGGCAACCCCCGCCCCGGAAATGCGCTGATTTATAGGATAGCACGGCGGCACCCGGCAGTTCCGGCTCCGCCCTGCTTACCGGGGGACGCAGTGACTTGTCCCCGCACGGGAGGGAGGCTCCCTGCACACCCGCAAGCCTACCCGAACCGGCGGGCAAAAGCTACCCGGAGGCGCCGGGCCCTAAACGATATCGGCGAGCTTCCCCTAACCTGCGAGCCTTTTGCATCCTACTCTGCGAGGCGGGAATGAATACGGTGAGACTGCCGAACCGGCGCCGGCGGGATCTCCGGGCTTCCCTCGCGAAAGCGAACCGTAGGGGCAACGGTACAGGTGGCGGCTACCCAGTACCCACTCGATGTTCGGCGTAAGAGCAAGCCGGTCCGCCTGAACTTCTTTTCTGTCCGCTTTTCTTCTTTCTGCCGGACCGTTCCGGCGCAGAGAAGAAAAGCGGACATCGTTCCCCAGCATAGCTGGGGGAAAAGCAAGCTACCCTCGCGGCAGCGAGAAGAAGTCCCCCGGCGCCGGGCGAAGCCGGAGCAAGCCCCCGGTACCGCAAAGCTACCCCGCGCAGCGAGACAAACCTCCCGAACACCGGCTGTCAGCCGACATCTGCCAGCTACCCCCGGGCCGGGCCCGGAAAATCAATAGAGAAGGAAGAGACGCAAGTTGAGGAAAAAGCAGTTCAAGGCCGAGTCGCAGAAGCTATTGGGGATGATGGTGAACTCCATCTACACGCACAAGGAGATATTCCTCCGGGAGCTGATATCCAACGCCTCCGACGCGCTGGACAAGCTCTATTTCCGCTCGCTGACCGACGACGCCGTCGGTATGCGCCGGGAGGATTTCCGCGTTACCCTCACCCCGGATAAGGACGCGCGTACCCTTACCGTCGAGGACAACGGCTGCGGAATGAGCGCGGAGGAGTTGGAGAACGATCTCGGCACGATAGCGAAAAGCGGCTCGGGCGCGTTTAAGGAGGAAAATTCGGAGGGCGAGAACGCGCGGGAGGTCGAGATTATAGGTCAGTTCGGCGTCGGGTTCTACTCCGCGTTTATGGTGAGCGACCGCGTGGAGGTGCTCAGCCGCGCCTACGGGAGCGAGGAGGCCAACCTCTGGGAGAGCGAGGGGGCGGACGGCTACACCGTCTCGCCCGCCGAAAAGCCCTCCCACGGCACCGTGGTCACCCTTCATATAAAGAGCAACACCGAGAATGAGGACTACGACGAGTTTTTGGACGTGTACCGGCTCCGCGCCCTCGTCAAGAAGTACTCCGACTACATACGCTACCCCATTATGATGGAGATGGAGGAAAGCCGCCCCAAGGAGGGGGGCAAGGAGGGCGAGTACGAGACCGTTAAGGAGCTGCAAACCCTCAACAGTATGGTCCCGCTCTGGCACAAGAACAAGAACGAGATCACCCCGGAGGAGTACAACAACTTCTACAAGGACAAGTTTTACGATTACAGCGACCCGCTGGGGGTCATCCACAGCAAAACCGAGGGGCAGGTCACCTATGACGCGCTGCTCTACTTCCCCTCGCGCCCGCCGTTCGACTACTACACCAAGGATTACAAGAAGGGGCTGGCCCTCTACTGCGACGGGGTTATGATTATGGAGCAGTGCCCCGATCTGCTGCCCGACTGCTACAGCTTTGTCAAAGGTTTGGTGGATTCGGCGGACTTCTCCCTCAACATTTCCCGCGAGACGCTGCAGCACGATCACCAGCTGAAGCTCATAGCCAAGACGCTGGAGAAGAAGATCACCCAGGAGTTGGAGAAAATGCTCTCGGGCGAGCGGGAGAAGTACGAGACGCTCTGGAAAGCGTTCGGGCTGCAGCTGAAATTCGGGGTGTACAACGATTACGGGACGAGAAAGGACGAGCTTAAAGACCTGCTGCTCTTCCGCTCTATGAAAGAGGAGAAGTTGGTAACTCTTAAGGAATATGTCGACGCCTGCCCGGAGGATCAAAAGGAGATCTACTATGCCTGCGGCGAGACCCCGGACAAGGCCGCTATGCTCCCGCAGTTGGAGGGGGCGAGGGCCAAGGGCTACGACGCGCTGCTGCTTTATGAGAACGTGGACGAGTTTTGCCTTTTGACGCTGGAGGAGTACTCCGGCAAGAAGTTCCGCAACGTGGCGTCGGGCGATTTGGGGTTCGGCGGCGAGGAGGAGACGGACGAGCTGAAGGCCAGGAACGAGGCTTCGGCGGACCTTCTCGGCGCGATGAAGGACGCCCTCGGAGACAAGGTCGCGGCGGTGCGGTTCACCGCGTCGCTGGGGGATAACCCGGTCTGCCTCGCGAGCGAGGGGGGACTGTCCGAGAATATGGAGAAGGTGCTCAACTCCATGCCCGCGGCGGGCGAGGACAAGGTCAAGGCGAACGTCACCCTTCAGATAAACGCCCACCACCCCGTGGCGGAGAAGTTAGAGCGCCTCGGCAAGGATGACCCCGCGCTCGCGGATTACGCGGAAATACTCTACACCGCCGCCCGGCTGATTAGCGGGCTCCCCTGCGACAACCCGGCGGAGTTCTCCCGCAAGCTCTGCGCCGCGATTGCCGGGTAGCAGGCTCGCGGCGGCTACCGGCGGGTCATTTCGGCTCCGCCCGGCGCCGGGGGGCTGCTTCTCGCTAACGCGAAGGTAGCTTATTTATTTCTCCAGCTATGCTGGGGAACGATGTCCGCTTTTCTTCTCTGAGCCGGAACGGCGCGGCTTCGTCGTCGCAAGTTCCATATCGCTCGTTTCCACGCTA
>CAYOSS010000121.1:0-2742 GCA_964406705.1 uncultured Eubacteriales bacterium
AGTTCGAGCCTCGTAATCCGCTCCAAAGGGTGCTTGTAAACGGCACCCATTTTATGGCACCATAGCCAAGCGGTAAGGCAGAGGTCTGCAAAACCTTCATTCCCCGGTTCGATTCCGGGTGGTGCCTCCAAACTTCGCGAAATTCCGCCGGCGGATGGTCCGGCGGTTTTTGCTGCAGTGCCGCGGTTGCCGCAGCGCGGCGCTTGCTGCTGTACCGCGCTCGCTACAATGCGACATTACTACAGTGCCGTTCATTCTGCTGCGCCACGCTCGCTAAAGTGCGTCGCCCGCCGCGGTATGGCGATTGCCGCGCCGCCACGTTTGCTACAGCTCCGCGCTCGCTGCGGCGCGGTGATTACCGCGGTGCCGTACATACTGCTGCGCCGCGATTACCGCGGTGCCGTACATACTGCTGCGCCGCGATTGCTACGGTGCCGTACATACTGCCGCGCCGCGCTCGCTACGGTACCGCGATTACTACAGAGCGCGTTTGCTGCGATGCCGCGCTCGCTAAAGTCCCGCGCTTGCCGTGACGAAGGAAGGGGGGGTAAACGATGCCGATTAAAATCCCGGACGGGCTGCCGGCTACGGTGACCCTCGAGAAGGAGAACGTCTTCTTTATGACGGAGGCTCGCGCCCTGCGGCAGGACATACGCCCCCTGCAAATCCTCATCCTCAACCTTATGCCGGACAAAATCGCCACGGAAACCCAGCTGCTGCGGCTGCTCGGCAACTCCCCCCTTCAGGTGGAAATCGAGCTGATGCAGATGGCGACACACGTCTCCAAGAACACCTCGGAGGAGCATTTGCTCAAATTCTACAAGACTTTCGACGACGTGAAGGGGCGCCGCTTCGACGGGCTGATTGTCACCGGCGCGCCGGTGGAGCATCTCCCCTTCGGCGAGGTCAACTACTGGGAGGAGCTGTGCTCGGTGCTGACTTGGGCGCGCGGCAACGTCTACTCCACACTGTACCTGTGCTGGGCGGCGCTGGCGGGGCTCTACGCGCATTACGGGATAGGCAAAACCGCGCTCCCGGCGAAGCTCAGCGGGGTTTACCCGCACAAGCCCGCCACGCTCCTGCACCCGGTGACGAGGGGGTTCGACGACGAGTTTTGGGCGCCGCACTCCCGCTATTCCGGCGTGAACGAGGCGGAGCTCTCCCGCGAGAGCGGCTTGGAGGTTTTGGCGTACTCGGAGCAGGCGGGTCCGTACATCATAGCGGATAAGGGATGCCGCAACCTTTTTGTGACGGGCCACCCGGAGTACGGGCGCGACACTCTGGCGAAAGAGTACCGCAGGGATGTAGGGCGAGGCCTCTCCCCCGCCGTGCCGGTGAACTATTTCGAGGGGGACGGTCCCGCGAGGCCCCCCGTTTTCCGCTGGAAATCCCACGCGAACCTGCTCTTCGCCAACTGGCTGAACCACATAGTCTACCAGCACACCCCCTACGACCTCTCCTCTCTCCCGGCGGTGTAAGCACCGACCATAACACAAGCGAAAGCCCGGCGGCGCGATGCCCCCGGGCTGCTTTTTTGCCGTATTATCCGCCGCGAAACGGGCCGGCTACTTTAATTTGGCCAGATGGGCCGGCTACTCCGATTTAATCAAACGGGCCGGCTACTCTGATTTAGCCAAACGGACCGACTACTCGGACTTGGCCAATTCCGCGAGACCCGCTTCCAACTTCGCTATCTTCTCTCGGGACCTTTGGAGGTTCTCGCGCTGCTTTTCCACCACGGCGACGGGAGCCTTCCCGGTAAAAGAGGGGTTGGCGAGCTTGGCCGAAGCCGACGCCTCCTCCCGACGGGCCGAGTCAAGTTCCTTGCTCAGCCTCGCGGTCTCGGCGGCGATATCCACCAACTCGCGCAGGGGGATCGCCACGGTCGCGTCCGCCGTGACCGCTCTCACCGCCCCGGGGACGTCAAACTCCTCCGCCACTCGCACATCGTCGGCGTAGGCAAGCCGGCGGATAAGCGGCTCGCTCTCGAGGTAGGGCGCGGGGTCCCCGGTCGCGATGTAAAGGCTCGCCTTGCGGGAGGGGGGGACGTTCATCTCCGCGCGGCGGTTGCGGACGGCTCGGACTACCTCCATCACCTTGCCGAACGCCGCCTCGTCCTCCGGGAAACAGAGCTCATCGCTCGCCCGGGGCCACTCCGCCACAATCAGAGCGTCGCCCTTATGCGGGAGCGCGCCGTAAATCTCCTCGGTAATAAACGGTATAAACGGGTGAAGAAGCTTGAGCAGCGCCGTCAGCACGTAAAGCAGCACCCCCCGCGCCGTGTCAGCCGCCGCCTCGTCGCTCCCGGTGAGCCGCACCTTCGCTATTTCGATATACCAGTCGCAGTAGACGTCCCAGATGAAGTCGTAAAGCTTCGACACCGCGGGGCCTATCTCGAACCTGTCCAAGTTTTCCGTGACTTCGGCTATAAGGCGGTTGAGACCCGATAAGATCCAGCGGTCCTCCCGGGCAAGGCCCGACGGCAGCGCCTCGGGCGTCTCTCTTCCGGTAAGGTTCATACGCACGAAGCGGGCGGCGTTCCAGATTTTGTTACAGAAATTCCGGCTCGCCTCCGCCCTCTCCGGGGAGTAGCGCATATCGTTGCCCGGGGTGTTGCCCGTCGCGAGGGTGAAGCGCAGGGCGTCCGCGCCGTACTTATCGATCTCCTCCAAAGGGTCGATGCCGTTGCCCAGGGACTTGGACATCTTCCTCCCCTCGGCGTCGCGCACTATCCCGTGGAAC
>CAYOSS010000122.1:0-2721 GCA_964406705.1 uncultured Eubacteriales bacterium
AAACTATGGAGAGAGGCAAAAGAAAAGCTTCGCAAAAGAAAAGGAGCTCACGCGCCAACCCTTCACTGAGCTATTCCGGCAGCTCGCAGCCGAAATGCTGAGTGGTTCCCGGGAGCTATCAGGTGACGCCCCCACCCGGGTGGTTTGGGGGAAGCCGCCACCTGCACGGCGGCTCTTGTGCTTCGCTATCGCGAGGAAGACCCGGATGTACCCCCGGCGCCGGCTCCGGGACCCCGCCGTATTCATTCCAGCCTCGCAGAGTCGGATGCAAAAGGCTCGCAGGTTAGGGTAAGATCGCCGTTATCGTTCGGGACTCGGTTCTTGCGGGGTAGCTTTTTGCTTGGCAGTTAGAGTGGGCTCGCAGATATACAAGGAACCTCCCTTCCCGTATGGGACGAGCCGCCGTGTTCCCGGTAGGCGAGGCAGAGCCAAGAAAGCCCACGGCAACACCGAGCTACCTCGCGAGCTGTCGTGTCTCCGGCGACGGGGCAGAGCCGGGCGATCCATCGTCGCCGCCGGGCTATCCCCTAAACCACCGCGCTGCCGGTAACGGGGCTACCGGTCGCCGCTGAGCTATCCCTCGCGCCGGCGAGTTCCCGGCCTCCCCCGGCAGGAGCTTGCTTCACTCCCGCGAGCTACCCCTAACCACCAAGTAAAAAGCTGTCCCGCAAGAACCGAGCCCAGAGCGATAACGGTGAGCTTGCCCGAACCTGCGAGCCTTTGTACCGGCCTCGGCGAGCCCCGAATGAATACGGCGGGGTTCCGGAGCCGGCGCCGGGGAACCCCCGGGCTACCCCCGTAGGCACAAGGGCAACGGTATAGGTGGCGGCTACCCCATAACCTCTCAGTGTTCGGCGTAGAAGTAAGCCGGCGCGCTGAACTTCTTTTCTGTCCGCTTTTCTTCTTTCAGCCGCGCCTGTCGGCGAAGAGAAGAAAAGCGGACATCGTTCCCCAGCCCAGCTGGGAAAAATCAGAAAGCTAACTTTGCGTTAGCGAGAAGAAATTCCCGGCACTGGGCGGAGCCAAAGCCAGCGGGTCCGCCGTGCCCGTCGGCCGGGCGAAGAAAAGCGGACATCGTTCCCCAGCATAGCTGGGGGAAAATCAAGCTACCCTCGCGTAGCGAGAAGAGATCCGCCAAACAGGGTAGAGCCAGACCCCCGGCACCACAAGGCTACCCCGCGCAGCAGAAACCGGCCCCCGGCGTCGGACAAAGTCGAGCAAGCCCCCCGCCGTCGGGCGGAGCCGGATCCACCCCCCGGTACCTCTATATCCTCCTTGAGTAGACCTCCTCAACCTCGCGGCGGTACTCGGCGAACCGCCCCCCGTCCAGCGCGGCGCGGATCTCCTCCATAAGCCGGTTGTAGAACCTCAGGTTGTGCCGCACCGCGAGCCGCGCGTAAAGCGTCTCCCCGCTTTTAAGCAGGTGCCGCAGATAGCCCCGCGAGTGCTCCCGGCAGGTGGGACAGTCGCACCCGGGGTCGATGGGGCGGTCGTCCCGCTCGTACTTCTGGTTATTTATGTTAATTATACCTTCCTTAGTAAAGAGGTGCCCGTGCCGGGCGTTGCGGCTGGGCATCACGCAGTCGAAGAGGTCGACCCCTCTCGCCACGCCCTCTATGATGTTTCTCGGCGTCCCGACGCCCATCAGGTAACGGGGCTTGTCGGGCGGCATAAGAGGCTCTACTTCCTCTATTATAGCGTACATAATCTCCTCCGGCTCGCCCACCGCGAGGCCGCCTACGGCGTACCCGTTAAGATCCAGCTCCGCTATTCTCTTCATATTCTCCCGGCGCAGGTCCGGGTATGTCGCACCCTGGTTTATCCCGAAAAGCAGCTGCCCGGGGTTCACCGCGCCCGCCGCGCGCAGCCGCGCCTGCTCCTCCTTGCAACGGACAAGCCAGCGGGCGGTGCGCTCCGCCGACTGCCTGGCGTAGGAATACTCCGCCGGGTTCTTCACGCACTCGTCGAACGCCATCGCGACCGTGGAGCCGAGGTTGGACTGTATCCGCATACTCTCCTCCGGGCCCATAAACACCCGCCTGCCGTCTATGTGCGAGGCGAACGTGACCCCATCCTCGCCTATGCTGCGGAGTTTCGCGAGCGAGAACACCTGGAACCCCCCGCTGTCGGTCAGCGTCACCCCGCTCCACCCGGAAAACCTCCCGAGCCCGCCCATCGCCGCGACTGTCTCGTCCCCCGGGCGCAGGTGTAAGTGATATGTGTTGCACAGCATCACCTGACAGCCGAGCTCCTGCAGGTCCCCCGCGTCAAGCCCTCCCTTTATCGCCGCCGCCGTGGCGACATTCATAAAAGCCGGGGTCTGCACCGTCCCGTGGGGGGTGGAGAACTCCCCCCGCCGCGCCGCGCCCTCCTTCTTCAGCAGCCTGAACACCGCGTATTCCTTCTTTCCTACGGCAACACCGCCGGGTATGCGTCTATGGCTTATTATAACGCGGTTGAGGAGGGTTTGCAAGGGGGGTCGGGGCCCTCCCGGTGTTTTCGGCAGGGGCGGTGCGCGGCGAAAATTTCCTCCTCTCCCGCGCCGATTTTCCTTGAAATTCGCCGGGATTTCTGATATAATAACAAGTAGAAAACTATAAGGAGGCGCCGAAATGGCAAAGGCAAAATTCGAGAGGACCAAACCGCACGTAAACATCGGCACTATCGGTCACGTCGACCACGGCAAGACGACGCTCACGGCCGCCATTACCAAGTACTTAT
>CAYOSS010000123.1:0-2549 GCA_964406705.1 uncultured Eubacteriales bacterium
GTACCGGGCTCGGCAAGCCCGGAATGACCCCGGCGGGATCCCGGAGCCGGCGCCGGCGGGACCTCCGGGCCTTCCTCGCGAAGCGAAGCACAAGGACCGCCGTTTAGGTGGCGGCTACCCCGTAACCTCTCAGTATCCGGCGTTGGGATAAGCCGGCGCGCTGAACTTCTTTTCTGTCCGCTTTTCATGAGGGGCCCCCGCGGCGCCGTTAGGCGTCGTGGGGAGAGGAGGAGCAGTGGAATGAGCGAGCTTTTCACGCTTTAGCGTGGAAACGAGCGATATGGAACTTGCGACGACGAAGCCGCGCCCGTCGGCGCAGAGAAGAAAAGCGGACATCGTTCCCCCAGCCGCGCTGGGGGAATAAATAAGCTATCCTCGCGTCAGCGAGAAGAAGCCAACGGGGACGGGCAAAGCCAGAGATGGTGGGACCGCCGCGCCCGTCGGTGCAGAGAAGAAAAGCGGACATCGTTCCCCAGCCATGCTGGGAAAAGCGAATAAGCTATCCGCGAAGCAGGACAAGTTCGTCAAAACGGGCGGAGCCGAAGCTCCCCGGTACCCCTCGAGCTATCCCGCGCAGCGAGAAGAAGCCCCCGGCGCCGGGCGGAGCCGAGCAAGCTCCCGGTACCGCGAAACCACGCTCGCGTTAGCGAGAAGAAGCCCCCGCAACAGGTGAAGCCTGAAGCCCCCCGGCTTCCGCCCGACCTCCCGCGTCAGCGCGATTTAACCCCCGGGACGTAAAACTCCTCCTCCGTGTCAAGGCAGAACGCGGCGAGGTTGCCGCCGAAGACGCAGCCGCAGTCGACGGCTATGTGGTTATTCCGGCGGATGATGCTCCCCCGGTTGCCGGGCTCCGAGAGCGTCGGGGTGTGACCCGTGACGGTGAACTTATCCGGGAAATAGGGCTTGCCGTAATCCGGCCGCGAGAAGAGCAGGCTGTCCAGGCTGTAGGACGAGAGCGGCGCGCCGGGGCGAAACGGCTCCAGCCCCCCGTGCACCAAGACGTATTCCCGCCCCCCGGCGGAGACCTCCTCATACGCGGCGAACTCCTCCAGATAATCCACCACGGCGAGCCGCTGTTCGGGAGAGAGCCGCCGCGCGCCCCGGTAGGTGGTCTCTCCGCCGTCCGCCAGCCAGTCGGAGAGCATCGCCACAGTGTCGGGGCTCAGTACCTCGGGAATGTTCTCCTCGGTGACGTCGGCGCAGAGCCGCCGCAGCAGGACGAGCGCCAACAGGTCGTGGTTGCCCAATATGGGGAAGACGTTCGGCCGGCACATTAAGTCGAGCAGCAGCTCCATCGGGCGCGGACCCCGGTCCACGCAGTCGCCGAGGACGAAGAGGGTGTCGCTGTCCCGGAAGTTAATTTCCCGGAGCAGCGCGAGGAACTGCCCGTAGCACCCGTGAATATCGCTGACGACGTACTTCACCCGCGTCCCCCTCTCGTTGTTGGCGGTCTTATTATACCACGCCCCGCCCCCGAGCGCAAGACCCCCGGGGTTTGCCGGCGGGCAGGCGCTTTCAGCCGAGAATGGGGGAGTTTGTCTTGCTTCGCGGGATAGGCGTGTGGCGCCGGGAACTCTTGTTTTGCTTGTTAAGGGTGACTTGCCCCGCTTCGCAGGAAAGCTTTGTGGTGGCGCCAGCTCCGGCTCTGCTCTGTTTGGCGGATTTCTTCTCGCTGCGCGGGGATAGCCAATTTATTCCCTCAGCTATGCTGGGGAACGATGTCCGCTTTTCTTCTCTGCGCCGACGGGCGCGGCTGAAAGAAGAAAAGCGGACAGAAAAGAAGTTCAGCGCGCCGGCTTACTTCTACGCCACTCACCGAGTGGTTTGGGGGTAGCCACCACCTATACCGTTGCCCTTGCGATTCGCTTCGCGAGGAGGGCCCGGGGGTCCCCCCGGCGCCGGCTCCGGGACCCCGCCGTATTCATTCCCGTCTCGCAGAGTCGGATGCAAAAGGCTCGGTGGTCAGGGCGGGCTTGCCGCTATCGTTCGGAACCCGGCGCTTCCGGGTAGCTTTTGCCTACCGGTTCTGGCAGGCTCGCGGGAGTGCAGGAAGTCCCTGCCGGTGAGAGCCCGGAGGCCCGGTGGCGCGAGGGTAGCCCGGAGGTACTGGCAACCCCCGCCCCCGGAATTGCAGCGGTTCATAGGACTGCCCGGCGAGTGCCGGGGTCTCAGGTTCCACTCTGCCCGCCAGGGGCGCAGTGGGCCGCCCCACACGAGGGGAAGGCTTCCTGCATATCTGCGAAGTTACCCCTACCGACACGCAAAAAGCTACCCCCACAAGAGCCGGACCCAAATCGACAGCGGCACACTTCCCCCTAACCTGCGAGCCTTTTGTACCGGACACGGCAAGCTCGGAATGAACACAGCGGGACCCCGGAGCCGGCGTCGGCGGGATCTCCGGGCCTTCTTCGCGAAGCGAAGCACAAGGGCGGCGGTCAAGGTGGCGGCTACCCCCAGACCACCCGGTGAGTGGCGTTCGAGTAAGCCGGTCCGCCTGAACTTCTTTTCTGTCCGCTTTTCATACGGGGCCCCCGCGGCGCCGTAAGGCG
>CAYOSS010000124.1:0-2514 GCA_964406705.1 uncultured Eubacteriales bacterium
ACGCCGGCTATGCCGCATTCTTCAAAATCAAAAATCCCTAAGTAAAACCGCCTTTCGGGATGCCGGGTTTGTTTTGTTTATTTATCGGTTAAGCGAGGAGGCCCCGTTATTTTACCCTACTCCGTAATATCCGTCCGACCTCGGCGGGGTGGGGGAGGAGGGATCCGCGGCGGGAGTGCGAAGCTGCCGGGCGTAAACCCCGTCGCGAGTCTCGGCGTACAGCTTCCCGCCCGCGTCTAAGGAGAGCCGGGTTACCGCGTCCCCGCTCGGACCGCGCAAAATGGCGTCCACCGGGCCGAAGGAGCGGACGCACTGTATACCCGCTTCGGTGGCGGCGTAGACCCTGTCCCCCGCGTCAACAGCAATGTCGAGAGCACCCGCGTCCCGGCACTCGGCGGGGACGTGGAGGGACGCCAAAGTGTATATTCCGGAAAAGGAGCCGTCCGGGGCGACGGTCGCGGCGTAAAGACAGCGCCGGGTGCGGTCGGCGATGTAGAGCCGCCAGCGGTCACTTGAAAGCGCTATCGCGGTTATGTTGCGGAACTCGTCCGTCAGCAACCGCTCCTTATCGCCCGTTACCAGCGTAACGCTCCCGCCCCTCGCGCGGTATTCGCCCCGATCCGTCCTAACAGTCTCGTGGGAGGGGAAATGGTACTCGGTTTTGTGCCAGCCACCGGGCCCTGCTAAGCCGTCCAGGTAGGGGAGGCTCGCCGAGACGCGGACGGGTTCGCTCCGCCAGTTTTCCCAGAGGTACCGCAGGCGCTTAAGCGCGTGGGCGTAGTCCCCGTTGCGGCTGCAATGTCCCTCGCCGGGGTGGTACTCGAACCGCGCCTCGTACCCCGCGTACCGTAGCGCACCCCGGAAGTTTTCCGCCGCGGTGACGGAGCTGCCGAAGTAGTCATCCGGCTCGTGCTCGGAGTAGTCGCAGAAGATTTTTATGGGGAGCGGCTCGCACTTTCTAATCAAATACGGGATTTCCTCGCCCCCGCCGAACGCGGAGAAGGTCGGGCTGCTGAGGTACGCCCGCCTGAAGAAGTCGTTCCTGTGCCAGACGAGGTTCCACGCGCTGATCCCCCCGGACGACCCTCCCGAGGCGAGCCGCATATCGGGGGAGGGGGAGAGTCGCAGACTGTACGCCCGCGCGATGTAGGGAACGAGCTCTTCCACAATGAAATCCGCGTACCGCCCGGACGCCATATCGTAGGTGTTCATCCGCAGCCCTCTCTCGCCCGCGCCGGCGGGGTCGCGGAGCACACCGGGGTACACGCCGATGTAGACACACGGGGGCGCGTCACCCCGGAGGGCGAGGGTTTCGCAGGCGGCGGCCTCGGCGCGGTTCAGCCCGTCGTGGGTGAGAGCCAAGGCGTAGCCGTCGGTCGCCGGGGCGATGTCCGGCAGATAGACGCTGTAGTGAAATTCCGCGCCGGGGTAGCGCTCACGGCTACTAAATACCCCCTCCCGCAGTGTCCCGCGCAAGTCCGCTGTCATAGCAAGGCCTCCCTTCTACTGTATTTTATCATAATGAGAGGGGGGTGTCAATGGCGGGAGGATCAGATCCGCCTGCTGTGGCGGGGTTGCCCTGCGTCGCAGATAGCTATATGATACCGATTGCTTTGCTCCGCCCGTCCCCGTTGCTCTCTTCTTGCTAACGCGAGGTTAGTTTTCTCGTTTTCCCAGCTGGGCTGGGGGAACGATGTCCGCTTTTCTTCTCTGTGCCGGAACGGTCCGGCAGAAAGAAGAAAAGCGGACAGAAAAGAAGTTCAGGCGGACCGGCTTACTCCAACGCCGGACACTGAGAGATTATGGGGAAGCCGCCACCTGTACCATTGCCCTTGTGGTTCGCTTTCGCGAGGAAAGCCCGGGGGTCCCGCCGGCGCCGGCTCCGGGACCCCACCGGGGTCATTCAGGGCTTACCGAGGGCGGTACAAAGGCTCGCCGGTTAAGGTAGGCTTGCTGCTGTCGATTTTGGCTCCCTGCTGTGGGGGCAGCTTTTTGATTGTTGGTTGGAGTAGGTTCGCAGATATGCAAGGAGACCCTGCCGGGGGGAGCCCGGAAAATCGCCGACGCGAGGGTAGCCCGGCGACGACAGGTTGCCCTCACGTCGAGAGCACGGCGGTTCGCAAGGAAGCCCGGCGGTTATCAGGAAGCCCGGCGGTTATCGGTAATTCCGGCTTCGCCCTGCCCGCCGGGAGCGTGAGGGGCCGTCCCATACGGAGTAGGAAGGCTCCCTGCATATCTGCGGGTCTACCCCAACCACCAAGCAAAAAGCTATCCCACAAGAACCGAACTCAGTTCGACAGCCGCGAGCTTTCCCAAACCTGCGAGCCTTTGTATCGGGCTCGGTAAGCCAGGAATGAATACGGCGGGATCCCGGAGCCGGCGTTGGCGGGACCACAGCACCAACCTCGAAGGCACAAGGGCCGCTGCATAGGTGGCGGCTACCCCCTAACCTCTTAGTGTTCGGCGTAGGAGTAAGCCGGTCCGCCTGAACTTCTTTTCTGTCCGCTTTTCATA
>CAYOSS010000125.1:0-2492 GCA_964406705.1 uncultured Eubacteriales bacterium
GCCGGGCACCGCAAGGTGGGCAAAAGGCTTCCTAAAGCTGAAAGCTCTCTGTCATCATTGCCACTCCCGCGCAGCGAGAAGAAAGCTACAGATAAGAGCGGAGCCGGAGCTAACGCCACCGCAAAGCTCTCCTGTGAAGCGGGAAAAGCCCCCGGAGCCGGGCGGAGCAACGCCCTCGGTGTCGCAAAGCTATCCGCGAAGCCGGACCGGCTCCCTCGCAGCCTGGCGGAGCCAAGCAAGCCCCCGCCACCGCAAAGCCGCCCCCGCGAAGCGAGAACCAGCCCCCGGACCCGGGTGGGCCCGAGCCGCCGGCTACCGGTAGACCTCCGGCTTCAGCACGGCGACGTAGGGGAGCGCGCGGAACGCCTCGTTGTAATCGAGCCCGTACCCGACCACGAACTCGTCCGGGATCACCTTGCCCACGTAATCCGCCTCGAAATCCACCTCCCGGCGGGAGGGCTTGTCGAGAAGGGTGCAGGTCTTGACGCTGCGCGCGCCTTTCAGCGTTAAGTACTTGGTGAGATAGGCGAGCGTCCTGCCGCTGTCTATGATGTCCTCCACGACGAGTATGTCCCGCTCGCCTATGTCCTCGCGGGGCAGGTCCAGCAGGATCCGCACCGCGCCGCTGCTGCGCGTCCCCCCGCCGTAGGAGGAGACCTTCATAAAGTCGATTTCCGTGGGGACGGTGAGCCGCTTCATCAGCTCCCCCATAAAGACGACCGATCCTTTGAGTATCCCGACTAAGAGCAGCTTTTTGCCGTCGTAATCCCGGCTGATCTCGCCCGCGAGCCGCCCGACGATGCCGGACAGCTCCTCCCCGCTCACCAAGACCCGCTCCAGGCAGTCCTCCATATTATCCGTAATACCGCCTCCTACTCCACAATCAGCTCGTTGACAGAGCGGAACGCATAGTCCCCGTTTTTGAGGAGCCGCGGCTTCTTAAGCGCTATCAGCTCGCCCCGAACCACGTTGTAGCGGGGGTTGTCGGAGGGGATGACCAGCACCCCGATCTCCTTTGTGAGCCGCTCGGAGAGCCCGTAGAGCAGCGACCCGCCCCCGGTGAGGTAGATTCCCCGCGCGGATATGTCCGCCACAATGTCGGGGGGAGTCTTCTCCAACACTCCGCGCACCGCGAGGGAGATGTCGCGCAGCGGCTCGTCGAGGGCTTCCAACACCTGCTCGGAGGTGATCTCGAACTCCGCCGGCATCCCCGTGGCGACGTTCCTTCCCTTCGCCCGCATTGTGACGCTCAGCTCCCGGGGGACGGCGCAGCCTATTTCCTCTTTTATGCGCGACGCGGTGAGGGAGCCTACGGTCACGGAGAATTCCCGGCGGACGTACCTCGTTATGGCCTCGTCAAAGTCCCCCGACGCGGTCCTGCCGCTCCCGCAACGGACTATTCCGCCCATTGAAACGGTCGCGATGTCGGTCGTCCCCGCGCCTATATCCACCACCATATACCCTCCGGGGGAGGTGAAATCGGCGCCGAGCCCCAGTGCCGCCGCTATGGGTGACTCGATCGCGCACACCCCGCGACCCCCCGCGTAGCCTGCTATATCCGCGACGCTGCGGTGCTGCACCGGGGTGATCCCGATGGGGACGGAGATCATCACGCGCGGCTTAATCACCCGCCGGCCGAACGCCTCCCTCATATAGAAGGCGAGCATCTGCTCCGCGATGTCGTAATCCGCTATCACCCCGCGCTCCAACGGGCGGACCACGGTGATGTTCTCCGGCGCGCGGCCGAGCATAGCGAGAGCGCGGTCCCCGAAGCAGAGCGGCTCCCAGGTCTCGGTGTCCACCGCCGCGACAGAGGGCTGCTCGAGGCAGATTTTGCCCCGCGAAAAGAGGACGGTTCTCGATGTGCCGAAGTCAATGCCGATGTCAGCCATAGGGGGTCCTTTCGTTTGTTTGATTAGATGATAGCTCCGTGCCCGGAGGGGTGTATCTTCGCCGCGCGAGGGTAGTTTTGCGGTGGGGGGGGCTCTGCTTCGCTCGTCCCCGTTGCTTTCTTCTCGCTAACGCGAGGTTAGCCTTCTAATTTTTCCCAGCTGGGCTGGGGAACGATGTCCGCTTTTCTTCTCTGCGCCGACGGGCGCGGTGGTCCCACCATCTCTGGCTTTGCCCGTTATGGCGGAATTGTCCTGCTTCGCAGGGGAGGTCGGTGGTGCCGGGGGCACTGGCTTCGCCCGGCTGCGGGGGATAGCTTTGCGGTGCCGGGGGGTTGGCTCCGCCCGATTAGGGGAAGCCGGTCCCACTTCGCGGATAGCTTATTCTTGTTTCCCAGCGCGGCTGGGGAACGGTGCTCGCTTTTCTTTCTCGATCGAGGATAGCTCGGCTATACCGGCGGGTCGCTCTGGCCCCGCCCGGGTCCGGGAGGCTTTATCCTGCTTTGCGAGGGTGACTTATTTATTCCCCCCAGCTATGCTGGGGAACGTGTCCGCTTTTCTTCTCTGTGCCGGAACGGTCCGGCTGAAAGAAGAAAAGCGGAC
>CAYOSS010000126.1:0-2439 GCA_964406705.1 uncultured Eubacteriales bacterium
GTTTGGGCAAGCTCGCCGCTATCGTTCGGGGCTCGGCGCTTCCGGGTAGCTTTTGCCCGGCGGTCGAGGAAAGTCCGTCGATATGCAAGGAGTCTTTCTCCTCCGTGTTGGGGCGAGCCACTGCGCTCCTGGTGGGCAGGGTGGAGCCAGAACCCCCGGTACCGGTGGACTATCCCATAAATCGCCGCGCTCCCGGCGTGGGGCAACCTGTCACCGTCGGGCTATCCTGCGAACCGCTGTGCTATCCAGAGCGGGGGCTGCCAGTACCCCCGGGCTCCCCCTCGTGTCAGCAAGCTGCCGGGCTCTCACCAGCGGGGGTCCGCTGTATACCTGCAAGCCTCCCGAACCAGCAGACAAAAGCTACCTGAAAGCGCCGGGCCCCAAACGATAGCGACGAGCCTACCCTAACCTGCGAGCCTTTTGCATCCGACTCTGCGGGCTACGAATGAACACGGCAGGGTCCCGGAGCCGGCGCCGGGGGTACATCCGGGCTATCCCTCACGCCAGCAAGCGCAGGAGCTGCGGTACAGATGGCGGTTACCCTCAAACCACTCGGGTGAGGGCGTCACCCGATAGTTTCCGGGAACCGCTCAGCCTTTCGCTGCGAGCCTACGGAACAGCCCGGTGAGGGGTTGGCGCGTGAGCTCCTTTTCTTTTGCGAAGCTTTTCTTTTACCTCTCTCCCCATTCTCCCGGTATGTTGCCACGGGGAGAGAGGAAAAGAAAAGCGTCGATTGCTAAAGAAAAATAAGTCGGTTTCCCTCCCGGTAGGGAACAGACCGGCTCACCCTAAACGGGCGGAGCCAAAGCAAGCACCCGGCACCGCGAAGGCCCCTCGCGCAGCGGGAAGAAGCCCTCCGGAGCTGGGCGGAGCCAAAGCCAGCGGCGATAGCCGAGCCCGTCAGTCGAGGAAAAAGCGGACACGCTGCCCAGCCGCGCTGGGAAAAAGAGAAAATCAGCCTCGCACAGCGAGAAGAAAGCAACGGAGCAAAGCAGAGCCGAGAGTAAGCCGCCGGCACTGCCGGGCTTCTCCCAATTAAGAAAAAACAAACGCGCTGCTCAGCCCAGCCGGGAAAAGCAGCAAGACTAACTCGCGAGGTGGGGCAAGTCCCCTAAAATATCAGATACGGGTCAGCCGCGAACTCCTCCGGCGAAAGGGCCGGGGGATTTTTGCGGGGCATTTGCCGGCGAGCAGGGTTACCGGGACCCCGCCGAGGCGGTTCAACCGAAAACAGAGAGGAAGCATACCGAGGGAATGGAAAACGCGGTGGCGGCGACGCCGGGCAAAACAAAAACGGGCTCGCTCTGGGTCGTGGGAGCGGCCCTTCTTTTCGGCACAATTGGATTATTTACCAACATATTGGCGGCGAGGGGCGCGAGCGCCGCCGAGGTGGTGTTCTTCCGTTGCCTGGTGACGGCGGTCACGGTCGGCGCGGTGATGTTGGCGCGCGACAGGCGGCTGTTCCGCGTGAGACCCCGCGATATATGGATTTTCGCGTGCCAGGGGGTAATCGGCGTCGCGGGAAACGCCTTTTGCTATCAGATTTCCATCAGAATGGCGGGGATGTCGGTGGCGGCGGCACTGCTTTACACCGCCCCGGCGTTCGTAGCGCTGTTCGCCCCGCTGTTCCTGCGGGAGCGGCTCACCGCCCGCAAGCTTATCGCGGTCGCGGCGACGGTGGCCGGAGCGTTCTTAGTCTCGGGAGCGTTCGGCGGCGGGACGGGTGGCGGCGCGGTCGGCATCGTAATCGGGATATTGGCGGGGCTCTGCTACTCGTTCTACACGATATTCGGCGGCCTCGCGGTGAAACGCGGCTACACTCCGTTCACCGTGACGTTTTACGCGTTCGCGTTCGCCTCGGTCGCTATGCTCCCTCTTCTTGATTACGGCAAACTCGCCTCCCACGTGGCGGACCCGGCTATGTTGGGGCTGTTCGTCTTAGCGGGGCTCGTCTGCTCCACTCTGCCGTATTTTATGTACACGGTGGGGCTGTCCAAGATCCCGGCGGGGACCGCGTCGGTCATTGCGACGTTGGAGCCGGTCGCGGCGGCGGTGATAGGGTTTCTGGTGTTCTCCGAACCCTTAGGCGCCGGCAAAATCGTCGGAATGGCGCTGATCCTCGCGGCGGCCATCATCGCGGGGTAGGGGTTAGCCGGCGGCCGGCAGCTCTTAGCCGATGCCGAGGGAAGGCTCGTTCCGCTTCGCTGATAGCTTTGCGATGCCGGTAGCTTGCTCGACTTCGCCTATCTTCGGGGACTTTCTTCCCGCTGCACCAGGTAGACTATGATGGCTGAGAGATTTCAGCGTTTGGAGGTCTTTTGCCCACCTTGCGGTGCCCGGCTCGTCGCACACCCCCGCGCGGCTCCTCGCCGACCGCTGCACAAATGAAGCCTTCGCTGCTTCGTCCACCGGACGCGCTCGGCTTCATTCCCAGCGCGG
>CAYOSS010000127.1:0-2404 GCA_964406705.1 uncultured Eubacteriales bacterium
AACCCAGACAAACAGAGTCAGAGTCTGTCGTGCTACCCTTACACAATTCCGCAACACCGAAGTATATTGTAGCGCGGCCGGCGGGGTTTGTCAAGAGGAATTTTCCGGGAATTTGGCGGGATGGGCGGGCTGCCGGCTTGCGGGAGGGGGTTTGGCTGCCTCCGGCGGCTCGCTCGGCTCCGCCCGGGTCCGGGGGGGGGCTGGTTCCCGCTGCGCGGGAGAGATTTGCGGTGGCGGGAGCTTGGCTCCGGCTTCGCAGGGTTCGGGAAGCCGGTCTATTCCCTACCGGGAGGGAAACCGACCTGTTTTCCTTTAGCTATCGACGCTTTTCTTTTCCTCTCTCCCGCGGCAACGTAAGGGAAACTATGGAGAGAGGTAAAAGAAAAGCTTCGCAAAAGAAAAGGAGCTCACGCGCTATACCCTCACCGGTCCGTCCCGGCAGCTCGCAGACGAGGGGCTGAGCGGTTCCCGGGAACTATCAGGTGACGCCCCCACCCGAGCGGTCCGGGGGAAGCCGCCACCTGTACGGCGGCTCTTGCGGTTCGCTTTCGCGAGGAGGACCCGGGGGTACCCCCGGCGCCGGTTCGGCAGCCTCGCCGTATTCATTCCGGGCTTACCGAGCCCGGTACAAAAGGCTCGCAGGTGTGGGGGCGGCTCGCCAATATCGAACTGAGTTCGGCTCTTATGGGGCAGCTTTTTGCCCGGTAGTTGGGGGTAGCTCGCGGGTGCGCCAGGAGCCCCTGCCGGGGGAGTCCGGAGGTTCGCCGGCGCGAGGGGTAACCCGGCGGCGATAGGTTGCCCCCATACCGGAAGCGCGGTGGTTTAGGGGATAGCCCGACGGCGACCGGTGGATCGCTCAGCTCCGCCTCGTTGCCGGAGACACGGCGGCTCACGGGGTAGCTCGGTGTCGCCGGGGGCTTTCTTGGCTCCGCCTCGTCTACCGGGAACGCAGTGGGTCGCCCCATACGGAGTAGGAAGGCTCCCTGCATATCTGCGAGTTATCCCCGACCGACAAGCAAAAAGCTATCCCACAAGAATTGAGCCCAAATCGATAGCGGCGAGCTTTCCCGAACCTGCGAGCCTTTTGCATCCGACTCTGCGAGGCAGGAATGAATACGGCGAGGCTGCCGAACCGGCGCCGGGGGTACCTCCGGGCTTCCCCCGCGTCAGCGACCGCAAGACCCGCCGTGCAGGTGGCGGCTGCCCCATAACCTCTCAGTGTTCGGCGTTGGAGTAAGCCGGCGCGCTGAACTTCTTTTCTGTCCGCTTTTCTTCTTTCTGCCGGACCGTTCCGGCGCAGAGAAGAAAAGCGGACATCGTTCCCCAGCGAAGCTAGGGAAAATTAGAAAGGCAACCTCGCGTTAGCGAGAAGAAGTCCCCGGGCTCCCGGCAGGGACCCCCTGTACACCCGCGAGCCCCCCCCCCGACCGGCGAGCAAAAAGCTACCCCTGAAGAGCCGAGCCCAAAACGACAGCGGCAAGCCACCCCCGGATCTGCGAGCCTTTTGCATCCTACTCTGCGAGGCGGGAATGAATACGACAAGGCTCCCGGAGCCGGCGCCGGGGGTACATCCGGGCTTCCCTCGCGTCAGCGACCGCAAGAGCAGCCGCGCAGGTGGCGGCTACCCCACAACCACTCAGTGAATGGCGTACCTCCCGGCTCCCCGGGAACCACCCAGCCCACTGGCGCGCTGAACTTCTTTTCTGTCCGCTTTTCTTCTTTCAGCCGCGCCTGCCGGCTCAGAGAAGAAAAGCGGACATCGTTCCCCAGCATAGCTGGGGGATGAATAAGCCACCCTCGCGTAGCGAGAAAAAGCTCCCGGAGCCCGGAGCCGCCTGCACCTCCGGGCTCCCCCGACCGAAATCCCCCGCACACCCGCGAGCTACCCCCAACCACCGGGCAAAAAGGCTGCCCGGAAAAACCGAGCCCAAATCGCCAGCGGCGAGCCGCCCCCAAACCTGCGAGCCTTTTGTACCGGACACGGCAAGCCCCGAATAACCCCGGCAAGGTCCCGGAGCCGGCGCCGGGGGTACATCCGGGCCCTCCTCGCGAAGCGAAGCGCAAGGGTAACGGTACAGGTGGCGGCTGCCCCGTAATCGCTCAGCGAGGGGCGTCGCCGGATAGCTTCCGGGAACCGCTCAGCCCCTCGTCTGCGAGCTGCCGGAACCGCCCGGTGAGGGTATAGCGCGTGAGCTCCTTTTCTTTTGCGAAGCTTTTCTTTTACCTCTCTCCCATTCTCCCGGTATGTTGCCGCGGGGAGAGAGGAAAAGAAAAGCGTCGATTGCTAAAGAAAACCACTTAGTTTCCCTCCCGGTAGGGAACAGACCGGCTTCCGCTAAACGGGCGGAGCAAGCTCCCGGCACCGCAAAGCCTTTGCCCACCTTGCGGTGCCCGGCTCGTCGCT
>CAYOSS010000128.1:0-2372 GCA_964406705.1 uncultured Eubacteriales bacterium
CCGCAGGTCATCGCGTAAGTTTTCACGGAGAAAAGGAAAGAACCCGCTCCCCCGGATTTACGAATTGTTTACAATTAGTCCCAACATATGTCAAATTAGCCCTTTAGAATAATAGAGGAAAGCGGGCGGCGGGGGCCGCGCACAACATAAAGGGAGGATTTTGCTATGTACAACGGCGGCGACCAATGGGATCCCAACGCGTACAACCCCCTGTTGGACGGGGAGCCGAAGGACGCGGGCGGTCGGGCGGAGAGCTCGGGCGGTCAGGCGGGCTATTCCGCCGGAGGCACGGGCTACGGGACGGGCGGATCGGGCGCCTCGTCCGCCTACGGGGCGAGCGGCACCGGTTACGGGTCGGGCAGCTCATCTGGTTACGGGACGGGTAACTCGGGCTATAGTTCAGGCGGCTCTTCCGGCTATGGTTCGGGCGGATCGGGCTACGGCTCGGACGGATCCTCCGGCTACACGGCGGGCTCGGGATCGGGGTATTCCGGCTCCGCCTATTCGGGCGGCGGCTCGGGGTACTCGGACGGCGGCTCCTCTTATTCCGGCGGCGGCTCGGGGTATTCCGGCGGCGGGTCGGTCTACTCCCCCGGGTCGGGCGGATCGGGCGGCAAACCGGGTAAGCCAAAAAAGAAGAAGTCAGCCCGCTTCGCCGTAACGATAATCGCGGTCGCGCTTGCGGCGGCCCTGTTGGGCTCCGTGGGAGGCGGCTTAATAGTAAAGAGCACCGTCAAGCCCGCCGGGAACGTCTCGTCGTCAAGCGGCACATCCAACAGCAACACCGTTCCCCCGCAAAAGGTCACCATCGAGAACGAGGTCGAGTCGATGGTCGAGGCGGTCTACGCCAAATGCGCCGACAGCGTGGTGGGGATCAGCACCTCCGCGTCGATGCAGAGCTTCTTCGGGGGGAGCAGCACCTCGGAGATAGGCGAGGGCTCGGGCGTGGTCTACTCGGCGGACGGGTACATCATCACCAACTACCACGTGATCTCGGACGCCCTCGAGTACCAGTCCTACGTTATCAACATCTACTTCGCCTCGGACCCAGACAACGCGGTGCCGGCCTCGGTCGTGGGGTACAACGTCGCCAGCGACTTAGCCGTCTTAAAAGTGGATAAAACCGGGCTGCTCGCCGTGGAAGTGGGCAAGTCGAGCGACCTGCAAATCGGGCAGTACGTCGTGGCGATAGGCTGCCCCGGGGGGATTGAGTTTATGGGCTCAGCCAGCTACGGGATCATAAGCGGTCTTAACCGCAGCATCACCGTGGAGCAGGGCAGCACTATGACCCTTATACAGACCGACGCCGCCATAAACCCCGGCAACTCCGGCGGGGCGCTGCTCGACAGCAAGGGGCGGCTGATAGGCATCAACAGCGCTAAATTCGTGGACGAGAGCTTCGAGGGAATGGGCTTCTCCATCCCCGTGGACAACGTGGTGGAGATCTGCGACAGGATCATAGCCCGCAAGGACCAGCCGACGCCCTACATCGGGATCGAGGTCAGCAAAAAGTACGACGAGCAGACCCTCGCCCGCCTCGGCTACCCCGCGGGAGCGGTGGTTCTGGGCGTCGACGAGGGCAGCCCCGCCGAGAAAGCCGGGCTGCGGCGCGGGGACATAGTCACCCAGTTTAACGGGAAGGATATTAAGAGCTACACGGACCTCATCTCGCTGACAAACGACTCCGAGCCCGGCGAGACGGTCAAGATCCGCTTCTACCGCTCCGGGCGGTCTTACGATACGACCCTCAAGGTCGGGTCAAACAGTTAGGGGCGGTCACTCCCTCCCGGAGCGGGGGGTCTGCTCTTCACACGGAACAGCTTGGTGGAGCCGGGGGGCTTGCGGTCTCCCGGCTTCGGTCTGTTTGGGGGGCTGTTTCCCGCTGCGCGGAGTAGCTTAGAGGTGCCGGGGGCTTTGATTCCGCCCGGCTCCGGGGGCTTCTTCTCGCTTCGCGGATGGCTCGGGGGGTGCCGTGGGCTTTTTCACCTGTTAAGGGAGACTTACCGTGCTCCGTGGATAGCTTTGTGGTGCCGGAAGGTCTATCTCCGCCCGTTTCGGGAGGCTTTATCCCGCTTCGCGGGGAGGCTTTCTAATTTTTCCCAGCTGAGCTGGGGAACGATGTCCACTTTTCTTCTCCTGACCAGCAGGCGCGGCGGGCCCCGCTAACTTTGCTCCGCCCGTCCCCGGGGGCTTCTTCTCGCTGCACAGGGTAGCCTTGCGATGCCGGCAACTCACTCAGTTTTGCCCGTCCTCGGGGGGCTTCTTCTCGCTAACGCGAAGTTAGCTTTCCTGTTTTTCCCAGCGCGGCCGGGGAACGGTGTCCGCTTTTCTTCTCTGCGCCGACGGGCGCGGCTTCGTCGTCGCAAGTTCCA
>CAYOSS010000129.1:0-2162 GCA_964406705.1 uncultured Eubacteriales bacterium
GCGGGGGCCCCTTATGAAAAGCGGACAGAAAAGAAGTTCAGCGCGCCGGCTTACCCCAACGCCGAACGCTGAGTGGTTTGGGGGTAGCCACCACCTGTACCGCTGTCCTGCTTCTCGCTGACGCGGGGATAACCCGGAGGTCCCGCCGGCGCCGGCTCCGGGACCCAGCCGTGTTCATTCAGGGCTTTGCCGAGCCCGGTACAAAAGCCTCGCCGGTTTGGGAGAGCTTGCAGCTGTCGAACTGAGCTCGGTTCTTGTGGGGCAGCTTTTTGCTTGGTGGTTGGAGTGGGCTCGCAGATATGCAGAGGGCCTCCCTCACGTATGGGGCGACCCGCTGCGCCCGCGGCAAGCAGGGTGGAGCCTGAAATGACAATAAGCGCCGGGCTATCCCCTAAACCACCGCGCTGCCGGTAATGGGGCTATCGTTCGCCGCCGGGTTCCCCCTCGCGCCGGTGAGCTTCCGGGTCCCCTCGGCAGTGGCTCCCTGCACACCCGCGAGCTACCCTCCGACCGGCAGGCAAAAAGCTACCCACAAGAGCCAAGCACAGATCGATAGCGGCGAGCTTGCCCCAACCTGCGAGCCTTTTGCATCCGACTCTGCGAGCTACGAATGAACACGGTGCGGTCCCGGAGCCGGCATTGGCGGTAGCACCGGGCTACCCCGTAAGCACAAGACTCGCCGCACAGGTGGCGGCTTCCCCATAACCTCTCAGCATTCGGCGCAGAGGTAAGCCGGCGCGCTGAACTTCTTTTCTGTCCGCTTTTCTTCTTTCAGCCGGACCGTTCCGGCGCAGAGAAGAAAAGCGGACATCGTTCCCCAGCCGCGCTGGGGAAATAAACAAACAACCCTCGCGTTAGCGAGAAGAACACCCCCGGAGACGAGCTGAGCCAAGAAAGCCCCCGGCGACACCGAGCTACCCCACAAGCCGCCGGGCTCCCCCGGCAAGGGCTCCCTGCACACCCGCAAGCCTCCCCGAACCGGCGGGCAAAGGCTGCCCGGAAGCAGAAAGCCTTGAACGACAGTTGCGAGCCGCCCCGAACCTGCGAGCCTTTGTACCGGGCTCCGTAAGCCCGGAATGACCCCGGCGGGGTCCCGGAGCCGGCGCCGGGGGTATCTCCGGGCTTTCCTCATAAGCACAAGGGCTGCGGTATAGGTGGCGGCTACCCCCCAAACTACCCGGTGAGGGCGTCGCCGGATAACTTCCGGGAACCACTCAGCCTTTCGGCTGCGAGCTGCCGGAACGGACCGGTGGGGGTATAGCGCGTGAGCTCCTTTTCTTTTGCGAAGCTTTTCTTTTACCTCTCTCCCCATTCTTCCGGTATGTTGCCGCGGGGAGAGAGGAAAAGAAAAGCGTCGATAGCGGGAAAAACCACACAGGTTTCCTCCCGGTAGGGAACAGACCGGCTTCCAATAACAGGGCGGAGCCAAGCTCCCGGCACCGCGAAGCCGCCCCCGCGTAGCGAGAAGAAGCCTGCCTTAACGCGCAGAGCAAGGACAGCGAGGATAGCCGCGCCCGTCGGCCGAGAGAGAAAAACGGACACCGTTCCCCAGCCGCGCTGGGGAAATAAACAAACAACCCTCGCGTTAGCGAGAAGAAATCCCCGGGGACGGGCGAAGCCGAGAACAGACCCCCGGCCCCGCGAAGCTCCCCCGCGCAGCGAGAAGAGGCCCCCGAGCCGGTCTGACCCGAATCTGCCTGCCGCCGCCAAGCTATCTCTCGGGGGCCCCCGCGCCCCCCCGTGGCATAAAAACAGCGCCCCCGCCGCAACACGGAGGGCGCCGCTCATATAGGCTTTCTTTTTTACTTGGGCTTCCCGTCCCCGCCCAGGAACGTGCCGTCGGGGAGGTCGTTTAGATATTGACTAAACATACTGGGTCCCTCCCCCCCCCGGGGTCGCCCTGACCACTTCCGCTCGCCACAAGACTGTCTGCCTTGACCGGCGTAAGCGCGACGGCGGGCGGGGTATATTTCTTTGACATATGCGTCACCTCATCATACATAGTGTCGCGCGGCGCGACATAAGAGCTATTTTCACTGCTACCGAGCTTATGATACCACTTTTCCCCCGCCCTGTCAAGTGGTTTCGGAGAAAATTTTCGGCCCCCGCGGTTCTTTCCTTTTCCCCGTGAAATCTTTCCTGAAACGTGGTATAATAGCCCC
>CAYOSS010000130.1:0-2066 GCA_964406705.1 uncultured Eubacteriales bacterium
TGGGGAAAAATCAAGCTACCCTCGCGAAGCGAGAAGAAATCTCAGGGGACGGACGAAGCCAAAGGCAGGGGGACCGCCGCGCCCGTCGGCGCAGAGAAGAAAAGCGGACATCGTTCCCCAGCTGTGCTGGGGAAAAATCAAGCTACCCTCGCGAAGCGAGAAGAAATCTCAGGGGACGGACGAAGCCAAAGGCAGGGGGACCGCCGCGCCCGTCGGCGCAGAGAAGAAAAGCGGACATCGTTCCCCAGCTGTGCTGGGGAAAAATCAAGCTACCCTCGCGAAGCGAGAAGAAATCTCAGGGGACGGACGGAGCCAAAGGCAGGGGGACCGCCGCGCCCGTCGGCGCAGAGAAGAAAAGCGGACACGCTGCCCAGCCAAGCCGGGAATAACTGGAAAGCTATCCTCGCGCAGCGGGAACCATCCCCCGGACCCAGACGGAGGCCAAGCAAGCTCCCGACCCCGCAAAGCTACCCGCGCAGCGGGACAAACTTCCCCTAAAACCCGAACCACTCCTTGGCGTTGTCGTGGCAAACCGCGGCGACGAGGGCGCGGAGGGCGCCGGGGTCGCGGGGGTACTCGTCGGAGTCGACCAGCCCGCCCAGCCAGTCGCAGAATATCCTCCTGAAGTACTCGTGCCGGGGGTAGGAGACGAAGCTGCGCGAGTCGGTGAGCATCCCGATGAACGTCCCTACGCTGCCCAGCGCGCCGAGCGTCCTCAGGTGCCGTAACATCCCCTCCTTGTGATCCAGAAACCACCACGCCGCGCCAAGCTGCACTAGTCCCCCGACGCCCTCCTCGCTAAAGCATCCGGCGAGCGTCGCGACGGGGTAGTAGTCGGCGGGGTTCAGCGGGTAAACGATGGTCTTGGGGAGCGTTCCCGCCTCGCTGAGATGCCCCAAAAGCCCGGCGAGGGGCTTCGCGAGACCCGCATCCCCCACGCTGTCAAAGCCGGTGTCGGGCCCCAAGGCGCGGAACATAGCGGGGCTGTTGTCCCGCAGCGCCCCTATGTGCAGCTGCATCGCCCAGCCCAACTCCTTATATATTTCGGCGAGACGCGTAAGCAGCGCCGTCGCGAAGACGTCCTCCTCCTCTTTGGTAAGGCGCTCTCCCGCGAGGCGTTTGCGGAGAACCTCGTCCGGGTCGCCGTCCGGGGCGAAGGGGACTGACTCCAGCGCGTGGTCCGAGATCCGGCACCCCGCCTCGGCGAAGTAGTGCGCCTTGCCGCGAAGGTGGGCGACAAGCCCCGCGAAGTCCGCGACGCCGGCTCGCCGTAGCAGGCCCGGGAACTCCGCGCGGCTAATTCGCAGGTACTTATCTGGTCTGAAAGCCGGGTAAACCTTAGCGCCAAAGCCCTCCCTCGCAATCTTAAGGTGATACGAAAGGTCGTCGTCCGGGTCGTCCGTGGTGCATATGACCTCCACGCCGGAGCGCTCTATAAGCCCCCTCGCGGTGTAGCCGGGGCCGGCTAAGTGCGCGGTGCAGTGCCGGTAAATTTCGCCGGCGTTGGCGGGGCAGAGCGGCTCGTCCACCCCGAAGTAGCGCGAGAGCTCCAGCGCGGTCCAGTGGTAGAGCGGGTTGCCCGGCATTTTGGGGAGCACTCCCGCGAACGCCGCCCACTTCTCCTCGGGGGGCGCGTCCCCGGTAATAAGGCGCTCCGGTACCCCGCAGATCCGCTCCTGCCGCCATTTGTAGTGGTCGCCGCCCAAGAACAGCTCCGCGGCGTCGGCGAAGCGGTGGTCCTCCGCGATGTAGCGTACGGGGAGGTGGCAGTGGTAATCGATAATCGGGAGGCTCTCCGCGCACCCGTGGTAGAGCCGTCTCGCCGTTTCGCCGTGCAGCATAAAGTCGGCAGTGATAATTCCCATAATTTTCCTCCTTTGGATGATTAGCTGACAGCTGGCACCTGATGCTTGGGGGGTTTTATCCCGCTTCGCGGGGGCGGATTTGAGGTGCCAGAGGCTCGCACCGGCGCCGGGTGCTGGTTCTCGCTGCATTGGGTAGGTCGCGATGACTGAGGGCTTTCAGCTTTGGGGAGGCTCTGCCCACCTTGCGGTGCCCGGCTCGTC
>CAYOSS010000131.1:0-1833 GCA_964406705.1 uncultured Eubacteriales bacterium
GTCGATAGCGGGAAAAACCACTCGGGTTTCCTCCCGGTAGGGAACAGACCGGCTCACGCGAACCCGGCGAAGCCGAAGCAAACTCCCGATACCGCAGAGCCACCCCCGCGCAGCGAGAAGAAACCTACAGGGACGGGCGAAGCCAAGCCAGTGGAATTAGCCTCGCCCGTTGGCTGAGAGAGAAAAGCGGACAACGTTCCCCAGCTGCGCTGGGGGAATAAATAAGCTACCCTCGCGCAGCGAGAGGCAACCCCCCCTCCCCCCCGGGGGCCGGGCGGAGCCGAGCGAGCCGTCGGCATCGCCGGACTGCCTCTCGTCACAAACAGGCCGGCTTCCGGGACGAGAGGCAAAGGCTTATTAGCCGATAACTGCTCCTAAAAAAGCTTGCAACCGCCGCCGGTATGTGCTATAATAAGACGGATACTGAAAAGTGGGGGCTTATGCGATGAAGTATGAGTTGCCGGGCGGGAGGCGCCGGAGATGAAGTACTCTGAGCTCGGCGAAGATGAAGCCCGAAGCGAGCTTGAACGCGTCCGGGAGGAATACGAGCGGCTGAAGGCGGCCGGGACGAAGCTCGATATGTCCCGGGGGAAGCCGTCGCCGGAGCAGCTGAACCTCTCCGACCCGGTGTCCGGCGCCCCGGAGGGGGGCTGCGTCTCGGCGAGCGGGGTCGATACCCGCAACTACGGCGGGGTGGAAGGGCTCCCGGAGGCGAGACGGCTGTTCGCCGAGATTTTCGGGGTGGACCCGTCCCTCGTCTTAGTGGGCGGCAACTCCTCGCTGAACCTTATGTTCGATGCGGTGGCGCAGGGGCTGTATAAAGGCTACGGCGGGGGCGAGCCTTGGCTTAAACAGGGCGATGTGAAGTTCTTGTGCCCCGTGCCGGGGTACGACAGGCACTTCGCCATTTGCGAGTACTTGGGTATCGGGATGATCCCCGTCCCTATGAACGACGACGGGCCTCTGATTTCGGAGGTTGAGCGGCGTGTAGCCGACCCGCTGGTCAAGGGTATGTGGTGCGTGCCGCGTTTCTCCAACCCCGGGGGGGTCACTTACAGCGACGAGGTGGTGAAGAGCCTCGCGAGGCTGCGCCCGGCGGCTCCCGACTTTAAGATTTTCTGGGACAACGCCTACGCCGTCCACACTTTGGCTGCGGGGGACAGGCCGCTTCTCAATATTTACAACGAGGCGGCGCCGCTCGGCAACGCGGATATGATAATCCAGTTCGCCTCGACTTCTAAAATCACCTACGCGGGCGCGGGGGTAGCGGCGCTATGCTCGGGCGAGCGGACCGTGGCGGAGCTGCGGCGGAGGCTCTCGTTCCAGACAATAGGACCCGACAAGCTGAGCCAGCTGCGGCACACCCGGTTCCTGCCGGACCTGCGGGCGGTCGAGGCTCAGATGCGCCGCCACGCGGAGATTTTAACCCCCAAGTTCGACACGGTGACGGACGGGCTGCGCTCCGAGCTGGGTTCCTGCGGGATAGCGCACTGGAACGAGCCGCGAGGGGGGTACTTCATCAGCCTGTACGTGCTGAAAGGCTGCGCGAAACGGGTCGTTTCATTATGCCGGGAGGCGGGGCTGACCCTGACGGACGCCGGCGCCGCCTACCCTTACGGTAAGGACCCGGACGACAGCCTCATCCGCGTCGCCCCGAGCTACCCGTCCGTCGTGGAGCTGAAAGCGGCGACGCACTTACTCGCCGTCGCGGTGAAGCTCGCCGCCCTGGAGAAGCTGACGGGAGGCTCTTAGGCGGGATCCGGCACCGCCCGGCGCCGGGGGGCTTCTTCTCGCTGCGCGGGAATGAAGCCGAGCGCGTCCGGTGGACGAAAC